>DAOSJS010000001.1:0-27913 GCA_035367355.1 Candidatus Hydrogenedentota bacterium
TCGGGTTCGAGGATCGTTTCGTAGCGGGATAGCGATTCGGCAAGCTCCAGGAACATCATTGCATGAACTCCTTGCTCGCTGCGCGCCTGTGTCGATAGCGCCCGGGTGTCGATGCGTGGTTGTACCTGCACTGGCTCTCATTTTTCAACCCGAACGATTGCGCAGTAAAGAAGGCAAAGGCACGGCCGCGCCGGCGTCTCGCGAAGGCTGTCATTGCTCAGGCTAAAGATTGGCTACGGCGGCGGCATACGGGTGGTAGATCTCCTCTGAAAACAGCACAAAACGCACGCATTCAAGCCCTTCGTTCGATTGAACCAGGTCAGCCACGGTGGTGACGGCGATTTCGGCGGCTTCCGGGACGGGGTAGCCGTAGACCCCGCAACTGATGGCGGGGAAGGCGATGGTTCGGACCCCGTTTTCGAGGGCCACTTCGAGGCTGCGGCAATAGCAGCGTGCCAGCAGGCCGGGCTCACCGTGATTGCCGTCGCGGTATACCGGGCCGACGGTGTGGATGACGTACCGGGCGGGCAAGCGGCCGCCCGTGGTGATTTTGGCGTCGCCGGTTTCGCAGCCGTTCAGTTTTTTGCATTCCTCCAGGATCGCGGGGCCTCCCGCACGGTGGATGGCGCCGTCGACGCCTCCCCCGCCCAGCAAGCTCGTGTTGGCCGCATTGACGATGGCGTCCACGCGCTCTTTCGTGATGTCGCCCAGCGCGACTTCGAGGATGGTTGATCCTACCTGCCTGTTCATGGCTCACCTCCTGCCCGAAATGCCGGGGCATTGCCTGATGACGCCGTGATTGCCAGTATAACACGGCACGGCGGGCCATATGCGGCCCGACGGCGCTGCAGGCGGACATCCCCTGCGTTTTTACTGAATCCGCGGCGGAATTATCTGGAATACGCTCAGAGGCATTCGGGTTTCTTTCGTAGTATGCTTGCCCGATGGAAGTAGCGGGGGGAAGGAGGTACGCCACCGCATGAAAATCCACGAGTATCAGGCGAAGGACCTGTTTCGCGAGGCCGGCATACCGGCGCCAGGCGGGATCGTGGCTGCTACGCCGGACGACGCGGTGGAAGCGGCCCGCGCGCTTGGTCTGCCGGTCGTCCTCAAGGCGCAGGTCCATTCCGGTGGCCGGGGCAAAGCCGGCGGCGTCCAGGTCGTTTCCAGTCTGGCGGATGTGGCTCCAGCTGCCAAACGTATTTTTGCGCTGACCATTCAGGGGCTGCCGGTCCGCGCCATTCTGGTGACGCCGGCAATCGATATCGCGCGCGAAGTCTATCTGAGCCTGCTGATAGATCGCAGCACCCGCGAAACGGTATTTGTCGGCTGCGCGGAAGGCGGGATCGATATCGAGCTGACCGCTCGAGACGCTCCCGAGAAGATCTTCCGCCTGCCGGTCAACCCGGAGCAGCTGGCATCGCTCGAAGGGGATCCTAAGGTCGCCGCATTCGCCTGCCGCCTCTTTCCCGAAAGCGAGCTGGCCGATCAGGCCGCGGCGATCATGGCGCGGATGGCGCGCCTCTTCATTGAAAAGGATTGCTCGCTTATCGAGATCAACCCGCTGGTGCTTACCGGGAGTGGCGGCGTCGAGGCTCTCGACGCCAAAGTGATGCTTGATGACAACGCGCTGTTTCGCCATCCGGAACTCGTTGCCTTCCGCGATTCGGACAGCGAGGACGCCGACGAACTCGGTGCCAGAGAGGCCGGGCTCAGCTTCATCCGCCTCGACGGAGACATCGGGTGCATGGTCAACGGCGCTGGATTGGCCATGGCCACCATGGACACCATCCGGCACGTTGGCGGCAACCCCGCGAATTTCCTCGACGTAGGGGGCAGCAGCGATCCCGCCAAAGTGGTGACTGCGTTCCGGATGATCCTCAAAGATCCCGGGGTGAAGGTCATTCTCATCAACATCTTCGGCGGAATCACCCGCTGCGACGATATCGCCCGGGGTATTCTGCAGTCCCTGAGCGAATGCGATGTGTCCGTGCCTGTCGTGATTCGCCTCATCGGCACGAACCAGGCCGAAGGGCGCCGGCTGCTGGAAGGCGCCCGCCTGATTTCCGCCACGACGCTGGAAGAAGCCGCCGCGAAAGCCGTCGAGATAGGGAGGCAGTCATGAGCATCCTGATCAACCAAGATACCCGGGTCATTGTGCAGGGCATCACCGGGCGCGACGGCTCGTTCCACACGCAGCAGATGCTCGAATACGGCACCCGCATCGTCGGCGGCGTTACCCCCGGCAAAGGCGGACAGACTGTGCACGGCGTGCCTGTGTTCAATTCGGCGGCGGAAGCCGTGGCGGCCACAGGCGCGCAGGTGTCCGTGATGTATGTGCCGGCCCGTTTTGCGCTCGACGCCATGCTCGATGCCGCTCAGTCGGACCTGGAGATGCTGGTGGTGATCACCGAAGGCATCCCCACAATGGATGCGCTTCGGGGCTGGCGCGCGCTGACCGATGCCGGCAAGCGGATGATCGGGCCGAATTGCCCGGGCCTCATCGCTCCGGGCGAATGCAAGGTCGGCATCATGCCCGGGGCCATCCACCGTCCCGGAAGTATTGGCGTCATCTCGCGGAGCGGCACCCTCACCTACGAGATTGTCAAGGAATTGACCGACGCGGGCCTGGGTCAGTCCACCTGCATCGGCATCGGCGGCGACCCCATTATCGGCAGCCGGTTCATCGATCTGCTTCCCTTGTTCGAGGAGGACCCCGGCACGAGCGCCGTCGTGCTGGTCGGCGAGATCGGCGGGCAGGACGAAGTGGACGCCGCGCAGTATTTTCAGACGCACATGAGCAAACCCGTCGTCGGTTTCATGGCCGGCGTTACCGCACCGCCAGGCCGCCGCATGGGGCATGCGGGTGCGATCATCGGCGGAGAAGACGATACCGCCGCGGCCAAGATCGCAAAGCTCGAAGCGGCGGGCATTCCAGTAGCCCGCGTCATCAGCGAAGTGCCGAAGCTTATCCCGGCCTGATCGTACGGGAAACGGAAGGTGCCGGGACGGTCTCGAGGGCGAGATGCGGTGGTGAGACCGTCCCGGCGCTGGGTTTGAAGCGTGTACTACGGTGCGAGCCGCCCACCTTCGCGGTCCGGCATCGCTCGGTGGCCGTCCACGCTTCGCCATCTGGCAAAACCTGCGGTCTGGCTGGAGAGGCGGGCAGGCTTTACCGCGAGGCGGGGCCAGCCGCGCCGGGCGGCGCGGGCCCCGATCCCTGAGCTATACCACGGCGGCGCCGTGCGCATTGAATACATCCACAAGCTCGTCATATCCCATGAGGCTGGCGATGGCTCGCGGGCTGAGGTCACCCAGCAGCCCGGCCGATGCGCGCGGGTCTGCTCCTTGCTCAAGCAGCAATTCCGCGACTTCGGGGTCGCCGGCCAGCGTGGCCCAATGCAACGGCGTTAATCCCTGGTCATCCGGCACGTTGACCAGCGCGCCGTGTTCCAGCAAGGCCTCCACAGCCTCGCAACGGCCGTTCCGCGCCGCCTTGTGCAGAGGTGTTTCGCCGCTGTTATCCCGGCCGGTGGCGTCCGCGCCGTTTTCAAGCAGGGCGTGAACCGCCTGAGCCGCTCCCCAATAGGCAGCACTCTGGAGGGAGTCTTCCGGCGTATCCACCGGCGCCGCCGGTTCATCATCTCGATCCTGTCCCAGCATGAAGTTGATGAGGGTCTGGTTTCCGCAGCGCAACGCGCGGACCAGCGGTGTCTCGCCAAACGCGTCTTCCCGGTTGATCCAGCCCTTGTCCATCTCCCGGTCTTTCCAGTACCACTTCTGAATGGCCCGTTCCCATGCGGTTCCTGTTCGCGTTCCCATATCAGCCGGTACCTCCGCAGGCGCTGAGGAGATCCGCCACCTCCTCGTAACCCATCAAAATCGCTGCGGCTTTAGGTGTCAATCCTCCCAAACCGGGCGCCCGTGCATCGGTCCTGGCGCCATGTTCCACCAGCACGTCCGCGAGTTCCGCGTCTCCCGTAAGCGCGCACCAGTGCAACGGGGTCATGCCGGATGCGGTGGTCTCGTTGGCATCGGCGCCGAATACGAGCATCGCCTCCACCATGTCCCGGTATCCATCCCGGATGGCCTTGTGTAATTTTGTGTCGGCGTTCCCCGAGTTTCCGATCCAGGACTCGCCGTCTGCCGGCTGGAAACCGGCCGTGCTCCTGTCAACGCAGGCATCGGCGGGCCTGGGCTGAGGGGCGCATTTGTGTTTATTTTGATGCAGTTCGCGCAGCACAAACTCGGCCAGTCCCTCAAACCCGCATCTTAAGGCGCGGTTCAGCGGAGTTTCGCCTGAGGCGTCCGTCTGATGTATCCACGACCGGCTCATTCCATTCACCTCCACATTGCCGGCGGGTCTCCCGCCCGTTCGTGCCTGGTCAATATAGGAGCACGGTTCATGCCAAGCGTTGTTGCAGGTTCTGGAAAGCGCGCGAGACGCCGACTTTGCGACCAATGAAAGAGTTACAGACCGCGAAAAAAAACGGTGAATGCGAGTGGATGGACAGGCAGGACGTCGTCTTGACGATTCTCGGCAATAGTGACAAATATCCGTCAGTTTCTGAGGCGATAAGCGAGACAGAAAACGGGGTCCGGGCTCGTTTTGCCCTGAGCGCGAGGACGGCTGTTTACGGCGCTGCCCAGGTAGGCACAGATCGCCTCCAAGCCTTGGAAAAGGCCGGATTTTCTCTACTTACGGCCTCTTTTTATAGTGTTAAGCGGGCAGGCCGAGCAGGCTCACCACTTCAGGCCAGCGGGAGCGGTAGATCTGGCTGCCGAACTGGTCGAGGTCGTCGACCAGGGCGATCATGCCGCCTTCACGCCATTCTCCGCCTTTTTCGAGATACTGAGCCACGGTACGCTGCAGCGAATTCTCCCGCGGGACGGTGGGCAGATCAAATTTGTCCTGAAAAAAGATAAACCATAATCCGCCGTCTTCCGAGTAGACGGGATACAGGTACACCTCACGCAAATATTTCACAAGATTGGCGGTTTCCGGCAGGATCGTCTCCAGTTGAGGCCCGAAGATCCACGAATGGCACCAGAAGCTCCGGAACGGCTTGTCCGGGAAATACGTCCGGAAAAACTCGACGCTCCGGCGCATGGTGTCGAGGCAACTCTGGGGCGTCATCTGGCCGCCGGATGGGATGTGGACATCCAGCATAGTGTCGCCAGGCTTCACCACGTGGTCCCATTCCGAGCGGGGCAGGGTCACTTCATAGCGCAGGACGTGCCCCGCGGGATGGACGGGGAATCCGCGCGCGGCCTCGCCCGACAGCGTGAAGCCGGCCTCCCAGCTTCCGGCGGTACCGATCTGTACGGCGTAGCCGGCGTCATCAAACAACCGCCCGCCGGCGGACAGGACCACCGTGAGGTTCTGTTCGCGATGCCGGAACACATGCACGAAAGGTCCCAGGGGCTGGAGGCGGTATTCGAAACGCCCCAGCCGAAACAGCCGGCCCTGCGGGTAATTGCGCATCCAGAACAGCTGGCCGCGGAACATTCCCAGCCGGCCGTGCCGCGCCCGGCGGAAATTGTCCGCAAAACATGCCACCTGCAGGCAGGTTTCGCGAGTGACGGAACTGGGTATGCCGAGCGATTCGTGGATGGCGCGGGTGCCCGGCACCATTGCCAGGCCCAGCAGCAGGTAGAAGCATCCGCTCGTATCGTTCATCGCAGCGTCGAGCGCCGGCCAGTGATTGAAATCAACGGGGTCGTCCGACTCGTAGAGACGGCGCCAGGCGTGCCACGCCAGGGCTTTCAACTCGGGCGTCCCAGCGATCTGCCGGGCGGCCTCTTCGAGCGCTTGCTGATGCGAGCTCTCCAGCCCGCCCCAATCCAGGTTTTCAGCGATCTGGTCCGGTTCCAGGAACGGCAGCACGTCCGGCATGCACGCCATGGAATCGTCCCAATGCAGCGCCACCTCACCCTGCCAGTCACTTTCCTGAATCTGTTCGAATACGTCCGCCAGCTGCATCCGTTTTACCTCCCGGCACGGTCGCACGGGCATCCCACACACTCCGCACCAATCACCTGAGTCACATTGGAATCCGTTTTATGGAAAAAGTTGCGTGATTGAACCCGCGCTGGAGTGGTGCCGGCGCAATGGGCGATGGCATACCTGATGCCTCCCGCCGCGCGCGCTTTCTCCAGAGGGCCCCATTCACGCGACTCTCCCGCCACAATCCTACTCAAGCACGTCGCCGGGCGCAACCGTTCTGCCAAAGCGTTTGAACACCGAAAACTAGAAATTCGCCCTGGCCGATGGTATACTCTGCCCTTATCCGACCCAGGGGGAATCTGTGACTGGGTGGCAGTGAGTTCAGCAAGCCCCAACTATGGAAGGGAGGTGTTGCGGATGACAGAGATCAATGTCGCGGAAACCGTCAAGAAGATCGTCGTGGAAAACCTCGAACGGAAACCCGAGGAAGTAACCGACGACGCTCGTTTCATCGAAGATCTGGGCGCGGATTCGCTTGATCTCACCGAGCTGCTCATGGCGCTCGAGGAGGAGTACAACGTCGAGATCGACGACGAAGCGAACGACATCCAGACTGTCGGTGACGCGATCAAATACATCGAATCGAAGCTCAACAATCAATAGATGTTTCGCGCACGCTCTCAGCGCTTCTTTATACGAGGAGGTCAAGGAACGCCCAGCCCGTGGTCCAATGGCCGCGGGTTGGGTTTTTGACATTGAGCGGGGTAAGACATGCGAGTGGTTATTACAGGCATGGGCGTGGTCTCGCCGCTGGGCAACTCCGTGGAAGCCTTCTGGAAAGGCCTCTGCGAAGGACGTTCCGGAGTTCGCCGCATCGACCGGTTTGATCCCTCCGACTACGCCTCCCAAATCGCCGGCATGGCCGAGGACTGCGCCCCCGAGGGCATGTCCACAAAGGATCTGCGCCGCCGCGACCGGTACACCCAGTTTGCACTGTACGCCGCGGATCAGGCTTGGAAACAGGCGGGGCTGGACGCCAACGGGGCTAACCCCGAGCGATGCGGCGCGATTGTGGGCAGCGGAGTAGGCGGATTCGACACCATTCAGGAACAGGTGACCGTACTGGTGCAGCGCGGCCCCAAGCGCGTCTCGCCCATGCTGGCGCCGATGGCCCTGGTCAACATGGCCTCGAGTGAAATCTGTATCCGCCTGGGATTGCAGGGCCCCAACCGCGCCGTCGTGACCGCCTGCGCGACCGGAAATCATTGCATTGCCGACGCAGCCGACGCCATCCGCTGGGGAAAAGCCGACGTGATGGTGACCGGAGGCTCTGAGGCCACCATCGTGTCCATTTGCCTGGCGGGGTTCTCTTCCATGAAGGCCCTGTCGCGGCGAAACGATGAGCCCGAGCGGGCCAGCCGGCCATTTGACGCCGATCGCGACGGTTTCGTCATGGGCGAAGGCGCCGGCATCCTCGTGCTGGAGTCGGAGGCGCATGCCAGAGCGCGCGGCGCTGAAATCCTCGGCGAAGTCGCGGGCTATGCCGAAAGCTGCGACGCCTTTCACGTCACGGCGCCGCGGGAGGACGGTTCGGGCGCCGCACGCGCTATGCGCAATGCAATGCATGAAGCCCGGGTGAGCCCGGAAGACATTGGATATTTCAATGCCCACGGCACCAGTACCAAATACAACGATCTTGCGGAAAGCCGTGCTTTATTGACCGTGTTCGGCGAATCCATGCCTCCGGTCAGCTCCACCAAATCCATGATCGGCCACCTTCTCGGCGCCGCGGGCGCGGTTGAAGCCATTGCCACGCTGATGGCGATTCGCGAGGGGGTGCTTCCTCCATCAATCAATTACGATACGCCCGACCCCGAATGCCCCGTCAATATCGTGGCCAACGAAGCCCGGGAGGCCGATATTGAAATTGCCATGTCAAACTCGCTAGGATTTGGGGGTCACAATTCGTCGCTGATTCTCAAGCGGTATGAGTGAAGATTCCTTACGACTTCGCGAACTGAAGATGCTCGCGTCGCGATTGGGGATACGGTTTGACAACCTCGCGGTCCTTGATCGCGCGCTCACGCACGCTTCCATCGCCTGCGAACGAAAAGACCGGCACGAAAACTACGAGTCTCTGGAGTTCCTGGGCGATGCGGCGCTCGGCCTGGCGGCGGCGCACCTGCTGTTTCAGCAGGTGCCGGAACGCACGCCGGGCGAATACAGCCGCATGCGCGCGGCGTTGGTGAACCGGCGTTGTCTGGCGCGCATCGCCCGGGGATTGGATATCGCTCCGGCGATCCGGCTGGGAAAAGGCGAAGAACTGGCCGGTGGCCGCGCCCGGGCAGCCTTGCTGGCGGATTGCCTCGAAGCTCTGCTCGGCGCCGTGTATGTGGACCAGGGATGGGAAGCCGCCCGCGCGTTTGCCGTGCGGCTGCTCAAACCCGAACTGGCGATATTGCAGGAACAGCACCAGATTTGGGACTACAAATCGCGGCTCCTGCACTATTGCCAGTCACGCCGTATCGGCCTGCCCGAGTTTGCGGTAGTTCGATCGGATGGCCCCGACCACAAGAAAGTGTTTGAAGTGGAAGTCCTGCTCGGCGGCAAGCCCGCGGGGAAAGGCGTTGGCGGGAGCAAGAAAGAGGCCGAGCAGCAGGCCGCCCGTGTGGCGCTTGCGCAGGCGGGCGTTTCTTTTGACGACGCGGATATGGAGTAAAGCGTGCGCGCGCACCCGGCACAGGCCGGGGCCCCGCGGCTTGGCGTAACGCACAACATGCCCGGCAACCGGCCGAGCGCCGGGAAGGGCAAAGGGAGTACCGAGACCTATGGGTGAAAGTGGATTTCTGGGCGTAGCCGGGTTCGCCAGTCTGTGTGCGCTGGCGTTTGTGGCGTACCTGGCCAGGTATGTACTGTCAAAGCCGCAGGGCAACGAGACCATGGCGCACCTCTCGAAAATGGTTCAGCAGGGCGCCGCGGCCTTCCTCAAGCGCGAGTACACCTATGTGGCTGCGTTCGTCCTCGCGATCATGATCTTTTTTGTCGCGGTAGGCGTCGCTAAGCCCGGCTTTGGCATCGATTGGCGCACTTCCGTTGCGTTCCTTTTCGGCTCGGCCGCGAGTGCCCTGGCTGGAATTCTGGGCATGGCCATCGCCACACGCGCCAACGCCCGCACGGCCGCCGCAGCCCAGTCGGGCGGCGTCAAAAGTGCGCTGGACGTGGCAGTCAGCGGCGGCGCGGTCATGGGCATGGGCGTGGTCGGCATCGCCCTGCTCGGCTTGATCATCGTCTATGTCATGTTTGATGGCAATCCCACGGTGGTCAACGGCTACGCCATGGGCGCGTCGCTCGTGGCCCTGTTCGGCCGTTCCGGTGGCGGTATCTTTACCAAAGGCGCCGATATGGGCGCTGACCTCGTCGGTAAGGTCGAGGCCGGTATCCCTGAGGACGACCCCAGAAACCCCGCCGTGATCGCGGACAACGTAGGCGACAACGTGGGCGACGTGGCCGGACTCGGCGCGGACCTGCTGGAATCGTACGTGGAGGCCATTATCGCGAGCCTGGCCGTCGCGACGGTGATTTCACAAGTGTCTGAGGCGGCAGGTGCGACCTATGCCACGGCCTTCCCCTTTGTGGTGGCCGCCATTGGCATTTTCGCCTCGATCGTCGGTGTGATGTACGTCAAGATCTTCGCGAAGAGCAATCCGCAGAAGGCCCTTATGAACGGCACGTATCTGGCCGCGGCGCTCGCCATCGTCGGCGTGTTCGCGTATTCCGCTCTGGCGGGCAAACCGTTCAGCCTGGAGGGCGTCTCCTACGGCAAGTTCGGCCCGGCCTGGGCCTGCGTGGTCGGCATCCTCTCCGGCACCATTGTCGGATTCGTCAGCGAATACTTCACGTCCGGCAGCTACAATCCCGTGAAGCGGCTTGCCGAACGCTGCCAGACCGGCCCGGCGATCGCCGTGACGGACGGTACCGCCGTCGGCATGCAGAGCACCTTCGCGCCCGTGATCGCACTCGCCATCGCGGTGGTCATTTCCTACTACTTCGCCGGCACCTATGGCGTCGCCATTGCCGCCCTCGGCATGCTCGCCACGACCGGCATGGTCGTCGCGGTTGACGCCTACGGACCCATTGCCGACAACTCCGGCGGCATTGCGGAAATGGCGGGACTCGATCCCAGTGTCCGAAAAATCACCGACAACCTGGATGCCGTCGGCAATACCACGGCTGCCATTGGCAAGGGGTTTGCCATCGGCTCCGCCGCGTTTGCGGCCATCGGCCTCTTGAGCGCGTTCATGTTGACAGTCAACGTGGTGCGGACCGCCAACGGCCTCCCCGCGCAGATCACAACCCTTGACGAGCCGACCGTGCTGGCCGGTCTCCTGATCGGCGCGATGATGCCGTTCTTCTTCTCCTCCATGCTGTTCCGGGCCGTCGGAAAGTGTGCCGACACGATGATTCTTGAAGTGCGGCGCCAGTTTCGCGAGATTCCCGGCCTCAGGGAAGGCAAGAAAGGCGTACATCCCGACAGCACCAAATGCGTCGACATCGCCACGAAGGGCGCCATCAACGGCATGCTGTTTCCGGGCGGGCTGGCCATTCTCACCCCCGTGATCGTCGGATTCGCACTGGGTGCGGAAGGCCTCGCCGGTTTCCTGGTCGGCTCCATCGCCACGGGCGTTATGCTCGGCATTCAGACCGCGAACAGCGGCGGCGCCATGGACAACGCCAAAAAATACATCGAAGAGGGTAATTTCGGCGGCAAAGGCTCCGACGCGCACAAGGCCGCTGTCGTGGGCGATACCGTCGGCGACCCGCTGAAGGACACGGTAGGCCCCTCGATCAACATCCTGATCAAGCTCATGTGCGTCATCGCGCTGGTGCTGGCCCCCCTGTTCGCCTGATACCCCAGGCTACATGCATAAGCACACGGGCTCCCCGCCGAACCATCGGCCGGGAGCCCGTTTCGTTTGCCCGCAGCGTGGACGCCGGGTGCCGTCTTCGTACATCAGCGCCAGAGAGGGAGCCGTTACGTCGGGAAGGAAACGAAACGACACCGCCCCCCGTCCGTCGTTGGTGAAGATCTCGGCAGAGGAGCGTATGCCAGCGGGCAGGTCTTGTTTTTGTCGGTTGCGTTCTGTAGAACGGACAGCGCCCGGGATGAGGCCCTGTGGTGAGGCGTGAATTCATCATCTCCGGGTAGAAGGAGAGGTCCAATGCCCGCGTTTATGTTGCCGTTTGCCGTCCTGCTCTCTGCGTTGACTGCCGCCACTCCGACCGTGATTGTGGATATTGACGTCAACGATGAGGTCCACGGACGTCCGGAACCAATGACCGAAGCCGACGTGGACGCGCTCGTGGGCAGCCTGCACGAAAGCGGCGCCGAGGTGCTGCTTGTGCGCATGGGATTTCTGGGGGTGTTGCCTTTCCGTACCTCGCTGAGCTATCCCCTGGAATTCGACGAAGATCATGCCCGGCTTCATCAATGCGCCGCGGTGGGCGATATAGAAGCGTACATCGCCGTCCGTAAAGAGGCTATGGCGCGATACCGTTCCTTTATCGAATCGTGCAATCCGCCGGAGGCCTTTATCGCGGCCGCCCACAAACGCGGGATGAAAGCTCTGATCTGGATCGATATCTACGACAACTTCTATCCGGGCTACCGGTCCAAGTTTCTGGAAGAGCACCCCCACTGCGTCTGGACCGCGCGCGACGGCACCCTGCGGTTCCCGGGGCTGATCAGCTATGCGTTTCCGGAAGCGCGCGCGTTCTGTTTGGCTCAGGCAAAAGAATTGCTCGCCCTGGGCGCCGACGGCATTCACTGCTCGACCAGCGCCCATTGCCGCCACATGCCCAATTCGCACAAGACCGACTTCTACGGCTACGAGCAACCCGTTGTGGAGGCGTTTCAGGCGCGCTACGGCGTCAATATCCGGACTGCCGGCGATTTCGATAAAGAAGCGTGGCACGACATCAAAGGCGAGTTCGTCGTCCAGCTCTACCGGGAACTCGCCGAGCTTTGCCACGCCCAGGGCAAAGAACTCTGGCTCGGACTTCAGCTCGGACGGTATACCCAGTTCACGGTGGACCCCCATTTCAGTACACACAACGTGGCGCGCTACAGCAATCACTGGAAGACGCTGGTCGATGAGGGTATCGTAGACGCGTTTGTGCTTGGCGACTACGAGATCGCGTCCAATCCCGGCCATGCCTGCTGGACGGTGAAGCCCGACATCCAGCTCGCCGAAGGACAGGACCTCTTTCAATGGGCTGCCGCACACTACCGGGAATACTGTGCCGGCAGGACAGAACTCTACCTTTTCTCGGAATGGCTCCCGGCCGGCCCCGAGGCACTCGAGTCGCGCATGAACGACTGGGCGTCGCGCGTACTTGAAAACGGATTCGACGGGATTGACGTACACGAAGCCTGGAATTTCGAAAGCCCGCCCGAAAGTATGGCCGTGTTGAAACAGTTTGCCGAGCGGCTTGCCGGGCAAAGCCCGTCACGTGAATGAGGAATGCGCTAGTAGCCATTCTGTGCGATCGGGCCCGCGCCGAAAGTTGGCGATTCCCGGCTGCCGCGGGCATAATTCCAGAGCCGCCGAGTGCCGAACTCGCGGGAATGGCGTCACTATAAGCCCTGGTTTTTCGTAATAGCCGCGCACGTTGGCAGGAGGTTCCATGAATTCACGAAGGATCGCAACAAGTGGGCTGCTTGTGTTGGCCGTGGTGGCCCTGGCCTATTATGCAACCCGTGAGATGGCGGCCAAGGCGCCGCCAGCGGCGAATACCGGCGTGTCCGTATCCCCGGAGGAGCCGGATACCGAAGCCTCCCCCTCCGGGGCCGGCCGCCAGGTGTTTGTCTACTACTTTCATCGGACGATGCGATGCGACACCTGCCGTGCCATCGAAACGGGTTCGTTTCACGCGCTGTCCGGCGCATTCGAGAAGGAGCTGGCGAGCGGAGCGCTGGTCTGGACGGCCATCAACCTCGACGAACCGGAGAATGGGCATTTCATTGAAGATTTCAACTTGTCCAGCAACGGCGTTGTGGTGGCGGTCGTCAAGGACGGCGCCGTAACCGAATGGAAGAATCTCGACCAGGTGTGGGAGCTCTATACAGACGAGGCAGCTCTGGGCCGCTACGTGACCGAAGAGGTCGCTGCCAGGCTGAAGCGAGATTGACGCCAGAAAACGCGTTCGCGGTGGTATGCGCCCTTTTGGCCGGGGATCCTCATCTCACTCAATCCCCCTCTTGCGGTGCTCCTTGTGGCGGGATTTGGCGTAGCACGGAAATGCCTGACCAGCTGTCCGCGCGTGTAGCCGTTGGATTGTGCGCGTCATAGATGCCAGAATGGACGCCAGCGCGGTGTGGGCTGCACCGGCTGATATGACGAAGCGGCGCGAATGGTCCACTTTTCCGGCGATAGGAGGTGTGCATGGCGTATGCCCTGGAGGCGAGCGAGGCGGCCGCTGGCGGACTGAAACGTGTCGCCCTGGAACAGCTCGACCAGGCGCTCGCCAGTGCCCGCAACCCCGGCACGCAACGCGACGAGGCGGTCCACGATGTCCGCAAGTGCATGAAGAAACTCCGGGCGATCCTTCGCATGGCGCGTGAAGAGCTGGGGGAGGGGGTATTCAAACGGGAGAACGCCTGTTTCCGCGACGCAGCGCAACGCCTGTCCGGTTTACGGGAGGCAGCAGTGCGGATGGCGACGGCGGAGAAGCTCCAGACGCATTTCGGCGGGCAGGATAGCGGCCTGTTCATACCGTTGATCAGCAACCTGCAGGCGTTGGCCGAGCAGGCCCGGCGAGAACACCTGGATGAGAGCGATGCCCTGTGCGAAGTCGCGGCGATGCTGGACGGCGCACGCGCCCGCGTGGACGGCTGGCCGCTCTCGGGCCGGGGATTCTCCGCTGTCGCCAATGGCGTGCGCCGAATCTATCAGCAGGGCCGTAAGGGGCTCCGCCTGGCCCGGAAAAAAGCGACCGACGAGCAATTTCACGAATGGCGCAAGGCGGTGAAATACCTGTGGTACCATGGCCGCCTGCTGCAATCGATCTGGCCCGCCATGATGAGCGTGCTCGTCGAGGAGCTTGACGTGCTGGGCGACACGCTGGGACAAGACCACGACCTGGCCGATTTGCGGGTGGCGCTCATCCAGACACCGGCACTGGCAGGCGCCCCGCCTGCGTTTGAGACAGTCCTGCATCTGGGCGCCCAGCGCCAGGATGAGCTGCGCCGGGCGGCACTTTCCCTGGGTGCGCGGCTCTACGCGGAGAAACCGCGCGCATTCGTGGACCGGCTGGGCGTGTACTGGAAAGTCTCACACGCGCCGCCTGCCGGTTGATCGGCCTTTCAAAGGCTTCAGGCCTTGCCCGGGCAAAGTGAAAGGGTATCGCGCCTCATGCCATTATGCCCGGTGGCTGTTTATTCCGGGATAGGTAGACGTGAGAGTGCCCGCCGCCGGCAGATAACAGCTGTGCACGTAATCCATCACCATTCGCGACGCACTGAACCGCCACGGCAGGGTGCGCAGCGCATGTTTCTGCATGGCGACCCAGTCTCGGGGAATACCGTCCGAGTCACGCGCGTAATACAGGGGCGCCACCTCATTCTCCAGACAGGCGAAAAGTGCCTCCCGGTCCGACGCGTCCTGCTGTTCCGGGTCGCTGTGTTCCTCACCAGCGCCGATGGCGAATCCGTTGTGCCCGTCGTACGCTTCCGCCCACCAGCCGTCGAGAACAGACAGATTAAGGCCGCCGTTCAGGACCACCTTCTGCCCGCTTGTGCCGCAGGCCTCCTGGGGACGCCGCGGATTGTTCAGCCAGACGTCGATCCCCTGTACCAGGTGCCGGCTCACGTTGATGTTGTGGTTCTCAATAAACACAATTTTGCCCCGGAATTCCGGCATCTGCGTAACATCGTAGACCTGTTTTATCAGCGACTTCCCGTTTGAATCATTAGGATGCGCCTTGCCCGCCAGAATGAATTGGACCGGACGTTCTTTGTGATTGACGAGCCGGTCGAGGCGCGGCAGATCGCCGAACAGCAACGTGGCCCGCTTGTACGTCGCAAACCGCCGCGCAAAGCCCACGGTCAGGACGTCGTGTTTCAGGCAGTCTTCCGGCGACAGGCAGCTCACACCCGGGCCGCCGCGCTGTGCAATCTGATGGGCCACGCAGCGGCGGACATAATCCACCAGGCTCGTCTTGAGGATCTGATGCTGTTCCCAGAATTCGACGTAATCGATCTCTTCGACATGGGCCCAGGTTTGAGCCAGGTGTGCGCGGTCGGCCCAGTCTTCCCCATGGTACCGGCTGTACAGCCGCACCATCGACATCGCCAGCCACGTCGGTGTATGCACCCCGTTCGTAATGTGATAAATGGGCACTTCCTCCACCGGCCGCGACGGCCACAGGCCCCGCCACATGCGCCGGCTGACGCGCTCGTGAATCGCCGAGACTGCGTTGCGGTAGCGCGCCATTTTCAGACCGAGCACGGTCATGCAGAACGTCTCACCGTCATCGTGCGGGTCGACGCGCCCCAGCGCCAGCAGCTCGTTCCCTGAAATCCGGAGTTGCGCCCGCAGAGGCTCCAGCATGCCCAGGAGCATATCGGCCGGAAACCGGTCGTGCCCTGCTTCCACCGGTGTGTGCGTGGTAAACACCGTCCGGTTTGACACGCGCTCCCGGACATCTTCGAAGGACCGGTTTTCGCGTTCCAGCACTTGTCTGGCGGCTTCAAGCGTGGCGAACGCGCTGTGTCCTTCGTTCAAATGGATCACACTCGGGTGAATGCCCAGGGCTTCAAGGGCGCGCATTCCTCCGATGCCCAGAATCAGCTCCTGCCGCAGCCGGGTGCGGGCATCGCCCCCATACAATTGACCCGTGAGGCCCCGGTCCTCCTCCGAATTTTCCTCGACGTTTGTGTCGAGCAGAATCAATGAACAGCGGCCCACCTCAGCGCGCCAGACGCGGGCCCAGGTCTGGTCGCTCCCGTTTTCCACAAGTACCCGCAACGGGCGCCCCTGGCTGTCCGTTGCCACGTCAATGGGAAGATCCTCCACCTCGGCCTCAAGATATTCCTCGCGTTGCCAGCCTTCGGCGTCCAGGCGTTGATTGAAATAGCCGTAGGCGTAGTACAGGCCGATGCCCACCAGCGGGACTCCCAGATCGGAGGCCGCCTGAAGATGATCGCCCGCGAGCACGCCCAGCCCGCCGGAGTAGATCGGCAACGACTCGTGAAGCCCGAATTCAGCCGAAAAATAGGCCACGGGGTTGAGGCGCGTCGGGCCACCGGTCCGCGAGCCCCAGGTCGACTGTTCGGCAAGATATCCGTTGAGTTGATGGAATGCGTGGGTGATCCGTGTGTCAATCGCGAGTTCGGTGCCGCGCTTCCGCAGGGTTTCAGCGGGTACCTGTTTCAGGAACGCGACCGGATTGTGATTGACCTCGCGCCACAGCTCAGGATCGATGTCCCGGAAAATCGCGATGACCCGTGGGTGCCAGGTCCAGTAAAGGTTGCGGGCCAGCTCTCGAAACCGTTGAGAGATCTCCATAATCCCGCCTTTCTGCTGCCCGCGTAACCGGCAATGGCAGCGTTGTTTTGAGGTTGCCCGGATCACATGCGGGCAGATACAGAAATCAGCAGCTCTTGTATGGTCACCTTACATGGCCTTCTCCTGGACGTCAATACGCCGCAGATTATGAAACATCTTGCCCTGTCTTCGCCCAAACGCAAAACCGCCGGCGCCGCCCTCGATTTTGCATTATCTGCCGCCCGGCCGTAGGCTATGCGTAATACAAAGGCGGGTTTTCAGGTTCAGGCGGGTTTCATGCCCATGGTTCCATGCCAGAATGCAGGGATCTTCGTCACGCTCCTGCTGAGCGCCATGCCGCTTGTATCCTCGCCATTCTGGTTCTGCTCTACATCGCTTTGGGTCCGCCCGTGCGGAGAACGTGCCATCAACGGGATGTCCCGGACGTTTCCGGGAACGGAAAGGAGTCTGCTATGAAGACAGCGGCATGTCTGTTGTTGTGTATGGTCGCCGGGAGCCCATTGCTGCTGCACGCGGCGAACGCGGACACTCCGCCTGGCCCGGCCAGCGACGAACTGGCGAAGATGCGCGAGGCCGCACCCGGCAAGGCTACTGCTGCTCCCGCGCAACCGCGCAAGGTGCTGGTCTGCTCGCTGGTGACGGCGGACTATGTTCACAGCGCGATCCCGTACGGCGAGGCGGCCCTCCAGATCATCGCGGAGAAGACCCAGGCATTCAGCGTCGAATGCTCAAACGACATCGCCATGTTTGAACCCGAAAACCTCAACCGTTTCGATGCGGTCTTTTTCAACAACGCGTACGGCGAACTCTTCCTGCCCGCCGGCTTCGATGCGCTGCCCGATGCGCAGAAAGAGGCCCTTCGCGCGCGGGCCGCAACGCTCAGACAAAGTCTTGCCGACTTTGTCCGGAACGGCAAGGGCATTGTTGCGCTGCACGCCGGGCTCGCCATCTTCGAGGAGTGGGAGGAATGGGGCGAGATCATCGGCGGCCGCTTTGATAACCATCCCTGGAACAAGGTGGTCACGATTCGCGTCGAAGAGCCCGCACATCCCCTCCTTCAGGCGTTTAAAGAACCGGAGTTCCAGGTGCACGACGAAATCTACCAGTTCACGGGACCGTACTCGCGCAATGCGCTCCGTGTGCTGCTGTCACTCGACCTCGAAAAGACCGGCGAACCGAATGCAGCGGAAGTCCACCGTACCGATGGCGATTTCGCCCTGGCCTGGATCAAGCCCTACGGCAAAGGCCGCGTGTTTTATTGTGGGCTTGGCCACGAACACGACCTGTTCTGGAACCCGGCCATTCTGCGCTTCCTTCTCGATGGCACCCAGTTCGCCGCCGGCGACCTGCAGGCCGACATGACCCCCAGCGCGAACCGGTAAACAATGGCGAACCGCAATTTCCGGCCGAAACAGCCGCATTCCACCTGGATGAGGCTGCAGAAGGCCTGTTCGCAGCCATTCCGTTCGCGATGACCGCAATTACCGCGTTCGATTCAATAAATATCCCGGGGAATTCCATTTTTCTCTCTTTGTATGGCATAGTTCGTGTGGCATAGTCTCCAAAAATCGCGAATACG
Source organism: Candidatus Hydrogenedentota bacterium (assembly GCA_035367355.1). Taxonomy (GTDB): domain Bacteria; phylum Hydrogenedentota; class Hydrogenedentia; order Hydrogenedentales; family SLHB01; genus UBA2224. The sequence goes on from DAOSJS010000001.1 coordinate 18,092, forward strand.
GGGAAAACATCAACCTGTAGGGGGGCTTCCGGGTAAATACGCCATATTTTGTTGCCAAGACGGGCTTCATTTGGTACACTACGACCTGTCAAGTGATTATCTTGGGGAATTGCCATGGGTTCGTCACCGAGACTCTCCGTCGATCGCATCAGGGAAATTGTTGGCGTCGTTTTTATTGCTTTCACTATTTTCCTCTTTCTGGCTCTGGTCAGTGATGGATACGATGGCGATATCCGGCGGCCACTGGACGGCATCGGCCAGTCAGGCCACCCGCTGGGGTGGCCGGGCGCCTGGGTGGCCTGGTTTCTCACTCTCCTGTTGGGCCATGGGGCACACGTCATTTATTGCATCAGCTGTGTGTGGGGCATCATGCTCCTGCGCCATACGCCGCTGGACCGATTGCTTTCGCGGTTGAGCGGCCTGTTCGTACTCTCCTGTGCGGTGGCGTCGCTTCTGCATGTGCGGATGTCGGCGGCGGGGGAAGGCGTAGGCGGTGGCGGGGTGATCGGCGCCTTTTTCGGCGATCTGACGCGCTCGCACTTTGGGGTGATCGGCGCGACAGTGGTCGCGCTGATGGTATCGGCGATCGGCCTTCTGCTCTCGACGGATTTCCTTTTCGTCAATGCCCTCAATGCGCTCCGGATGACCGCTACGCTCATACTGAAGATCGTCGCGCACTGGGTCGAGGTTGGCGCAGACGCCTGGCGCGCGGGGTCAGCCGCACGGAAAAGCCCCGCTGCGAGCCTGCGAAAAAAGGACAAGGCCTGGGCCAGATTGCGCTCATCCCAAAGCTCCGCGGAAGAAACTGATGAGCCCGAGCTTGCGCCCGAACCCGTCGAACGCCGCATTCGCATCCGCTCGGGACTGCGTCAGAGCACGCAGGATGAGGAGCCCGCGCTCGAAACCCCCGAGTTGCCCTTTGATGATATTCCCGTGGAGGCCCCAGCCGCAGCCTTTGCAGACCCGATGGAGGAGCCGGAAGCGGCCGAGGAGGCACTCGGCGATGTGGAACCCGAGATCGCCGCGCCGGTAGAGGAACGAGTGCCGGCGCGACGCAAGCCGCTGCTGCCCCAGCGCAGGGTGCAGCCGGATGAAGAGCTGCCTCCCGACTATGAATACCCCAAACGGTACACCAAACCGTCGCTGGACATGTTCGATCCGCCGCCGCCTCCCGCAGAGACCGACATGGAAGACCACCTCTACGCGACAAGCGCGACACTCGAGGACAAGCTGAAAACCTTCGGCATCGAGGCCCAGGTGGTGGAAGTGACGCGCGGCCCCACCATCACGCGCTTTGAACTGGAACCCGCCCCCGGCATCAAGGTCAGCCGTTTTCATGCGCTCGCGGATGACATTGCGCTGGCGCTGCGCGCGTACCGCGTGCGGGTCGAAGCCCCGATTCCCGGGAAAGGCCGGGTCGGTATCGAGGTGCCCAACAAAGACCGAGAAACCGTGGTCGTGCGTGAATTGCTTGAGTCGCGGGCGTTTTCCCGCTCCAAGTACGCGCTGCCGCTGGCTCTGGGCAAAGGGATCGGCGGCGAGGCCCATGTGGTCGACCTGACCGCCATGCCGCATCTCCTCGTTGCCGGGGCGACCGGCGCCGGAAAGACCATCTGCGTCAAGACGTTGCTGGCCAGCCTCCTGGTGGAAAAGACGCCTGACGACATGCAACTCATGCTGATCGACCCCAAAATGGTCGAGCTGTCCACGTTCAACGATATCCCCCACCTGATCACGCCCGTGATAACCGAGGCGAAGAAGGCCGCCTCCGGCCTCAATTGGCTCATCAACGAAATGGAAGAGCGCTACCGCCTCTTCGCGCATCTGCGCACGCGTAACATCGAGGTCTACAACGCGAGCGTGGAAAACGGCGAAATCGAAATGCCGCAGAAAGACGGCGAAGCCAGCGAATCCATGAACGTCATCCGCAAACTGCCCTACATCGTCTGCGTGATTGACGAGCTGGCTGACCTGATGATGCTGGCCCGGGCGGAGGTTGAGGATGCGATCGCCCGGCTCGCCCAGCTGGCGCGCGCCGTGGGCATCCACCTGATTATCGCCACGCAGCGGCCCTCCGTCGACGTGCTCACCGGCGTCATCAAAGCCAACTTCCCGGCACGCATCTCGTTCCAGGTGGCATCGCGGGTGGATTCGCGCTGCATTCTCGACGAGATCGGCGCGGAACGCCTTATCGGCAAGGGCGATATGCTCTACCTGCCGCCCGGACGTTCCAAGCCGACGCGTATCCAGAGCGGATTCGTCAGCGATGAGGAAATGAACCGGCTGGTCGCGTACCTGAAAACCCAGGCGCCCGCCCAGTACCGGGAAGAAATCGAGAAATTCGGTAAGACGGACGATAAACTCGACGATCTCGCCGACCAGGACGACGACCTCTTTGACGATGCAGTCCGGGTCGTTCTGGAAACCGGGCAGGCATCAATTTCTATGGTGCAAAGACGGTTGCGGGTGGGGTATACTCGAGCCGCTCGTCTCATCGACATGATGGAATTGAGGGGGATCGTGGGTCCGCATATCGGAAGCAAAGCGCGCGAGATTCTCGTCAACGCGCCACCCAAAAATGAGGTCGCATGAGCACCAAGACGACATTTCCGGGACATGAATTGCGCGAACATCGGGAAGCGCGCCGTCTGAGCCTGGCCGAAGTCTACAAACGGGTGCATATCCCGATCCGATACCTGGAAGCGCTCGAACAGGGCCGCTTCGAGGACTTGCCCGAACCGTGTTTCGTCAGCGGCTTTCTCAAATCCTACTGTGCCTTCCTCGAGCTGAATGCCGAACGTTTTATCAATCTGTACCATGAGGCGGCGTCTCCCACTCCCGCGCGGCTCCTGCGCCATACACGAAAAGCACCGGAAGCCGTTCCCGAGTGGCGCCGCGAACTCATGACCTGGGCCGCGATCTGCGCCATGCTGGCTGCGGGCTGGCTGGCCTATACCGTGGTCGTGCGCCCGGACAGCGGCGCCGGACAGGGGCGGGTCGAGGCCGGTGCACCGGACATCAGCGAGCGCCTTACTCCCCCGGGCAATCCTTTTGAACACGCCAGCGGATCCGCCGGCCGGCGTTAGTTTCCAAATTCGCGGAAAGGCGGCGTCCCGGCATCACATTTCCTCGCTCTGAACAATCTGCTACAATGACGCCGCATCCTGGACCGCACGAAAAAATCAAATACGTCCGCAGCCGTGATGAATATGCCAATGCCAGCTGACAGTACCAGAAACGGGACCGAAGCGCGCCAGACCTGCGCGGCCTTCAACCTGCCGAATCAGCTCACGCTGCTGCGGCTGCTCATGACCCCCGTGCTCCTCGCCCTGCTCTCTGTAGACTCGCTTCCCACCTACGCCGTCGGCTATGCCCTGTTTATCGTTGCTTCGCTGACCGACTACTACGACGGTAAAATCGCCCGCGAACGAAATCTGATCACGAATTTTGGAAAGCTCATGGACCCGCTGGCGGACAAGATCCTGATATCGACGGTGTTCATCATGATGGTCGGCATGCCGGACCTGATCGTGCCGCGATGGACGGTGGTGATCATCATTGCACGGGAGTTCCTGGTCACCGGAGTGCGATCGCTGGCGGCCAGCGAAGGTGTGATCATTGCCGCCAACAAATATGGCAAGACCAAGGCGGTGCTTCAGATGGTCTTCGTGCACGTGTTTCTGGGCTTGATCATACTGAAGCGTCTGACCGCCCTGTGGTTTCCGGACCCGGTGGCGGAATATGCGTGGCTCCTGCACTACGCCTCGTTGTGCACGATCATTTTCGTGGCCGTGTACACCGTCTATTCCGGTGTGCGCTATGCGCAATTGAACTGGCAGACGTTGCACCTGGGGAGTTGAGATGGACAGCACGGCACAATCTACATTTGTTGTCGATCTGGCGGCCTATGCGCAGAACCTGCGCGTGGTTCGCGAGATGATCCCCAGGGAATGCGCCATCATGGCCGTCGTGAAGGGCAATGCCTATGGTCACGGCTCCGTGGCCATCGCGCAGCGCGCCCTGCAGACCGGGGCGGCAATGCTTGGCGTTGCCACCGTGGAAGAGGCGATCGTGCTGCGCTCAGCAAGCATTACCGCACCCATCATGGTCCTTATGCAGCCGCCCGCGGAGGCCTTTCCTGAGGCGATCGAAAATAACCTGCGGTTGATGCTGTCAGATGTCGATGCGGTGGAAAAGCTGGGTGAGCTGGCGCGCAAACGCAACCGGGTCATCCCCATTCATTGCAAGGTCGACACCGGAATGGGCCGTGAGGGCCTGGACCCTGAAAGCGCCATCGCGGCCATGCGTCACGCGACGCGGGTCTCTCATATCGACATCGAAGGCATCGCCACGCACTTTTCAAGCGCCGATGATATTGACGAACCGGCGACCGCCAACCAGATCCGCGTATTCCGGCAGGTCTTGAGGCAATTCGAAAAGGAAGGCATCCCCTACGAAATGGCGCACGCCGCCAACAGCGCCGGTATCGTCGGCCATCCGGCCAGCGCCTTCAACATGGTGCGCCCCGGCCTGATGACCTATGGCGTCTGGCCCTTCGACACCCCTCCCGAGCGCATGGCCTTGCGTCCCGTCGGGCGCTGGGAATCGAAGATCGTCCTCATCAAAGAACTCCCGTCCGGCTGGAGCATTGGCTACGGCCGCACCTACATTACCGACCGCCCGACACGCACCGCCGTGATCCCTGTCGGCTATGCCGACGGCTATAAGGTGCAATTCGGCAACAACGCCGACGTGCTCATCCGCGGACGGCGATGCCCAGTTCGCGGCCGGGTTTCAATGGACCAGATTGTGGTCGACGTGACCGAAGTGCCCGGCGTGACGACCGGAGATCCCGCGGTTCTTATCGGTGTGGATGGTCCGGAACAGATCAGCGTGGCGGAACTGGCCAAACGCGCCAGAACCGTTGGCCAGGACATCCTGTCGTGCATCGGCCCGCGAGTGCATCGCGTGTACGTGAACTGAGCAACGCGACCCCGGGCGAGGGTCCGCTGATATGCCCATTCTGTATTACATAGACGGGTACAACGTCATCCACCACTGCGACCGCCTCAGGGCGCTCGCCCGTGTGGATTTCGAAGCGGCCCGCGACGCGCTGGTCGACCGCGTAACCCGCTACTGTTGCGATGCCGGCCAGGCCGCCAGGATTGTCTTTGACGGCCGCGGCCGCAGCTCGGACCGGGCCGCTCCGGTGCTGTCGTCGCCGTGCATCGAGGTTCTCTATTCTTCGGAGCAGCAGACGGCAGATGCACTCATCGAACGCATGGTGTACGAAACCGGCAAGCGAACGGAGCTCGTCGTCGTTACCAGCGACCGGGGGATCCGCGACTTGTGCGGCGGGCTCGGCGCGCTCACCATGCACCCCGCGCATTTCCTTGAGACCATCGAAGAAAGCCTGCGGCAGGCCCGCAGCAGCCTCCAGGCAGCACAGTACCGGGTCCAGCGTGCCACGCGCATGGAAGATCATCTCGACGACGAAACCCGCGCCAGCCTGGAAAGCCTCCGGCAGCAGCTCGCTGACCGCGAAAACCACTAGAGCTCTGCCGATGCCAGCTCCTGGAGTTCTGCGTCGATGCTCTGCGTGACCGGGAAGCGAAACCCCGTTTTGGGGTCCAGATCAAGCTCCAGGACTTTGAGCGCTACGGGCGATTGCTCGCGTTTCCACTGATTGTGCACAAACAAGTTCCCAAAATGGGCCGTCCAGGAGCGCAACTGTTCCCGGGGGCAGTCTGGGTGGCGGACCACCAGAATGCGCCAGCAATCGGCAAGGCTCATGCGTTTCCGGGCAAATAGAAACAGGAGATCGTCCAGCACAACGTACGGCATGAGATCGGCCTCATCGGTCTGGTTCGGCGCCAGCTCCGCACTTGGAGGAAGCGCCAGCACCTTCGTGAGCGCGGCGAGATTGTCCCGCGCGGCGATCCTCTCCAGCAATGCCGTGACCAGCGTCTTGGGGACATTGGCGATCGGCGCGTAACCGCCTTGATTGTCGCCGCCCGTCGTGGTGTAGCCGACGGCGGCTTCGCTCAGATTGGACGAGACCAGCACAAGTCCGCGTTCGTTATTGGCCCAGTTGAGCATCATGCTTCCGCGGATGCGCGCCTGAAGATTTTGCCGCGCCACCGGAGTGACCCGCTCCTCGCCGCCCGCCAGCTCCCCTGCCAGTCTGAGAGCTATCGCGCATTCGTCGTCGATCCCCGCGACCATAAACGGTACCCTGAACGCCTCGGCCAGCGCGCGGGCCGCCGACTGCGTCGCATCGCTGCTGTGCGCGGAATGCGGGAGATAGGCCGTCTTGATCCGTTGAGCGTAGTTCGCAGCATCCGCGCCGGCGTTCAAGGCTTTGGCAGCCTCCACGGCCAGGATGAGGCAGAGCGCGCTGTCGCGCCCGCCCGACAGGGCCACCAGAAACTTTTCAAAAACACCCGCCTTTTCAAAATAATCGCGCAAGCCGAGCACCAGCGCATCAAACAACTGGTCCAGAAATTCGTCCGTTGCCGGCGAACGTTGGGGACACGCCGGCACAAACAGATTTTTGGGCAGCTGCGCCGTGAATTCTTCAACGCGCGCGGGAGTGTAAGCACCCGCAGATAGATCCACGGTCAGAATGCCGCCCGGCTGGGGAGGTTGTTCCGCGTTTTGGCGCCACGTCGAATTCTCCGTACGAACGCGTGCGATGTCATCGAGATCGACCACCCCGGTCGTGAGGGTCCAGTAGTCTTTCGACAGCAGCGGTCCTTCAGCTGCAATGCCGTCCGGCGTGGCGATAAAACCTCCCCCGTCAAACACCAGCCGGCCGCTGTCGCAACCGAGCAGGTTGGCGTAGGCATACACGCACGCGAGACTGCCCGCGGCGCCCAGTACCAGGCGCCGCCGCTGCTCGTTCTTGAGCGGAGTAAACGGCGAAGCGCTGCTGTTGCAGATGATCTCCGCGCCTGCGTGCACGCGTGCGCGGGCCGGCTCCTTGGCGGTCCACAGATCTTCGCAGATCTCGGCGCTGACCTTGCCAAACGGGAGCGCGAAAACGAGTTCGCCCGCAGGCACACCGTGAATCTCCGTCACGCCCCGGCGCCACGAAGCCCAGTTGCGGCCTTCATAGAAGATGCTGTAGGTAGGCAGGTACTTCTTGAGGATCACGCCGCGCACCGCCCCGTCGTATACCAGGGCCGCGCCGTTGTACATCATGGAATCCATGCAGACCGGTAGCCCGACAAATGCGGCCAGCCCGGCAGTGTCGGAGGCAAGCGATTCCAGCTCTGCCCAGCTGCGGCGCGCGATGCCAGGCCAGAACACCCGATCCTCGAGACTGTAGCCCGACAGGCCCAGCTCCGGTGTCACCAGGAGGTGCACCCCTTCCGCCCGCGCAGCATCAAACACTTCGCGCACGCGCGCGCTGTTGCCGAAAAAGTCGCCCACGTTAACCGATATCGACGCTACGCCAATTTTAACTAGACGCATACGACCCCCTCGCCCCTGCAGCCGTTGCGGCTGAATGACGCGCCTCTCTGCTGCATGTCCAACGCCAGCATCAGCCATCCTCCTACGCCATATCCGGGTTTTCGAGGAGCGCGGCCTTCTCCCGGCCGACCGCTTCGGAGAGCATGACCCGGTAAATCTCGGGGTTCCGGAGCCGCTTAAACTCATCCGGCAGAGCAGCGATGCACCGCAAGGCCCGCTCGCGAATAGCCGGCAGCGGCGGGGACGCCAGCAGGCGCGTGCCTTGTTCAAAGCACGTCTGGAAAAGGTCTTCGCCCCGGGCCGTGTCGCGGATCAGCGACCGGATATGGGGCTCGCTGCGGCGCCGGCCGCCGATTTCGCCGTGCCGTGCAATGGGTTCGCCGTTCGTGTACAGCACGTCGCCCACGGGATGATTCTGCGCGTCGTAGTAGCGCACGGGATGTTTGCGCCCGGGATCCGTCGCCTTTTCGATATTGGACGAGATCTTGATTTTCGGCCGCCAGGCCTCACCCTGAGCCACGGCCACCAGCTTATACACGCCGCTGAGGGCCGGGCAATCGTTTGATGTGATGAGATGGGTGCCGACGCCCCACGCGTTGATCCGGGCGCCCTGCCGCTTGAGGTCCGCGATCAAATCCTCATCCAGGTCGTTGGAAGCGACGATCAGGGGATCCTTCAAACCGGCCTCCGTCATCATGCGGTAGGCCATCTTGCTGAGCTTGGCCAGGTCGCCTGAATCCAGCCGGATCGCCGGCCGGGCCATCTGCCCCTTCGCATGCAGCTCCTTGAATACGGTGATCGCGTTCGGCACGCCGCTGCCCAGGGTGTCATACGTATCCACCAGCAGCATGCAACGGTCGGGATAATTCCTCGCGAATGCCCGAAAGGCCTCGAGTTCGCTGGGAAAACTCATGACCCAGCTGTGCGCGTGCGTACCCGACACGGGAATGCCGTAGACTTTGCCCGCCAGCAGGTTCGACGTAGACGAGCATCCTCCGATGTAGGCCGCGCGCGAGCCGCTCAGTCCCCCGTCCGGCCCATGTGCCCGGCGCAGGCCAAATTCCATCACCGGTTCGCCCTCCGCGGCAAGGCAGATGCGAGCGGCTTTCGTGGCAATCAGGGTCTGGTAATTCAGCGTGTTCAGAAGCGCCGTTTCGACAAATTGTGCTTCTAGCACGGAGCCTTCCACCTGCAGAATGGGCTCATAGGGAAAGACCAGGGTGCCCTCCGGCACCGCCCGGACCGTCAGTGACGGCCGAAAATCCCGCAGGTACGCCAGGAAGGCGTCGTCGAACAGGTTCAGCGTACGCAGATACGCCAGGTCGTCGCTGCTGAAATGCAGGTTTTCGAGATACTGTAAAAACGGCTCCAATCCTGCCGCGACGGCGAAACCTGCATGAGGCGGAAGCCGCCGGAAAAAATACTCGAAGCACACGCGCTGGTTCGCGCGCTGCTCTTTCCAAAACCCGGCGACCATGGTCAGTTCATACAAATCCGTCAGAAGGGCCATTCCTTCGCGCTGGCACCAGGGTGTTGCTGGCATTACCGGATACCCTCCGCAAGGACAAACTGGACTCCCCGCTGCCGCATCTCAGCGAGAGCTGCCTCCACAGTCCCGGATGGAATATCAATGCCGCGGCAGGCGTCCAGCACCACCACCGCATCAAACCCATGCCGCACCGCATCCAGGGCTGTGTTCTTTACGCAATAATCCGTCGCCAGGCCGCCGACAAACACCCGGGCGATGCCGCGCTCTTTCAGCTGTTCCGCCAGATCCGTGCCTTCAAATCCGCTGTAGGCTTCGGCTTCGGGTGTGGTTGCCTTGTCGATGATCAGGGCATGGCTGGGGACGTTCAGGTTATCGTGAAACGCCGCGCCCGGCGTGTTTGCCACGCAATGGGCGGGCCAGCTTTTGTCCTCGAACCGGGGCGTCTCGGCAAAACTGCAGTGATCGGCGGGGTGCCAGTCGCGCGTAAACACCACGCAGCCAAATTTCGGCACCAGTGCGTTCAGAACGGGCACCACGGCATCGCCGTTTTCAACCGCGAGCGCGCCGCGCGGGCAGAAGTCTTTCTGGACATCCACCACCAGCAGGGCGTCCGCCTCCTGTATTGTTACCACGCCGTTCATGTAATGGTCCTCAGTTGTGTCCATTGCGCCAGAATCGTAGTGCCTACGATTTAACCACACCTGCACCGTATAAAGAAAGTAACGTATGCCCATGTATCGTGGTTCATGCGCAAATTGTCGGGCTCGACTGGCGTGCCGGCATGCCCTTTACAGGAGCAAGGCCCTGCCCCGCCGCTTTCAAATTGCCGGATGACAGCTCGAGCCCTGCATCGAATG
>DAOSJS010000001.1:27923-40886 GCA_035367355.1 Candidatus Hydrogenedentota bacterium
GCACGAAACGGCAGCGGGCTATATGCTCGGAACGACAGACAGGCAGGCACGGGAAAGGCAGGCAGGTCATGAGACATTCGACTCGGCGGGATTTCCTGAAAGCCGCGGGGACTGCCGCGGCGGCTACGGCGTGGAGTGCCCGGAGCTACAGCCAGATCCAGGGCGCCAACGACCGCATGGGGGTGGCGATCATCGGGTGCGGCAATATGGGCGGCGCCCATCTGCGCACCTTGCTGGGACAGCGCGACTCCGAAAATATCGAGCTTCGCGCGGTGTGCGATGTGTGGCAAACCCGGGCGAATCGGTTCCGCGACCTGGCCCGCGAGGCCGGCGCGGACCCCGTGGCGGCCCAGGATTACCGCGACGTGCTGGCCATGAAAGATGTGGATTATGTGGTGCTTCCGCTGCCGAACCACTGGCATGCGCCGATGACGCTCGAGGCCCTCGATGCCGGCAAACACGTCTATGTCGAAAAACCTATGACGCACACCATTCGCGAAGCGCACCGGGTTGTCACGAAAGCCGCAGAAACCGGCCTTCGGGTGCAGACGGGCGTACAAGCCATGAGCGACGACAGCTACAGCAGCGCCTGGGAGGCCATCCGCGGCGGGGCATTGGGTCCGATTGTCCACGCGCAGACGGATTATGTGCGCTGGTACCCTGCCGACAAGGGCCTCTGGCGCACGGACGGGACCGCGGAACTGACCCAGCCCGAGGATTTGGACTGGGCCATGTGGCAGAAGCACAATCCCAGGCAGATCCCCTACGATCCGCGCATCTATTACGATTGGCGTTGTTATAAAGACTATTCAGGCGGTATCTCGACCGATCTGTTTATTCACCGGCTCACGCGCCTCATCAAAGCCTGTAATCTGGCATGTCCCGTGCGCGCGGTGGGCATGGGCGGTATCTTCATGTGGCCGGATGGGCGCACCCTCCCCGACAATTTCGAATTGATCCTCGAATACCCCGCTCAGGAAGGCGTGACGCCGGGCATGACGGTTCACGTACTGGGCACGATGGCCAACAAACACGGGATCGAGCACTGCATCCGCGGCCACAGGGCGACGCTCATTTTCACGGAAGATGGCTGGCGCATCGTGGAGCAGGAGACCGGCGCCGAGACGCTGACCCACAAAAAGACCGGCGGAGAGGACATTCATCTGCATCACAAGAATCTGCAGGCGGCCATTCGGGAGGGCGTCCCGCTCAACACCCCGCCCGAGCTGGGCCTCTACGGCGTTGTCGCGTGCACGATGGCCAACATATCCTATTTTGAGAAGGCCATGGTCACCTACGACGCAAAACGCGGCAAGGTGAAGAAGTCGTAGCGCCGCCGCTTCCCCGACGTCAGCTGCCCGCCTCAGTGCTCAGAACGTGCAGTGGGGTTGCAGGAGGTCGGCCACGGCCAGGCCGACGAAGCCGCTGGTCCGCACCAGCTCTTTGATCCCGTAGGCCGCGCTGTTCTCTGGGTTGAGCAGAAACGCGCAGTAGGCGTTCACGGCCCGTGCGACGGCGTCGTGCTGTGCCGTCCATGGATAGGCCCAGGTAAGCAGCGTCAGGGCGCGCGGACTGCGTTGCTGGTCTTCGCTTCGAAGCTCGCCCCAGGAGCCGTCGGGGTTCTGGCCGTTGATCATCCATTGCACGCTGGCTTCGAGCTGGCGGCGCATGCTCTGGCGCAACGCTTCATCTTCAAGCAGCAGATCCGCTGCGACGAACGCTTCGGTACAGTACGACATGGTGTCGAGAGGCCAGGTATCGAGATTGTTGCCGGCAAGAGTGTACGGAATTTCGCCGTCGTCTTTTCGGGTCGTGAGCAGCCAGGCGACTGCGCCCGCCGCTACGCCGCGGTACTGCGGGTTCTTCGTGATGCCGTACAGTTCGGAGAAGAACGCGCCTCCGGTGGTGGCCGTGGCAATGGTGTAGGGCTCGACGCTGAGTTTCCCGCGATAATAGCCGCAACCCAGAGCGCCGGCGTCACTGCCTTCCCGGATCACCCAGGACGAGGTGGCGTCGCGCCCCTGCTCCTGCGGGTCTTCGGCGCATCCGTCGATGACAAAGCGCGCCATGCGTTCCATCGCGTCGCGCCAGACATCCTGGCGCTCAGGTCCGGCCGCGGGGTAAATGGAGGCCAGCGCGTGGGCGGCTGTGCCCGCGTCGCCAAAATAGATGTTGCCCCGGAGACCAATATCCGGCCAGAACCCGGCGTCATCGCCTTTGGAGGTCTGGGTCCGCTGCTGAATGCCGCAGAAGGTGTCGCACCAGCGCAGGGCCTCGTCGCGGTGCGCTTCGTTGCCTGTGATGCGATACGACGCCATCAGGACGCGTGCAAAGTTGCCGTTGATGAAGATCGATTCGGCGGTGTCGCTGGTGCCCTTGAGCTGATTGCTTCCCACGTCAAGTCCCATGATCCAGGCGCACAGATCGTCGAAATACGCCCGGAGTTTTTGCTTCGCCGCATCGTCGAGAAGGGGAGGGAGGGCACCGCCTGTCTGTTGAGCATTGCTGGAACGCCAGCCCAATGTGGCGCCGGATGCGGCCGCCAATTGAAGGAATCTCCGCCGTTTCATGGTTCGCTGCACTCCGTTAGGTTGGCAAGCCCTGGTGAAGACCATGTCGCTGTTTGGTTTTGGATTATCCACATTTGGGCCGTTGAATGCGAGCCGTGGAACGATAGGCGCCTGTACCCGCTAAAAAAAGACACACGCGCGCCTGGAAGCGCGCGTGTGTTGAACCGCTTTCTGTTGCCGCTAAACCGGACGGCGCCGAGTTACGGATGGGGATTGAGAATTGCGCTGAGCGTGTCCATCATGCGGACATACGCCTTGCAGACCGGCCATTCGCTTGGATACCGGACGAATTCGACGTGGCCATCCATATAGAGCACGTTCCCTCCGCCGGGGACATGGTTGAAGTAGCTCTCACCGCTCTCGGACGGTGTCCAGACCGAGTCCCACATCACAGCGATTTCACTTTGAGCCATGGCGCTGCCCGCCGGATTGTTGATATCGGTGATGAAGAACCGCTCGATGCCCTCACGGACCCGGTAGCACGTTATGCTCTGGCCCGTGATCGCGCTCGTATAGGTGATATCGGCCTCAAACGAGTTCCAGGGGGTTCCGGCAGCAAAGTTACGGAGGGCGGAATTCGAATTCGTGGGATTGGCGAAAACATCGCCCACCGCTCCCAGAAAGCCCATGTCAAATGTCGGCGGATCCGCATTAAGATCGGTCGTCGGATCAATCACGTACTCGGGGCGCAACGCCCAGCCATAGTAGGTATACGACACTTCCCAGAAATCGCAGGGATCAACAGTGCCATCCGCTTTGCGCCAGTAGTCATTGGCGAGCTTTTCGCCGTCGGCATCCGAGGGGCAGACGATGATGTGATCATCGGTCATGTACTCGGGATACACCGACGGGCCATTGAAGAACTGGTTAAACGTGTTCGGAGTACCATGGTACCCATCCTCCTGAAAGTTGCCTGGACACGCAGGAACACCAAGACGCGCCCTTATGATGACCTTTGGTCGTGGATTTGTCAATGGCCGTCAGTTCGATAGCATTGTGGAAATTGGGCGGTTTTTCGAGTACCGACGTTTCGTCAACGCAGTATATGCGGGATGGAGCCATTTCTTCACAGACCACAAGATGCGATTTGTGCGTTTATCTCGAAATATAAGCGGAAGCCTCAGCTTTTGCCTGTGCTTCGAAGAAAAGTCAGCGCCATCGCCCGAAAGGCGGCAGCAAGCTCAGGCGACCTTTGAATGTTCTTTGCCATGCCTGGGGCGAGGAGGTAATACGTCTCGACCAGGCGCTTGCCCACGAAAGAGTCTATCAGCGATTCATCCCTGAACTTGCGGAGCTGTTCGAGGATGTGAGGCTGGTTCTTGAATGCCACCTCCGCTGGACAGTCGCCGCCGGGTTTGGTCGTGCCCGTGAGGAAACCCTCCACCTGGGGAAAAAAGAGCCGGAACGAGGAGAACTGGTCGGTATTGCTGGAAGCGTTACAAATGTGTGAGGGCCCGCCGCTGAGGGTGCCGATGAGCTGATAGCCGGCGGAATTGAGGAGCAACCCGAGGCCTGAGGAACCGGGTTCGGTGACGCCGGTGTGCCAGAGGACCCGGATCTGATTGGTGTATCCCAGCCCCGCGACGCTGCTGGAGAGGATGTCGCCGTAGGAAATGCGCATAAACTTGGCGTCGGGGTGGTGAATGCCCGTAATTTCTTCACCTGCGAAGACCGCGCGATCGGTCCAGCCCGCGTAGTAGCGGCCATAGGCGCCGTTGGGGACACGGTCAAGTTCCATGAGGGTGATATCAAGGCTGCTGTTAGTCGCCAGCATCTGGTAGCCATTGCTTCTCGGCAGGCTGCCAAGCGGGGGCGGATCGCTCACGCCGCAGCTTGTGGCGCGATAGTCCCACACCACGTCCGCCTGGCCGGCCGAGACGACTTTCGGAATGCAATGATAGGAAGTCAGCACGTAGGGCTCTTTCTCGACGGTGTCTGCGTTGTTAATGAGGGTGCAGGTGCACAATCCCTGGTCGCCGCCAGCCCGCGGGATGACCAGCATACCGACTCCGGATGCGACGTTCTGGAGGGTGGGATTGCTTTCACAGGCGACATTGATGTTGCACCAGAGCTCTTTCAGGCACTCGCCGAAGGCGCGGTAGAAGTGCGCTACGCTGGTGAGCCGGAGCGCCGGCGGCGACGCAAACGGCGAGCGCACCAGCAGGAGGGTCCAGTCGCCTTCCGTAACAGGCAGCCAGCGGCCTTCTTCCAGGGCCTGTGCGGCGGTATACGGGCCAAACGCCCGCGGGATAATCGGATCCACCACGAACACTTCCTCGCCGTCGCGCAGGGCCGAGAGGTCCAGGCACAGGCGCAGCGCCTGGGCGTCGAGAGAGGAGACAATCGCCCGGCTGATAAACTGGCCACCCTCGGGAAGAGGCGGGCCGAAAAGGTCATGTTCGCTGTAATCGACGTCGAATCCTGCCGCAATATCGAGGACTTTATCCACGGGAGTACTCTGGCTCTTGAGCATCTCGTTCTGGCCCGCATACGCCGTGAGAATGGTTGTTTTGGCGGGCAAGCGAAGATACCGGGCAATATCGGCCTGAGAGACAGGCGCGTCCCACGATTTCTGGAGCAGGTCCGGAGGCAGGGGGGGCACAAACTCCCCCGGCGCGCTGTTTTCGGCCGCAGCTGCGGATGTTAAAGCAAGAACAATGATCACGAGCAAGAAGTAGTGGCGCATCAAGATTCCTCCGGTTGGACTCTACGTATTATACTCAATGCGGCCACGCACCGTTTCATCGGCCTGCTTCCCTCGCGCACCGCGAGATCTGCGCTCCGGTGCGTTATGATACGGGCATGCACACAGAAGGCGTGAACATGCTCGTGGTATTGGGCCCCACCGCCTCCGGGAAGACCGCGCTCGGCGTCTACCTGGCGGATATCCTGGGCGGTGAAATCATCTCGGCCGATTCGCGGCAGGTCTACCGGGGGCTGGACATCGGCTCGGGGAAAGATCTGGGCGAGTATGTGGTCAATGGCCGCACAATCCCGTACCATCTCATCGATATCGTCGATCTCTCCCACGAATTCAGCGTGTTCGAGTATCAGCAGCGATGCTTTGCCGCATTTGAGGCGATCTCGGGCCGGGGCGCGCTCCCCGTCATGGTGGGAGGGACGGGACTCTACATCGAAGCGGTGCTGCG
This sequence comes from Candidatus Hydrogenedentota bacterium, assembly GCA_035367355.1. GTDB lineage: Bacteria > Hydrogenedentota > Hydrogenedentia > Hydrogenedentales > SLHB01 > UBA2224. The sequence goes on from DAOSJS010000001.1 coordinate 33,643, forward strand.
AGGCTACCGGATGGTCGAGGCGCCGGAAGACGCCCGGCTGCGCGAGGAATTGAGCTGCCTGTCCGATGAGGCTCTGGCGGCCCGGTTGGTGGCGCTCAAACCCGGTCTCCACAACACGACAGACTTGACTGATCGGAACCGGCTCGTTCGCGCGATTGAGATCGCCGAATATACGAAGTGCCATCCGCCCGCCCCCGCGCCCTCTATCCGGCCATTTATCCTGGGCACGCGATGGGACCGGAAAATCCTGCGGCATCGTATCGGCAAGCGCCTCCAACAGCGGTTTGATGCCGGTATGATCGAGGAAGTCGAAGGTTTGCGGGCCCAGGGAGTGCCCTGGGAGAAACTGCATTTTCTGGGGCTGGAATACCGCTATATCGCGGATTATCTCCAGGGGCGTATCGCCACCCGGGACGAGCTGTATGAAGGGCTGTGGACGGCGATTTGCCAGTTTGCCAAACGGCAGGAGACGTGGTTTCGCCGCATGGAGCGTAACGGAGCGGTCATCCACTGGATCGACAACGCCGCGCCAGAAACGGCGCTCGAGCTTCTGCGCACCCGAGACGCTGCAATTCGTCCGCTCTAACCATTTCAGGCAGAGCCCGGATCCGGCGGCCGTGGTCCTTCAATCGGCCAAAGAAGGCTGCTTTTCCATTTACATCCGGCGCGAAAACCGGTATTTTGGCGGTAACGGGAGGTCTTAACAGGCAGGGAGGGGTTTCCTATGTCAAGCCAGCAGATGCCGGAAGGTGTGGATTTGTTAGTGTCGGGGGCGTGGCTGCTCTTCTTTCTCGTGATGATGGCGGTGAGCATTGCCATAGCCATCGCGGTCATTCTGATCGTGCAGAGCTTCTACAAGCGCATTCCATCTGAACACCGGAAAATGGAACCCGGGATGGTCTGGCTGCTGATCATTCCGTGTTTTAGCATCGTCTGGAACTTCTTTGTGTTTCTCCGGCTGTCTGACTCCTTCAAGAGCTATTTTGACAGCCAGGGTATCGAAGACGTTGGCGATTGCAACCGCACGCTGGCCATGGCCTATTGCATTGCCGCGGTGCTGTGCCTCGTGCCATGTCTGAATTATGTTGCCGGGCCCGTGTCGCTGGTGTTGCTGGTTCTCGCACTGGTGAAATACAACGAACTCAAAAACCGCATTCCAGCCGCGTTTTGACGAAACAATCTCGTGAAGGATCCGTGACGGTAGTGCGTATGCCGGCGGCGCAAGAACGCCATTCCCGTGGACCTGTGAGCGCACTGGCGGGTGCGGCGTTGCTGGCTACGTTGATTGTCGGCCGGCTCGGACTCCCGGATGTGCCTCTGTGCTGGTTTCGTTTTCTGACAGGACTACCATGCCCCGGGTGCGGGCTGACGCGCTCGGTGTTCGCCATCGGCGGGGGCAATTTCGCCGCGGCCTGGCAGAGCAATCCCTTTGGATACGTGGTCTATGGCGTTCTGGTGGTTTTGTTCCTTTCGCCGCTGCTGGCACGTGTCGCGCCCAGACTGACCGCGCTGCTCGAGAGTAACCGGTTCATTTACGTGTTTGCGATGGTGAATTTCACGGGATTGCTGGTTTTCGGCCTGGTGCGGCTGGTTCTTCTGTGGAACTGAGGGCGGCGTACCTCGTTTTGCTATGCTCCATTCGAGAAGCCGCAACCGGCGAGGAGTGATTCATGAAAAAACGTGTGCTGGCCTGGTGCGCCTGGGTGCTCATCTGCGCGCCGACCTGGGCTGTGGCGCCTGCCGCGCCGACGTTCCAGGAGTTGATGAATCCCGCGCTGTTCCCGGAACCTCAAATGGGAATGAGCGTAATCGCGAGCAGAGGACTCGACGGCGGCGGCGTGGAAGTGGTCACCACCGGGGCAGTCTTTACGATACATGCGCAATCGGGCGATATCGTCTGCAGCCAGCGCATCGGCCGGGAACGCGAAGTGGCCGTGCTGCGCCTGGGACAGCCGCTCGAAGGTGTGCAGATCACCCACTCGGGCCCGGGATTCGTGCGCGTCACGGCGGAGCAGCCTCCGCTGGCGATGCGGATCAACGGCGATTCGCTGCTGATGCTCCACACCGCCACGCCGCAGAAGGTGGCGCTTGATCGCCGAATTGCCACGGGATGGCACGCGTCTTTTGAGAACAACCACCTGCTCGCCGACGAATGGGGTGCATTCGGGCTCTATTGCTCGGACAGATCGCTGGACGATGCGTTCGACCCCTACGCAACGACCGTAGCGGCGTATCCTCTGCCCGCGGACGCGGTGCTGTGGCTGGGGGTGTGCCCGCCAAAACCCTATCCGTGGGATCAATCGTTAGAGGATCGCGTGGTATGGCACTGGTCGAGAGAGACGGGGTATCCGCCCGACGCGGACCTGCGCGCCTGGAAGGATTACGGGAACATCGTCCTGCTTCAATCGGAAGTGCTGTTGTGGAAAGACTGGAATCTGGACTTTCAACCCCGCCATGGTCCGGAGGAGTTCGCGCGCGTACGCACGACAATCCATGACCAGGGGATGCGGTTCATCGTGTACACGAGCCCGTACTACTTTCTGAAAGGCACGCCGGTAGAGCCGGCTGCCTTCAATTCGTTCGAAAATTTCAAGGGGTGGCCGCCCGGATGGCCCACGGGCGAAAACATGGAGCTGTTCATGGACGCGATCACCCGCGTGATGAACGAGCTACAGCCCGACGGCCTCTATTTTGACGGACAATACATCGGCAATCCGGCCGCGCTGTATGCCCTGGCCCGCCGCACGCGAGCACTCCTCGGCGAGGACGGCATCCTCGAGTGGCATTCGACATCCGCACTCGGCAACGGCCATTGCTACCTGCCGCAGGCTGACGCCTACGTCGATTTCATCCTCCGGGGCGAAGGGCGGCAGAGCGCCTATGCCGATTTCGACTACCTGCGGTATTTCGTGTCGGGCTACAACATCAACAACTGCATCGGCGTGCTGTGCAACAACGGCCCGGTCGGAGTGTCGCCTGAACTGGTGCGCGACGTGCTCCGGGCCAATTGCCGGTTTCACGTGATCGTCCGCTGGCTGGATAATCCGGAGCTGATGAAGGTCCTCAAAGACGAATATTTCTCGAAGCTGACGCCCGCGCTGCGGGACGAGGTTGATGCGGCGGCAGAAGCGCGGCAGGAAGGCGTTGCCGCGCGCGCGGCCGCCATTTTGGCCGAACAGGAGGCCCTTCAACGGGCCCCGGACTGGGATGCGCCGGCCTTTCGTGTCGAGTTCGATGCGATGCCCGATGCCAACGCGGCGGTTTCGCCCGCGAATCCCGAGGCGCTGTCGATCCAGGACGGTGCGCTCTCCATCCAGGCGCACGGAAATACATACGCGTTCCTGAAGATTGCCCTGGCAGTGCAGGCACGCGGCTTTGTCGTGAAACTCCGGCAGGGAACGGACGCCGGCCAGTCGTGGGGACCGGGCGCGATGCTGGTGTGGGCGAACGGCAGCGGCATTCGCGCCGGTACGCGGTCGGATAGGACGCTGCAAACCGACGTGTGCGGGCAGCAGGCGCACGGCGGGGTATACGATCCCGCCCAATGGGTCTGGCTGCGGATGCGCTGGTTCGAGCGCCTGGGCGTCGTTGAGCGAAGCGATGACGGCGAGAACTGGGTCCGGCTCTGGACGTTTGAGCCCTGCCAGGCGGTCCTGGGCGAAACGGCCAGCCTGCTCGTGGGCAAGGTGCCCTTCAACGGCGAGGCGGCAGACCACCGCGAACCCGGTCCCGAAGGCCGGTGCGACATCGAATTTGTGCACGTGTATCCGTGAGCCGGCAGAAAAATAATCCGGGCTTTCCCCGATTCCTTCGCTTCGGCATAAACGCCGGTGAGCGGACACGGTGCGGCCGTGAATCCACGGATTGCCTGCCGCCAGGTTCTGTAATGCCACGAGGGGAGCCGTTGTGAGCACAGTGGAGTCGTATCTTCGAAAACGTGCGATTACTGCGCCGTGGCGCGTGGAGTGTGGGCCGCTGGAAGCCATCGAATGCGTGGTGGTGATCCCGGCATTGGCAGAACGAGCCGGCATTCTGAAGACCCTCCGCAGCCTGGCGGCAAATCCCCGGGCGGAACTGGCGCGCACGATGGTTGTGGTGGTGGTCAACAACCGCGAGCCCGGCGTGGCCCGCCCCGACGACATCGCCGACAACCAGCAAACGCTTGACCTGCTCCGTGGACTGCTCCACGGCCCAGAGACCGGGGAAGGGTACGACGTAATAGAGGCAGGGCTTCGACTGGCCTGCATCGATGCATCGTCGCCCGGATTGGAATTGCCCGCGAAAGACGGGGTGGGACTGGCGCGGCGCATCGGGCTGGATGCTGCACTGCGCCTCCTGCACGAAGCCGGGGCGGGCGATGCTTCCGTCCTGTTGTCCACCGACGCCGATACCTTCGTTGAACCGAACTACCTGGAATCCGTGCGGCGCTATTTCGCACGCCCGGAGGCCTGGGCGGCCTGTGTCGGTTATGCACATCGCCTCGACGGCACCGATGCGGAGATTGCCGCGGTTGTGGCCTACGAGACACATTTGCGCTGCCATGTCCTGGGCCTCCAGCTCGCGGGTTCCCCGTATGCGTACCCGGCCGTAGGGTCGACCATTGTCTGTTCGGCACGGGCGTACGCCGCCGCGGGAGGGATGAACCGCCGCCAGGCGGGCGAAGACTTTTATTTTCTGCAGCAGCTGGCCAAGACGGGCCGCGTCGAGTCGATCCACGCCACGACCGTCCACCCAGCGCCGCGCGCTTCCCATCGCGTACCTTTTGGGACGGGGCGGTGGATTCAGGAACGCCTCGATGACAGACAGGAGCTCATGACCTATCATCCCGAGAGCTACCGTATTCTTGGGGATTTGCTGGCGCTGGTGAATGCTCGTCCCGAGGCCGACCCCGACTCGATCCTGGCAGAACTGGCGCGGATCAGTCGTCCTGCGACCGAATTTCTCGAAAAACAGAAGTTCGCGGAATGCTGGCAGAAATTGCATCGAAACAGCCCGGATTCGCGAGCGTTTCTGGCCCAGTTTCACCGCTGGATGGACGCGTTCAAGACGCTCAAGCTCTTGCATTGCCTGCGCGACAACGGATTCCCGCAGCAGCCGTTGTGGACGGCGGCAAAGGCCCTTCTGGAGCGCGCGGAGAAGATGCCACCGGCATTTCCCTGGCAGAACCTGGATACTGAGCGAAAAGTCCAGATAGCACTGCTGCGCCATCTGAGAAAACTGGAGCGTTTGGAATGACGCCTGCCGGGAACGCGGTGCTGCAGCCGCACATGCCGGGCCGGAAAAATATAGAACGGCCCGGCAGAGGCCCCGGTCTGTGCCGGAACCTGTTGCCGGGCCGCTCGACGCTTTATCTCACGTGACTCGAACGATCGGGGCGTGACCTACCCGAGCAGCTGCAGCGCGGTCTGCGGCACCACGTTGGCCTGAGCCAGCACGGAGGTGCCTGCGCTGATGAGGATCTGCGTCCGTGTGTACTCCGTCGTCACCTTGGCGAAGTCGGCATCGCGGATAGCGCTTTCGGCCGCCGCCGAGTTCTCCTCCTGGATGGCCAGGGTGTTGATGGTGAACTCGAGCCGGTTCTGGAAGGCGCCCAGGGTCGCGCGCAGCGACGAAACGCTGTTGATAGCGAGATCCAGGATACTGAGCGCGGACACCGCCGCCGCCTGAGTCGAGATGCTCACCGAACTGACACCGATGTCGGCAGCTTTGGCGCCGCTGAGCTGGAGCTCCAGGGTCTGACCAGCCTGAGCCCCTGCCTGCAGGGTGATGGTCTGAGCTGCGCTGAGGACGCGAAGCCCGTTAAATTCCGTATCCGAAGCAATGCTGTTGATCTGCCCCATCAACTGGGTGACTTCGGCTTGCAACGCCGCGCGGTTGTCTGCCGTCATCGTGCCGTTGGCCGATTGCACCGCCAGTTCGCGCATACGCTGCAGGATGTTCGTCGTTTCGCTGAGGGCGCCCTCGGCAGTCTGCATCAGACTGACGCCGTCCTGCGCATTGCGCTGAGCCACCCGCGTGCCTCGAACGACCGAATTGAACCCCTCCGCAATAGCCAGACCCGCAGCGTCGTCACTGGCCCGGTTAATGCGAAGCCCGCTCGAAAGCTGTTCGAGCGCTTTGTTGAGTTGCCTGGAGGAGCGGGCTAACACACGTGACGCGTTGATAGCCGCCGTATTCGTATTGATCCTGAGTCCCATGGTCTATCCTCCTTGAGTGATAATCTGGCGCATCCATGCGCACCGCAATGCCAGACGACGCTCTCTTCGAAACAGCGTGTCCCAAACACCATCCCGAACATCATGCGAAAACGTCCCGGCACAACTCCGGGCCGGCTATGGGCAGCCAACCGGCGGGCTGCGACCGGCAAAGCTCCCCGGCCAGCAAACGACCGGAGGCGTCTCCTGTCCCTGGGGACGCCGCCACGGCAGCCGAAAACGTTTCCAGGGGTCCCGTGAGGTCTTCGCATGGCCTCTCCCCGGCAACTCAGTGCTGCCTGTCTTCAACTGACCAAGGCATGAAGCGCAGTGGCTCCGGCCTTTGTCCGGTCTCGTTCAACTGTCTTTGGCCCTACACGCCCTGGATCCTGCGGACGATGTTAGGGCAAACCTGCGACGCACGCGCGCTGCGCGGGCCGCCTCCCTGGGGAATCCCCCCTCACACTGGCGGGTCATGTTTCGCAGCCACATTCCGCCGTTGTCGTCAAATATATCGGCACCTTTAGCGAAACACTTTAGCGCTTTTTTTGAAATCGCCGGATTTTTTTGGTGTATGCGGAGTAACCGGGGCGCAAGGGGCTGCAGGTTTCTCAGCTAAACCTTTTTTCGTAAAGGATTTATCTTAGGTGGGCGGGCATGAAAAAAGCCGCGCCTTTCGAGGCGCGGCGTGCAGAGTTCAGAGAGATATGAGCAGTTTTCTGACCCGGGCGGCTTATCCGCCGAGCAGCTGGAGGGCGGTTTGCGGCACCAGATTGGCCTGAGCAAGCACCGCCGTGCCCGAACTGATCAGAATCTGGGTGCGGGTGAATTGAATGGTCTCGGTAGCAATATCCGCGTCGCGGAGGGCGCTGTCGGATGCCGAAGCGTTTTCTTCGGTGATCGCCAGGCTGTTCATGGTGAACTCAAGCCTGTTCTGCACCGCGCCAAATGTCGCACGGAGCTGGCTGACGCTTTGAATCGCGGCGTCCAGGATACCCAGGGCAGACACCGCGCCGGCCATGGTAGACAGGGAGACCGAGGTGACTCCCA
>DAOSJS010000002.1:0-37802 GCA_035367355.1 Candidatus Hydrogenedentota bacterium
ATCCTGTGGTGAGTCCGCAACGGGGGTCCTACTCCAATCCGGCCTACGCCGCCCTGTTGCCGGAGCAGGTCGCGGACATCTTCGCCATCATGCGGAAGGCTGTTCCGCCGCGCATCGAGCGCAGCCAGTTTCTTGCTCTGCTCCCGATGTTTCCGCTCCTGGAGGCGCAATGGCATTCAGGCAAGGTGCCCCGGGAGGTTGCCGTGCCCGCCATGAGCGCCCTGTCGGACATTATTCGCCATGCGGCGGTGATCGAACAGGCGTTCGACGAGCCGTTTGTGCAGCCGCTTCAAGACACGCTGGCCACCTGCACAGAGTTCCAGCAGGATTTCCTGACGCGTGCGGAAGCACCGCCTGAGACGCGTGCGCGGGCCGACTGGCTGCTCGCCGAAGTGACGCGGCTGGCGGAAGAGGCGAAGCATCTCAATGAAACAGACAGGACCATCGAGGCCAACGCCATAGCGTCGCTGGCGAAATGGCGCGCACACGCATTGAACGCGACTCTGAACTACGTGGCGCCTGCGGAAGAGGCCGCGGTAGAATCCAGCTCGGGCACGTCCTGAACAAGGAAACAGATATGAAGCGGATAGGAGTGTTGACAAGCGGTGGAGATGCGCCGGGCATGAACGCGGCGATCCGGGCTGTGGTGCGCGCGGGTGCGTACTATGACTTGCAGGTCTTCGGCATCCAGCGGGGTTACCAGGGGCTGATCGACGGCCATGTGTTTGAAATGGGGCCGCGGTCCGTCAGCGGGATCATCAACCGGGGGGGAACGATCCTGCGCACGGCCCGGTGCCAGGCCTTTTTCGAGAAAGACGGCCGCACCCAGGCGGCCGACACGCTCCGGAAACACCACATCGATGGGCTGGTCGTGATCGGAGGCGACGGTTCGTACCGGGGCGCACTGGCCCTGTACGAAGAGCACGGTATCGCCTGTATCGGCCTGCCCGGAACCATCGACAACGACATTGGCGGAACCGATTACAGCATCGGCTACGATACGGCGCTGAACGTGGCGCTGGAAGCGATCGACCGCATCCGCGACACCGCGGAATCCCATGAACGCATCTTTTTCGTGGAGGTGATGGGCCGGAACAGCGGCTACCTGGCCATGATGAGCGGCATCGCCGGCGGCGCCGAGGAGATCCTCGTGCCGGAGACGCCGACCAGCATAGAAACCCTCGTTGAACATATACACGCCTACCGGGCCAAGGGAAAGCAGTCGGCCATTATCGTGGTCGCGGAAGGGGACGAGCTGGGTGATGCGATCCAGGTCGCCAAACAGGTGGATGCCCTGGCCAAGATCCCCAACAGCCGGGTCGTGGTGATCGGCCATCTGCAACGCGGAGGCACGCCGACGGCGTTTGACCGTATCCTGGCCAGCCGCCTGGGCGTGCGTGCCGTGGAAGCGCTGCGCGAAGGCGTGACCGGGAAAATGGTGGGCATTTCAACGGACGGCGTTGTGCTGCGTCCGCTGCAGGAGGCTTGGGAATGCCGCACGCAGTTCGACCCGAAACTGGCGCGAATCGCCCACATTCTCGCATCATAGCCCCGGAGCCGCCGCGGCTGGCCTGAGGGGCCTGCTCATTACAGAGGTGCTTCGTAAATCCGCCAGGTTTTGTAGTGCCGGGCGGCAAACGATTCGCCGGCGCTGATGATGAGGGCATTGGTTTCCAGCAGCCAGGAGACCTCGACAAAATCAAATTGCTCCGTCTGGCGAACATGACGCAGGGCGTCGCGGTACAACACGGCATCGAGTCCGGAGCGGCGGTACGGTTCTTTGATGCCAAGCAGGGTGACCCGCCCGCGCCGGGTGCGGTGCTTGTTGCGGAACAGCCGGGCCACACGCACAAAATCCAGCCTGCCGAACGCGCTGCCGTTGGTCTTGATGCAGTCGTAGATGTCGGGCAGGATCAGGAAAAACGCTGCCGCTTCATCATGGACATATCCGAGGAGCGCGATCCCTGATTTGACGATCGTACGGAGCTTATCGGCGGTCAGGTTGAATTCCTCTTCCGTGAAGGCCGTCGCGCCCCAGTTATCTTTCCAGGCGTCGTTATAAATAGAGCGGATGAGCTTTCTTTCTTCCGCGAGGTTGGAGAAGTCGAGGGGGCGCGTCCACAGGCCGTTGCGGCGGGCCATGCGCTCGGCGATCTTGTTGATGCGTTCCATGAGCCGGGGATCGGCCGCGCCGTTGGTAAAATCCAGTTTTTGGGCGATGACGTCCATGGCTTTGTACATGCCGTAGCGGTCCAGCAAGTCAGCGTAATAGGGGTAATTGCTCGCGGTCTCATAATACGGCAGCGTGTCAAAGGCGTTGAGCTGGATTCCGACGATTTCGTTGGTAGAGAAACTCATGGGGCCGAGGAGGGTGGTCATGCCCCGTGCCTTGCCCCAGGCCGCCACTCGATCCAGCAGCGCCCTGGCAACCTCAAACTCGTTGATCACCTCCCAGAATCCGAAAATGACCGCCCTGGCGTTCTGCTGCTCGTTATAGCGCTGGTTGATACAACCCGCGATGCGTCCCACGACTTTGCCGTCGCGTTCCGCGAGGAAATACACCACCTCGGCATGCTTGTGGAAGGGGTGTTTGTCCGTGAGCAGGCCTTTTTCGCCCAGGAGCCGGTTGCCGAGCAGATCCATGTTCAGCGGGGGCACGTAGTACGGGTGGTCCTTGTAGTGGTCCCAATGGAACTGGACGAATCTTTTCAGTAGCCTGTAATTTCCGGGTCCGAACTCGATAAGGTTGATCAACAGAAATCTCCCCGGAACCTCAACGCATGGTTGATGGGAGGGAAAATGCTGCGGGGGGACGCGCGTCGAGCAGTACAGCCTGCGCTGTCCGCCGTCTACAGCCTTTCAGCACCGTATGCCTGCCACATACTACCCCGCATCGGCGCCTTCGTTACCGTATACGCCCCGCCACGCCGCCAGACTCCCCGAGGAGCCTGGTCGCGTGCCCTCATTTTTCCAGTTGCTGCCTGGCCGACACCGAATAGAAGCGGTATGGTCGCCCATCCGGCAGGGGAATGTCAAGGACAAGCAGCTCACGAATTTTTATTGAATTCTTCAGGGGAGGTGCGGGAAAAGAGTGCCAACGGCGTTTTTCTGCAGGCCACTGGAGCCGTGTGCCCGGCTGGCGCCCGGGATTCACAGCCCAGCGCCTGATTCGTGTATGGATAGGCCGGCAAACCCGGACAGCCTATGTTACTTGCTCAGCGGATTGAGGATGTTTTGGATCTCGGGCTCGTCGAAGTTTTCCATGCTGACGACGGTCACGCCGGTGTCGATACGTTTTTCGACGGGGCGGCCTTCCAGGTGGTCCACGGCGGCTTTCACGCCTTCGTATCCCATCTTATAGGGATTTTGAACGACGAGCGCCTGGATGACGCCTTCCTTGAGCGCGGCGATTTCTTCGTCGGAGGCATCAAACGCCACAAGCTTGATCTCGCCGGCCTTGCCATCGGCGCGCAGGGCCTGTGCTGCCCCGATGGCGCCGCCTTCGTTGGCCGCGAAGATGCCCGCGAGATTGGGATTGGCGGTGATCATGTCCTGCGTTACGTTCATGCCCTTGGCAGCGTCGCTGTCGCTGTAGAGGGTGGCTACGAGTCTGATGCCGGGGATTTCAGCGATGGCTTCCTTGAATCCCTGTTCGCGCATTTCGGAGGTGGCGGCGCCCTTCACAAAGGGGATGAGCCCGACTTCGCCCTCGCCGCCGATGAGCCGGGCAAGCTCCTGGCCGGCAGCGCGCGCGCCCGCTACGTTGTCGGTGGCGACGAATGACACGGGATCATCGGATTTGACCCCGGAATCGATCGTCACCACGGGGATTCCTGCGTCTTTGGCCCGCCGCACGACATCAATCATGGCGCTTTCGTCGCAGGCCGCCATAACAAGGGCATCGACCTCCATGGTGATGAAGTCTTCGATGATGTTGAGTTGCTTGACGACCTCGGTTTCCTTGTCGGGCCCTTTCCAGTACATGTGCACGTTCAAGGCCCGGGCGGCATCCTCGGCTCCGGCCTTCACGGTAAGCCAGAAATCGTGGGTGGTACCCTTGGGGATGACCGCGATAGTGTACCGGGCGCCGCTGGCTGTGCCCTGGCCGGGGTCCGTGCTCTGCGCGGCCTGTTTCCCGCACCCGAGCACCAGAACGGCGCTCAACAGTGCCAATGTGATGCGTTTCATGTTCTCCGCGCTCCTATTCTTTCAGCAGCCCTGATTTACGCTTACGGTAGGTGTCATACGCGACGAGCGCAATGACCAGCGAACCCACCAGTATTTTCTGCCAATCTGTCTCAATGTGCAAGAGATTGCAGAGATTCACGAGGATCTGCATGATCAGCGTGCCGGCCAGTGCACCGATGACGGTGCCCTCGCCGCCCATCAGGCTCGCGCCGCCGATCACGCAGGCGGCCACGGCTTCCAGCTCGTACCCTTCCGCGGCGGTAGGCGCCGCGATATCCACCCGCGACGTCTCCACGATCCCCGCGAACCCGGCCAGCAGGGCGCACAGGACAAAGACCCACATGCGGTCGCGGTGCACTGGAATGCCCGACAAGCGGGCGCTCTGGCTGTTGCCGCCAATGGCGTAGACCGCCCGGCCAAACCGCGTCGCGAGCAGGAGGATCGTCAGGAGCGCCACAATGAACAGCATGAACGAGACGGGAATGTACCATCCGCGCGTGCCCCCCAGGTAGGCGAACCGGTCGGGGAATCCCCGGACCGGAACGCCTCCCGTAATGACAAGTGCGGCGCCCCGGGCGATCATCATCATGCCCAGACTGGAGATAAACGCCGGGATTTTGCCATAGGCTGTCGCGAATCCGCAGAGGACGCCGCACAGGGTGGCCACTGCGAGCCCCGCGGCGATGCCCACGCTGACGGAGGCGGGAAGGCTCCGCGATTCCATGGCTTTTATGGTTTTGGCGTTCACAACGCCGCTGAGAGCCGCCACGCTGCCGACCGACAGATCAATGCCGCCCGTGAGGATCACCAGCGTCTGTCCTGAGGCCATGATGCCGAACACCGGGGTGCGGTAGGCCACCTTCTTCAGGTTGCCGGGCTTGCGGAAGTTCGGCATGAGTGCGGCGATCAGAAGACACAGCACCGCCAGGATCACCAGCGGCGAGTGTTTGGCCAAAAACCGTTTCATGTTATTTCAGCGGCAGAGTGATGGGTTTGCCTTCCAGGCCGGAGAGGTCTGCCGCGAGGCAGATTTCATGGCTGATGAAGGCATCCGCGGCGTTGCAGTGCGATTCCCGGTCCTCCGCGATGCAGTCGAGCAGATGCGCCACTTCAAGGGAGAACGGGTGGTGGGTCACGTCACCGCTGTCGGGCAGCACCGTGGGGATCGTGGCCCAGCCGGTCTGCCCGGGGAATTTCTTCTTGGAGTAGAGCTGGTTGTTCTTGATGCTGCCGAGCGTGCCGACCAGATTGATGTTGAACACGTAGGGCTGGGTGCATTCGATGCATGAGGTCACCTTGCCGATGCGGCCGTCGGCGAATTTCAGCATCGTGCAGGTGGTGGGATCGTACTCGTATTCCTTGAAGTCGAAGGCTTTGCCAAACGTCGAATACTGGCAGACTTCGGCCACCTCACCGCCCATGAACCAGCGAAGGCCGTCCAGCGCGTGGCAGCCGGCGGCGAGCAGCGAGCTGCCGCCCACCTCGCGCTTGACGTTCCAGGAATACAGCTTGTACCAGGGGCCGACGCCGTGGAAATAGTCCACCTCGCCCAGAAACACGTCGCCGATGGCGTTGTCGGCGATGAGAGATTTAATGATCTCGTACAGAGGGTTCCAGCGAAGCACAAAACTGATGACGGATTTGATCCCGGCCTTTGCCACGGCGTCGCGGATGGTGCGGCAATCTTCGATGTTGAGCGCCATGGGCTTTTCGAGGATGAGGTGTTTGCCCGCCTGCGCCGCCGCGACCGCATGCTCCGTGTGGAGATTGGGAGGCGATGCGACGACCACGATGTCGATATCATCTCGCGCGGCCATCTTTTCATAATCGGTGTAGACATCGCAGGTCACGCCGAATTCCTGCGCCTTGGCCTGGGCGCCCTCTTTGGTGCGCGAGCAAATGGCGCGCAATTCGGTGCTGGGGTTGGTCGTAAAGGCCCGAATATACTCTCCGGCGACCCAGCCGCTGCCAATAATTGCTGCTCCAAGTTTTTCCATCGTATTTCGCTCCCTTGTGAGGCCGTTGGCCTGATGCTGTTCCCACTCCGGGTCCGCAGCGCAGCCTGCGGCCCGCATCTCGAAGGACGCCAGCGTTTTCCGTCGCGTGTACGCGTTGTACGCGGCGAAACCGGCTTCCAGGGCACGAGGGCCAGCCGGGCGCCGTCGCGGCGCAATTCACGTTCATTCCAACAGCGGCATCCCCAAGCGGCCATTGTAGACACAATGAACCGGTTCGCGCAAAAAACGGCGCCCGCCGAGTGCGGCAGTCGCATTTTTTCCACGCACCGGGCCCTCCGGCCGAAGCGAATTCTGCGGGCGGATGAGGCATCGCATTGCATTTGACTCAGACCGGATACATGATCTATACTTGCCTACTGTTTACACGTGAACACCGGCGAGGATGGTGGCCATATCGCATTCCGGCGGTATGAGTTACACATGCAAAACCCTGTGGCTCGCCGAGGAGAGAGTAGTGAAACGTACTTTTCAACCATCGAATATCAGGCGAAAACGGAATCATGGATTTCGCGCGCGCATGGCCACGGCAGGAGGGCGAAATGTAATCCGCCGTCGCCGGCAGAAAGGCCGGAAACGGCTCAGCGCATAAAGAGTACGAGTGATGAGCCTGTTGTGCCGGGCCAGAACAAGTTCCCCCGTCGGGAACGGCTCACCAGACAATCCGAATACCTCGATGTATACCGGAATGGTGAAAAACAGGTGGGCCGCGCGTTTATCTGCTACGCGGTCCGGCGGCACGGGCAGGGGCGGAAACTGGGTATCGCCGTATCGCGAAAAGTTGGCAAAGCCGTGGTCCGCAACCGTCTCAAGCGTTACATACGCGAGACTTACCGAACCCACCGCGCACACCTAGCCGAAGACGCGCACATCGTGTTCGTCGCACGGCCAGCCGCGGCGGCTCTTGACTATGCGGCGTGTGAACACGCGATACGACAGCTTCTCCGAAAGGGAGGGCTGCTGGGTGGCTAAGGTGTTGGTAGTGCTTATCCGCGGTTACCAATACGGCATCTCACCTCTTCTGTCAGCCATCCTGGGACCCAGTTGCCGGTTTACGCCCAGTTGTTCCCAATACGCCATCGAGGCACTGGAACGATACGGCGTCATACGAGGCGTCGGCTACGCCATACGGCGAATCGCGCGATGCCATCCCTGCAGTCGCGGTGGATACGACCCCGTCCCGTAAACGCCAGGCTCGTCCAACCCAGGAGCCCCCGGGCCCTCGTGCCGGAAAGGGTGCGGCGTATCGCGAGGAGCGATCCGCCAGGGAGAACACAGGGTGGATGACAATCAAGACCAGGGGTTGATGAAAAACCAGATGCTCGGCATCATCCTGATGACCGTATTGGTCGTCATCTGGTTGAATTATTTCATGCAACGCCCTGCCGTCGGCCCCGAGCCGGCCGCGCCCGAAGTCCAGACCGCGCCGGGAGCGTCTCTGCCCGAACACAGCGAGGACGGCGCTGCGCCGGCTGACGGAACGGACGCCGCTTCCGCCTGGCCCGAGCTGCCGCCTGTGCCCGAGTCCGTCCTGCCCGAGGACGAAGTCACTATCGAGAACGGCCAGCTCCGCCTCGTCTTCACCCGGATCGGCGCACGCCTGAAACGCGCCGAGGTTATCCTCGACAAAGACGGCAACGACGTCGTTGAACTCGTCCCGCGTTCCGACCGGCCCGACACCGACACGATCTATCCGCTTGGCTTATGGTTCGCCGCCCAGCAGGAGCTTGGCGATCGCCTCAATTACCGCCGCTTTGACGCGATCATCGATCCGTCCGGTCAGGCGGTGACCTTTACCCTGGCCTCCCCGGTGCTGGCCGTCACCAAATCATTTGCGCTCACCGACACGCCATTTCTCGTGGACGCCAGTGTACGCATCGAAAACCGGGAGGACGCCGGCCGCCGGTTCGGCCTGGACCAGACCCCGGCCTACCTTTTCGCGTGGGCTCCCGATGTCGACTCCCCCGACAAGACCAAGGGCGTCGGCCAGACCATTGTTATCCGCAGTGAGAATCACAACGAGTACCAGGATACCCGGAAGCTCAAGGCAGGCAATCCAGGGTGGACGGTGCCCGGCGCCGACTGGATCGCGGTCAAGGGCGCCTATTTTGTGGTGGCGCTGAAGCACCTGGCCGGGGAGACTATTGGCGCTCAGTCCGGCAACGCATTTTACCGAGGCGTCGCGGGCGACCTCACCGCGGGCATCACCGTTCCGCGCATGGAAATTGCTGCCAATTCCGCCGATACACAGGCGTTCCGTGTGTACATCGGCCCGAGCCGGCTCGACTCCCTTGCGGCGGCCTGGCCCACGCTCGACACCGCGCCTCGGTTCTTTCTGAGCGATACCTGGGCCTTTATGGACAAGTTCGCCAAGTTTCTGCTGCGCCTGCTCAACCTGTTTTATTCGTGGATTCCAAACTACGGCATTGCCATCATCCTGCTCACCGTGCTTGTGCGTCTTGCGATGCTGCCGCTGACGGTCAAGAGCATGAAGAGCATGAAGAAAATGCAGCAGCTTGCCCCGGAAATTGAAAAACTTCGTGAAAAATACAAGGAGGACCAGCAAGAGCTCAACAAACGCATGATGGAGATGTATCGGGAACGCGGCGTGAATCCCGTGGGTGGTTGCCTGCCGCTATTCCTGCAGATGCCCATTTTCATCGCGCTCTACCGGATGTTGTGGAGCGCGTACGAACTCCGTGGCGCACCGTTCATGCTGTGGATCACGGACCTGTCCCAGCCGGACCATCTCTTTCATCTCCCGAATTTGACCGCGCTGCCGATGGTGGGCCAGCATCTCGAATACTTCAACCTGCTGCCGATCCTCATGGCCCTGGCCATGCTGGTCAGCCAGAAGGTGTTGCCGCAACCCGGCGCCGCCGCCAATCCTCAGCAGAAAACCATGATGACCATCATGCCGGTCTTCTTCGCGTTCGTCTGCTACCGCGTCGCGTCCGGCCTGAACCTCTACATCCTGGTCAGCACCCTGCTTGGCATTGTGCAGCAGACTTTCACCCGCATGCAGAAAGACGTCGATGTGACCCCAGACAAGCTCAAGGCTCCGCGTAAGCGCCAACATTTCTACAAGGCCGCGCAGGAACGCAAGCGCCGCATCGCCAAAGAAGCCGAGGCCGCGGCACGCAAGAGCCGCGCAACCCGTGTCACGGGCGCCGAAAAAGAACCCAAAAACGCGCCCCGGACGGACGAACGGTAGAGGAGGAAAGTTCATTCCATGAGATCCATCGAAATCAGTGCCCGGAAACGGGAAGACGCTATCAACAAAGCACTCAGCGAACTCGGCATCGAACGCCATGAAGCGCATGTCGAGATCCTGGACGAGGGCAGCCCCGGATTCCTCGGCATCGGCGTCCGCGACGTCACCGTGCGCGTATCCACCGATGTCCCCGGCGAAGGCGGATTCCCCATCGAAGCCGATGGCAACCGGATCGATTTTGAGCATCAGCCCATGCGCAATGACCGCGGACACAACCAGGTCCGCGGCGCCCGGCGTGGCCCGAAACGCGATCGGAGAAACGGCGACCGCGACCGGGGGCCCCGCCCGCCGCAGCATGGACGTCCCGCCGAGCGGGCGGGCCACGACCGGCGCGACAAAAACCCGCGGCGCGAGCAGCGTCCCGAGCGGCCGAAAAACCAGCGTCCCGAGAAGCCTCGCGACAGCCGCCCCAAAAACGACCGGCCCCGCAACGACCGGCCCCGCCATGCCCGCCCCCGCGAAGATCGCCCGCGTGAAGAGCGCCCACGCCAGGAGCGGCCGCGGCCTGAGGCGGTGAACCGGCCCCCGGACAAAGTGCTTACCGATGCGCGCAGCTGCGAGGCGGCCGCGCTTCTCAACGAGATCATCCAGGGCATGGGGATCGAATCCAGCGTACAGCCTCTCGAAGCAACTCAGGGCGGGCTCAAGCTCTCGGTCCAATCTCCCGATTCCGCCCTGTTGATTGGGCGTAAAGGCCGCAACCTGACGGCCTTGCAGTACCTCATCAACCGCATTTTCAACCGCCAGGATGAATGGCAGCAGTCCGAACGCATTGTGGTCGACGTGGAAGGCTATCTCGACCGCAGGCGCGATACGCTGGAAGATATGGCCCAGCGCCTGGCCGAACGCGCCAAATCGTCCGGACGGCGGGTGCGCGTCAAGCCGCTCAGCCCGCAGGAACGCCGCATCATCCACCTCGCCCTTCATGACGATCCCGATGTGCGCACTTTCAGCGTGGGCGAATCCAATTTCCGCAGCGTCATTATCGCGCCGGTCTCCGAAGGGGATGCCGGCGACGAGCACGATGAAGGCGATGACTACGACGATGCGAATGCATTTGATATGAACGGCGACGACGTGCTGGACGACGAAAACGGCAGCGGCGATGAGCCCAGGGTTCGGCCTGAAACGGGGCGCTCCAAAGCGCCGGAAAGCGCTGCCCCTTCTGCTGTGGCCGACGATGCGTCTCCCGAAGTCAGCAGCGGCGACACGGTCGACGAGGACGAAGACGGCGAGGGCGATGAGCCCGACGGGGATGCGGACAAACGCTTCCAGCCCCGGCGGAGAGTCGGCCGCCGCGGCGCCGTGCGCAAACGCCGGCCTGCTAAACCCCTGGCTTCCGTTGCCGCAAACGGCGAGAAATCGGGCGCCGGGGAAACCAAAGATGGCACCCCCAGTGACGCGGACAGCGTCTGAAGGCACCATCGCGGCGATTTCCACCCCGCCCGGTGAAGGCGCCATAGGTATTGTGCGACTCAGCGGCCCCGATGCGCTCCGCATCGCGGCCGCTGTTTTCCATTCTTCCAGAGGGCTCGATATTCGCCATTTGCGCAGGCGCGTCTATCACGGAGAGATACGCAACGGCGCCGAGACCCTCGATGAAGTACTGCTGCACATCATGCGCGCCCCGCACAGCTATACCCGCGAGGACGTCGTCGAGATCAATGCTCACGGGGGCGCGGAGCCGCTTCAGGCTATCCTTGAACTCGTTCTCGAGCAAGGCGCGCGCCTGGCCGAGCCCGGCGAGTTCACCAAACGGGCCTTCCTCAATGGCCGGCTCGATCTGGTGCAGGCTGAAGCGGTAATCGACCGGATCCGCGCAAAAACCCGCGCCGGACTCCGCGCCGCCAATGCCGCCGCCTCGGGCGCCCTCTCTCAGGCCATCGCTGGCATGCGCGAACCGCTCCTGCAAGCCCTCGCGCGAATCGAGGCCTCGGTGGATTTTCCCGACGAAGATCTGCCCGAACTCGTTACGCCGGAACTTCGAGCCACTCTGGCCGCCATCGCCGCCCGCATGGAGACGCTCCTGGCTGCCTCGGATGCCGGCCGCCTCTACCGCGAGGGCGCGGCCGTGATCATCGCAGGGCGGCCCAACGTCGGTAAATCCAGTCTATTTAACGCATTGTTGCGTGACGCCCGCGCTATTGTCACCGCCCGGCCCGGCACGACTCGCGATCTCCTGGAAGAAGTCATCACGGTGCAAGGCATCCCGATCCGCCTGAGCGATACCGCCGGTCTGCGCCATTCCGACGACGAAGTCGAGCGGATCGGTGTCGACGTCGCCCGCAGTGCCCTGAATGCCGCTGACGCGGTGCTTTTTGTGGTGGAAGCCACGGATCCCGCCACTCCGGAGGACGAGGCTTTGGCCGGCGACCTGCTGGCCCTCGAGGTCCCCGTGTTTCTGGTGGTCAACAAAATCGACCTGAACCCTTCGCCGGCCCTCAGCAGCTGGGCGGATCGTTTTGCCGCAACCTGGCTCGTATCCGCGAAGTCCGGCGATGGGCTTCAGGCGCTCGAGGCCGCGCTGGCAAAACAACTGCTCGGTGGAGCGGCCATGAATCCGTCCGATGTGCTTCTCAACCGCGTGCATCAGCGCGACAGCCTCCGGCGCGCCCGCCAGGCTCTCGCCCGCCTGCTCGACAATTTCGGCGCGTCGCCCGAATTCCTCAGCATCGACCTCCGCGAGGCCCTCGCCGCGCTCGGCGAAATCACCGGAGAGACTACCGCCGAAGATGTTCTGGATCGCATTTTCGCGTCGTTTTGTATCGGGAAATAGCGGCAGCCCAGCACGAAACGGGAGTGCGGGCGCGTCAGGGAGATGCGGCGGGATTTCTCAGAGTTCGAGCGTGGCGGCGACCTCAACCCGAAGATATTCGGACGCATACTGGGCCTTTTCCAGGGCACGGCGCGGTGTGCGCGCGGTGGCCAGCACATAGCCGGCGGCATCGCGTGAAGGGGCGTCCACCTGATGGCTGAGCACCGTCCCAACTTTCGCCGCGATCTCTACCGCGGCCACGCCCGGTACCGACCGGGCTTCTGAAATCCCATGCACGGACGCCACCACCCCGCTGCGCGGTTCCAGCCACCACAGCGCCCCACACACCGTAAACCGGGGTTTCGATGCAAAAGCGCGACCGATACTCGACGCCACATCCAGTTCCAGCAGGTCGATGCCGCAGATGGCCGGAAACAATCCCGTCGCCAGTGCGGGTGTCTCATTGATATGCGCCATTTCGAGCAGATACAGGTCATCGTCTACCGACAGAAATTCAAATACCACGACGCCTTCAAATCTTCCGATGAGTCGTATGACCGCACGAACCTGCTCCCGCAGTCTCGCGCGCAGCGGACCTGCCACGCGCACCGGGGCGACCAGGGCCCGGTCGTACAGATGGTCGCGCCCCGCGGGCACGTTGCTCAACACCGTGAGCGTTCCCCAGCCGCTGTCTCCGCAATGGCACACTACGCGGTACTCTGTTCCCGCCAGGTGCGGTTCCACCAGTACCCGGCCATTGGAGGCCGCACGCGAAGCCCGGGCAAACGCCAGGGGTGCATCGTCGATATCCCGCACAATCAGGGCCCCGCTTCCGCCCGCACCATCCACGGGCTTTACCACCGCGGGCAGTCCCAGCTGTTGCAAGGCGTGCCGCACCCCGGCCAGTGTGTTTGCAACGCCATAGCGGGGATTCAGCTGGGTGTGCGCTCCCAGAACGGCGCGCAACGCTTCCTTGTTGTGCAGCAAACGTGCCGCTTTGGTCGAGAAGCAGGGGAGGCCCAGCGATTGGGCAGCGGCCGCGACCAGTTCTGCATGTGCTTCGTCCGCGCTGTAAATACCATCCACACGCGCACCGCGGGCGGCGCCGGCCAGGGCTTCCGGCCCATCGCCCCGATCGCGATACACCACAGGCTCCAGTTCAGCCTGCCGGGCGGCTGTTACCGCCCGGGCGGTGTGGGCTTCGCTCCCAACTAGAAAGACACGTGCGCTCACTCGTGGTCTCACTTGCCGGGCAGGCGCTGCATGTTGCTCGCCTGCGTCAGCAGGGCTCATTTTCAAAAACGGGCCCTATCCGGCCCTTTGCAGACGTTCAAACCGCGAAAAAACATCCCCCGGCTGCATTCAGCGAAATAACGATACCGTTTCCGTCCCACGAGCTGCAAACGGGTACCGGGCTGGCCATGGCTTTCGATTCAGGCCGGTTGAGCCCGTGCTCCGGGGGATACAGGCTACAGAAGCGGACTGAACAGTTTGGCAACGTTCTGGAAGATACGGCTGGATGCCGGGCGAGCCTCCCACCGGCCCAATTCGAGGCGCGTGGAGTTTTTCATATAGCCTTCGTGCCGTTTCCGCAACTCCCCGGCCAGCGCTGCCGAATAGAACACCATGTTGAGCTCGAAATTGAGGGCAAACGAGCGGATATCGAAATTACTGGTCCCGACGAAAGCCACGGCATCGTCGATGGCCATGGTTTTGGCATGTACGAGGGCCGGCTGATACAGGTACAGGTTGATGCCCCAGGTTAACAGTTCTTCATAGTAGGCTTGCGTGGCGGCGCCGACGAGACGCTGGTCGGCCACCTGGGGCACGATAAGGTTAATCTCGGCTCCACGGAGCGCCGCGGTTTCGAGCGCGTTGAGCAGGCTTTCGTCGGGCACGAAATACGGCGTGGTGATGGTCACATGCTTTTGTGCCCCGTGAATTGCCGATACAAGCAGCCGCTGGTAGTTTTCGGTGGGGTAGTTGGGGCCGCTGGGAATCACCTGAGCCGCGATGTCTCCCTGGATCGGGTTTTCTGGAAAGAAAGCGGGGTCTTCCAGGAGGTCATTGTTTTCAAAATACCAGTCCGAGATGAATACCGCCTGCAATTGCGACACCACGGGGCCGGTCAAGCGCACAGACAGGTCATGCCAGATGAAGTCGCGGGTGCCATAACTGGGTTCGATCAGGTTGTGCGAGCCCGAAAACGCGATCTGGCCGTCGATCACCACGAGTTTGCGGTGGTTTCGCAGATCCCAGCGCGCCATGCCCCGGCGAAAGAAGCCTACGGGCAGCGCCTCGAACACCTCCACCCCTGCCCGAGCCAGTTCCGGCGCCATGCGCGCGAGCATCCGCCAGGAACCCACGGCATCGACAAGCAGGCGGCAGGCGACACCGCGCCGTTCGGCGCGAATGAGGGCATCCGCGAAGCGCCGTCCGGCGGCATCGTCTCCGAAAATGTAATACAGCGCGTGTACGTGATGCGCGGCGCGATCGATGTCGGCGATGATGCGATCGAGAAACGCGTCATTGTCGCAGATGATCTCAGCGTGATTGCCGCCGAGCACGGGCATGTGGCCCAGCCGCTGCACCAGGCGCACTGTGGAGGCGAAGGCGGGCTCGAGCTGCGGTTGCGTGAGGCCCGGGCTCCCGATGATACGGCTGCGTAAGGCGTCAATGCGGGCCAGAAACCGCTTGTGCCGGTCGACGCGCTGGCGCGGCAGCCGGTTCGAGCCCAGAAAGGCATACAGCACCAGCCCGAACCAGGGCGAGAAAAAGACCACCAGCAGCCACACCATGGCCGACTGCGGGCGGTGCCGGCGTGTAATTGCCAACAGCATGCTGACGCGGATGATCCAGTTGCCCACCTCGTGGACAAGCGCGATTATGTTGAGAAGGGTTCCCACAGCCGAGTCCCCTCACCGCCGGTTTCAGTATGCTCCTCGCCTCATTCTATTGGATAACCGGATGCCTAAAGCAAGCCGGGCTGGAAGATCCGCTGCAGATTGCCGGGTTCGCACGGTACGATTGCGATTGCGGCCGGCGGAGAACCTGGACAAAAAAAGGCACGCCCGGCGGGCTGGAGCCGCGCCGGGCGTGGTACGTTTTCATCCTGAAGCGCTCAGACTTCGTCGCGGATTTCGAATCCGTCACGATAGTCGCGTTTGAGGTACAGGGTGGCTTCTTCTTCGGTCAGTCCCGGGATAGCAGTCCAGTCGACGTTGGTGATATCCCCGGTTTGGTCGTTGATCTCGAGGACGCGGTTGATGCGCGCGCCCGTGAGCGCGTAGTGCGACAACGCGGACGAGTAATGCCCTTCGATGGGGGGTGCTGTGATCTGGCTGGCGTCGCGGCTGATCACGCAGTCAATGAAATTCTGGTAGTGGTTTTTGTCGCCGCCATCCATGCGTTTTTGCGCCGGCTGCAATTCGCTCTCGCCGAACTTCTTGCATTTGTAGGCGAGGTATCCGGAATAGCTCGGGAAGGTGATAACGCCTTCCGAGCCGTAGAACATCACGCCAAATGAGGTGCCGCCCATTTCATCGTTCGTGTACCACGGGCGCACTTCGAGCGTCATGATCTTGTCTTTGCCGTCGGCGCCCTTAAAAAGGAACGACGACGAGGAGACGTTGTAGACTTCCTTGGCGTCATCCCACAGGAACATGCCGCCCATGGACGAGACCCGGTAGGGGATGTCCACGCCCAGGCCCCAGCGCGCGGCATCCAGCTGGTGGACGCCCTGGTTCCCGATGTCGCCGTTGCCGTATTCCCAGACCCAGTGCCAGTAATACGGAACGAAGATGCCTTCGTCGGGCTTGGCTTCCTTCACCATGAACGGCTTTTCCTTGGCCGGACCCTGCCAGAGGTCCCACCGGAGTGTGCTGGGCGGCTGGCCGGGGACGGCCTTGCCGATGTCTCCACGCCATTTGTAACACACGCAGCGGGCCATATAGACGTCGCCGATGAAGCCGTCCTTGAGCAGTTGGATGCCTTCCTGGAACCCCGGATTGCTTCGGAGTTGCGTGCCGTGCTGGACGATACGGTTGTATTTTTTCGCAGCCTCGACCACCTTGAGGCCTTCAAAGATGTTGTGGGTCATGGGTTTCTCGACGTACATGTCTTTGCCGGCCTGACAGGCCCAGACGGTGGCCAGCGAATGCCAGTGGTTGGGCGCCGCGCACGAGACGGCGTCGATATCTTTGTCATCAAGCACTTCCCGGATGTCGGCATAGGTCTTGGGTACCGAGAGGTTTGCCCGTTTGAAATACTCTTCCACACGGCTGTCGAACAGCGTGGTATCGACTTCGCACAGGCCGGCCACACGGGCCTGACGGATTGAATTGAACCCCTTGATGTGGCTGTTGCCTCGGCCATTAATGCCCATGACGCACACGTTGACGCGGTCGTTGGCGCCGAATACGCGTCCTTTGGCCATCGTTCCAGCCACGATCACCGCCGACGCGGTGGTGCCGAGAAACTTCCTGCGGCTTATACTCATATCGTCAACCTCCTCTGCTTCGGGTAGTGGGTCTGATGGAAATGGTGCCAAGAAAACCCGGATTCTCACAAACAACGTTTTATAATTGCGCATTCTTCTTTGAATTTGCAACCGAAAACGGGAAGAATTCGTTGCAATTCCCGACGCGAGTGCGCAAGATAGGTTTTTCGAAAACCCGCAGGATAATGATTTCACGAATGCGTCACATTTCTGGAGACGGAAGTGGGAACTGTGCACCGGGATGTCTGGTGAACGTGGTGTGCCGCTCGACACCGCCGCGGCAGGGGGAGGCGAGATTGAGGATAAAGCGCATGTGGTGGGCCGCGATTGCAGCGGCGTTAATCCTTGCTTCGGGTTGTGACGGTCCCCGGCGGGGCAGGCTGGTCACGCCACCGGAAGCCATGTCCCCGAGTGCGGCCTCAGAGATGCCGGCTGACGCCGCGAGCGCGATGCCGGGTGCAGGCGCCGTCTTTGCGCTGGCCGTGCCGGGCCGTGGCGTGCTCACCCTGGCGGTTCCCGCAGAAACGGCGGCAGCCCAGGCGGAATCGAGCGTGCCCGGAGGCGCGGCGGTCCGTCTGGAAGGCACAGGCCCGGAACCCTATGTCACCATTCTGACCGTGATGGGGGTGCCGGGCATGATGCCGGGATTCGGAGCCGACGCGTGGTTTGCCGAAGAGCTTGAGCGCTGGAAAGACGGCCTTTCCGAGACAGAGCGGGCAGCGAGCTCCGTTCCGGTAGAGTTTCAGCTCGACCGCGTTCACGGGGTGTACCTCAACCTGGAAGATCCCGCGCCCCAGCCCGGCCACTACCCGTACTTAACGCAGGGATTTTTCGATGTGGACGGCTGCGTCGTGGCGCTTCAGACGCTGCACCATTCCTCCCGTGCTTCGGCTGTAAACCGGTATCTGGCTGTGCTCAAAGATGCGGTTTGGGAGCCAGAAAGCGTTCCGCTCCC
Organism: Candidatus Hydrogenedentota bacterium; assembly: GCA_035367355.1. GTDB lineage: Bacteria > Hydrogenedentota > Hydrogenedentia > Hydrogenedentales > SLHB01 > UBA2224. The sequence continues at coordinate 17,686 of DAOSJS010000002.1, forward strand.
GGATGCCGGCCCTCCTCCGGCGCCGGAAAAAGAAACGCCGCCGGACACGCCGGCGGCTCAGTAATTCGCCGTTGAACGCCCCGAAGGGTCTTACTCGATGATAGTGAACTTGTCCGTTCCCATGACCCGCGAGGAGGCGGTTTCGATGACCTGCTGCACGATGACGTCGCCGGGTTCGAGGCTGTCGAGCGCTTTGAACTGGACGGCGCTCACCCAGGTGCCGTCTTCCCGCGTGAAGCTTTTGGTGCCGATTTCGGCAACAACCCGTCCGCCCTGCATCAGGCTGCGCGATTCGCGAACGGTTGTGCCGCCCGAAGGTGTCCCGAGCAGGGCATACTGAATCGACGCCTCGAGCATGTCGCCCCGCCTGATTTGCGTCGGCAGCACGCTGACGTTCTCGAGCTTGAGCATCTCGCCTTGTGCCGGCTGGTAATCGTAGGCTTTGGCCGTCTCTTCGGGCGTCCGGGTGCGGCGTGCGCGGACGTCACTGGCGACGGCGCCCGCGGCCGCGCCAACCAGGCCGCCGATCACCGCACCTTCGCCCGCATGCCCGGATTGATGGCCGATAATCGCGCCGGTGCCCGCACCCAGGGCGCCGCCAAGAGCTGCCCCGCGCGGCACTGTCTCGCATCCGCAAACCACTATGGCGAGCGCAAGCCCAAGCGCCCCAATAATTGAGGTTTTCCGCTTCATCCTTTGCATCCTTTCACAGATTTATGCTCTCGCTTAATCACGCTCATTATACGTTGAATCCAGACGCACGCCAAGCATTTCTATTTAATCCAAACCTATGGGTTGGTGCCCCATATGTCCATATCGCGAAACAGAGTGCGCCCCGGCAGGGCGGCCAGATGCACGACCGTGGCCGCCAGGTCCGCGGCATGCAAATGCAGGCCTGAGCCTTCTTTCCGCCCGTGATCAACGCTGGTATCCACGCTGCTGGGATTCAACACCATAACCCGGACATTGGATTTCCGGACCTCGTAGAGCAAGGCCTGGGCGAAGCCCTGGAGGCCAAACTTGGATGCCGCGTAAGCCGCTGCGTTCGGGTCGCCTTTTTTACCGCTCATCGAGCTGATGATGAAAATGTCGCCGCGCTTCCGTTCGAGCATTCCGGGTAGGAACGCCTGGGTGGTCAGAAATACTCCCGTCAGGTTCGTTTCGATGACTTCGTTCCAGTCGGCCAGGGCCATGTTCACGACAGGTCCGCCGCGAAATAACCCCGCATTGTTGACGAGGATGTCGGGAACGCCCAGGGCATTGATCACAGCGGCAGCCATCGCCGAAATGGCTTCCGGGTCGCGCTGATCACAGATCTGAGGCAGGCAGCCGGGTCCCAGTTCACGAGCAACCGCTTCGAGCGTCTCCCGGTTGCGGCCGGTGATGGCGACCGTTGCTCCGGCGTCACACAGGGCCCGTGCGATGTGCCGGCCGATACCCCGGCTGGCGCCGGTCACTACAGCCCGTTTCCCGCTGAGCGGACCGCTCGTTGTCATGGCTGGGCCGTCCCGGTGGCGCTGCCACTGGTTTTCAACGCAGTGATGAAATCGTCCACATCGTAGACAAACCCGAACGCGAGCGCCACGCGCCACAGCGCCAGCTCCTTGCACCACTGGTCGCGGGCAGAGGCTTTGTTCTCGACCGCCGCCGTGGCCTGCCGGAACGCGCTGCAGGTGACGCCGTACTGGTAGGTCATCTCGGCCATGCCTCCGGGAGACAGCAGGAGGCACCAGTTGATCGCAAACCCCATGTAGATGAGGTGCGTGATGTTGTGGGCGCGGCACAGACCATAGAGTTGCGGGCCATTCTCCGCCACGCCCTCGTCTCCCTGGGGATGGGCATGCGGACCGAAATCGATGCGGGAAAAACCCCGTTGAATGTCTGGCACGTTGTGTGGCCGGGGGTATCCGTGCTCGTTTTTGTAGCCGAGCGCCGTCTGCAGGACCGGGTCGGGCGCGATCTTTTCTACCGTGTTTTCCTGGCGCGGCGCCAGTTCAGCCGCGCGCTCGTATCCCGGCAGGTGTTTGTAATAGTCGCCTCCCGCTACAACATGAAACAGCGGCATGGGTGAGCGGCGAACCGCCTCCAGCAGCGGCGGGAACGTCGTCTCCATGATCGCATTTGCCCGCACAATGTACGGCACCACCCGCCACCAGCCGGGGAACTGGTCAGGTGAGGTGCCGGCGTCCCAGGCATGCATGACCACGACCGCCGTGTTATCCAGCGACAGATCGAGGTTTGCCCTTTTCCAACCGCCAAACGCTTCCTCAGGCACATCGAGCGTGAAATCCGCGTCGCCATGCTGATAAAACCACGTCGGCACCGTCACCGTTGTTGCCATTCCATTGATCTCCTGGAACCTGGGTTTCTGGAGGCCTCTGTATCATGAAACATCCGGCATCTACGCCGCAACCGCCCCGAATACGCGGTGTCTGGCGCGGTCTTTCCCGCGGAAACCGGCGGCTGAGGCGTTACGCCTCGTTAATGGCCTCTTTGAGGCGGCGGATGGCCTTGGGGATGTCAGGAAACCCCCAGACATTGCGGCCCATGGTGGCGCCGGCGGCGCCGGTCTCTCCAACGTCACGGGCAAGTGCGACAGCATCGCCGAAGCTGTCACAGCGGGGCCCGCCGGCCGAGACCACCGGTACGGGGATGTCCGCCACGATGTCGCGAAACGATGCGACATCGCCCGTATACGGCACCTTGACCACGTCGGCGCCCATTTCAAATCCCACCCGCGCTGCATAGTGCACGTGCTCGGGGTCATGCACGATCGCATGTTTTTCATCGCCGCTCTCGAGGGGATAGATGTGCGGGATTACCGGCAGCCCGAACGGCGCCGCGCAGCGCACCACCTCCGCCAGATGCCGCAGGTAGTCCAGTTCCGTCTCTCCGTAGACAAACATGGCCACGGCGATGGCGTCGGCCCCCAGCCCCAGGGTCTCCTCAACGGTTGCGGTGTCCGCGAAGCTCGGTTCATGCGGGCGCAGCGCCATCGACTGGATGATCAGGGGTACGCGCCCCGCGTACGGCGCCATGAGGCGGAGTGCGGGGCCTTTGTTCATGGTTACCGCATCCGGATCTCCCGCGATAACCTGTTCGAGCGTCGAGGCCATCCGGCGCAGTTCCAGGGGGAATTTCTCCGGATAGTTGATCATGTGGTCCACCGCGACGGTAAGTACGCGCCGCGTTCTTCCGGCGAGAATGCGGTTCAGTCGGGTCGCTTTTCCCAGTTCGCTCACGGTATCTGTCTGCCTTTCTTTGACTTATTCGCCTGAAACGGGCCTATGGTACGGCACCTGCGGCCCATTCTCAAAACGGATTAATATCTTTTGTTTGAAAGGAGTTGCCAACGTATCTGCCGGGCAGATCCAGGGGGCTTGCCTTGAACAGAACCCCGCTCCCGGGCGGTTTCCGTGTTATACTGAAAGCCAGCACGCGAATACAGTCAACAGCGCACACGGACCCTCTGGGCAAAGCCAGAAGGAGGGAGCCATGGTGGCAGTACCTGTAGCACGCGACATCATGAAAACGACGATCCGCGTCGTGCATCCCGACATGAGCGTCTTGGCCGCGATGCACACACTCCACAGCAAAGGCGAAAACGCCGCCATGGTTGTGGATGATGATTTCCGGCTGGTGGGCATTTTGACGGAAAAGGACTGCCTGCGCGTTCTGCTCGGTGAAATGTACGACCGGTTTCAAGAGATTGGCCGCGCGCTGGTGGCCGATTTCATGTCTCCTGTAGTCGAAACACTGACACCGGGGATGGACCTGTTTACTATCGCAACCGTGTTTCTCCGGACGAATTTCACGGCGCTCCCCGTGCTGGATGAAGAAATTCTGACCGGCGCCGTGTATCGTCTCAGCATGCTGGCGGCGATCGTAGACATGGTCAAACGCGCAGAAGCCGGACACGCCCTGTTTCTCGAAAAGATCAAAATGACGGAATATCCGCAATCAATACAGGATCTGCTGCGCCTCGCGGGCGGCCACAGCCGTCAGCAGCTGAAAGAGGTGTTCAGCCGCCGGCATTGTCCGCCGCCTGAAGATCTGTGCTGAGGCCCGCCGGCACGTACCGCCCTGCCGCTGCCGGGCGGCAAGGCAGCGCAGAACAATTCGACGCCCGGGCTCGACGGTGCGCTGCTCGGTTCGCTCGGCCTCTACCCGCCAGTGAGCGTGCTGCTCGAACCACCGCCTGCCTGCCATGGGAGGCAGGATGTGCAGAAATCGCAGATTGCACAGTTCTTCTTGAGCAAACTTCTCGAAAATGCGCTAAAGTGTGTCCCAAGAAACATTTCTCGACTCTCAATGGTTCTGCCTATGGTGGCGTAAGGCACGGTTTTCGCTCTGTTTAAGGCAGGGTGGCGATGGGGGTTTCGTGGTAAGGCTGCTGCGGACATCGAGTTGCCTTGAATACCGGCGGCGTTTCCGGCAGAAACGGCGTCCGTGGCGGGAGGGGGCGGTCAATCCACAGTCTGTGCGATCGGAACAACGAAGACAGGGCACGGTGCGCCCATCCGGGCTGTGCGGCCCAGGGGCGGCAAAGGCGGAGAAGACATGGCCAATCCTGAAACCGAACTGAGCAGCTTGAGTCTGGAGTTCATGGAGGGCCTCTACGAGCAGTATCTCGACCAACCGGATTCGATTCCAGCGGATTGGCGGGAGTATTTCAGGCGCCTCTCGGATAATGGAGATTTTACCCCGGCGCCTGCCGTGCCCCAGGATACCTGCGTGCGACGCCGATGGTTTCAATCCGACTGGGAAGAGGCCATCAAATGCCAGATCTGCGGACGCGACATCAATCTGGCAGCGATGCAGCATAAGGTGGATAAGCTTGTCCGCAACTACCGGGTCCGCGGGCACCGTGTCGCGCAGGTGGATCCCCTGAGGTCGCCGGTACCGGAACTGGAAGAACTCGACCCGGCCTATTTCGGATTTTCCGACCATGACATGGATCTGCCGTTTTCCACAACCACCCTGACGGAAGAAGACACCCTGAGCCTCGCCGAAATCATCGAGCGGCTGCGCAACACCTACTGCCGGTCTATCGGCGTGCAGTTCATGCATATCGATGACTTGGATCTCCGCGAATGGCTGCAGGAGCGTATGGAGCGGACCGAAAACCGCATTGCGCTCAGCCGCAACGAGCAGATCCGCATTTTGACGCGGCTCACGGACGCGGTCATTTTCGAGGAATTCATCCAGAAGAAATACGTGGGCGCCAAGCGTTTTTCACTCGAAGGAGCGGAAAGCCTCATCCCCTTGCTCGATATGGCCATCGAGAAGGCCGGCCAGTACAAGATCGACGAGATCGTCATCGGCATGGCGCACCGGGGCCGCCTCAACGTCCTCACCAATATCCTCGGGAAGAGTCCCGGCCGCATTTTCCGCGAATTTGATGACGAAGACCCGGAACTCCACATAGGCCGTGGCGACGTCAAATACCATCTCGGCCACCATTCCGACTGGACCACGGAAGCGGGCCACACGCTTCATCTGGCACTGTGCTTTAACCCCAGCCACCTGGAATTCGTGAACCCTGTCGCCATGGGCCGGGTGCGCGCCAAGCAGGACCGCCTCGGCGACGTGCGCCGCGAAGGGGGGATGTGCCTCCTGATTCATGGCGACGCCGCGTTCGCAGGCGAAGGCATCGTGCAGGAATCGCTGAATCTGTCCCAACTCGAAGGATACCGTATCGGAGGCACGATCCATGTCGTGGTGAACAATCAGATCGGGTTCACGACCGTGCCTTCCGAAGGGCGCTCGAGCGTCTACGCGACGGACGTCGCCAAGATGCTTCAGATCCCGATTTTTCACGTCAACGGCGAAGATCCGGAAGCGGTCGCCCAGGTGATTGACCTGGCGATGGAATTTCGGCGGAAATTCCAGCGGGATGTTGTGATCGACATGTATTGCTACCGCAGGCATGGCCACAACGAAACCGATGAGCCTGCATTCACCCAGCCGCTGCTTTACGCGAAAATCAACCGGCGCCGCTCCGTGCGTGAAGGCTATCTGGAACACCTGCTGAAACTCGGCGGGATCTCCCGGGAAGAGGCCGATGAGATCGCAGAACGCCGGCGCGCGGTTCTTGAAAAAGAGTTCACGGCTTCCCGAAGCAAGGAAGAAGAACAGGCGCGCGAGGAACGCAAACGCAACCCCAAACGCAAGAGCGTGCTGGGCGTCCTCTGGTCTCGATATTTTGGCGGTCCCGAGAAAAACGCGCCCAACCCCGACACGGGGGTCGCGCGAGACACGCTCGTGTCGCATCTCGAGGCGCTGACCGTGCTTCCCGACGGTTTTCACGTACATCCCAAGGCCCGGCGCCTCCTGACTGCGCGTAAGGCCATGGCCGCGGGCAAGCAGCCGCTCGACTGGGCCGCCGGCGAGGCACTGGCCTACGCCTCCCTGGCTGCCGAGGGTGTGCGCGTGCGCATGAGCGGCCAGGACTCGCAGCGCGGCACGTTCAGCCACCGGCACGCTGTACTGGTGGATACGGTCGACGGGCGTGCCTACATGCCGCTGCAACATATCACTCCGGAACAGGGGCCGGTCGACATCGTCAACAGCCCTTTGTCGGAAGCGGGCGTCCTGGGTTTTGAATACGGCTACAGTTCGGCGTATCCCGACGGTCTTGTGCTGTGGGAAGCCCAGTTTGGCGATTTTGCCAATGCGGCGCAGGTACTGATTGACCAGGGCATCACGAGCGCCGAAGACAAGTGGGGCGCTCTCTCGGGACTCGTCCTGCTGCTGCCGCATGGATTCGAGGGAATGGGCCCCGAGCATTCGAGCGCGCGCCTGGAGCGGTTCCTGATGCTCGGCGCGGAGGACAACATCCAGGTCGTGTACCCGACGACACCGGCGCAATTTTTTCATTGCCTGCGCCGCCAGGTTCACCGGCCGTGGCGGAAACCCCTTATTGTGATGACCCCCAAAAGTCTGCTGCGGCATCCGAAAGTCGTGTCGCCGCTCGAGGATCTGGCGCGGGGCCGGTTTCGGCACATTCTGCCCGATGAGATGGGTATTCCAGGCGATCGGGTGAAACGCGTGCTCCTGTGCAGCGGCAAAATCTATTATGAGCTCGTCGAGGAGCGCGCGGCGCGCGGGCGCGATGACGTCGCTATCGTGCGGGTTGAGCAATTGTTTCCCCTGCACGAGGAATACCTCGAAGAAGTCCTGCGGGACTATCCCGCAGAGACGGATATGGTCTGGGTGCAGGAAGAACCGCAGAATATGGGGGCGTGGTGGCTGTGGCGTGTCCGCTTCTGCGACCGGCTGCTCGGCCGTTGGCCGTTGCGCGGCGTGTATCGCGCGCCTTCAGCGAGTCCCGCGACCGGCTCGGCCGCGAGCCACCGGCTTGAACAGCGCCTGCTCCTTGATGAGGCCTTCGCGGATCTATGATGACGCGGACGGGCCTGTGGCATACAGCAGCAGCAGCGCGATGAAGGAGAAGTAGTTTTATGGCGACTGACGTGCAGGTTCCAGCGCTGGGTGAATCCATCTCGGAGGTTCAGATTGCCCGCTGGCTGAAGGCTCCGGGAGAATACGTAAAACAGGACGAGCCCGTTGTCGAAATCGATTCCGACAAGGCCACTCTCGAAGTTCCCGCCCCCGTGGCGGGCCTCCTGGCTGAAGTGCTCGTCAACGAAGGCGAGAACGCCAGCGTGGGAGACGTCATCGCCCGCATCGACGAAACCGCGCCAGTTCCGGCCCCGGTCGAAGGGCCCCGCCCGCCTGCAGCAGTCGAGGAGAGCCCGCCGCGCGCCGATGAAAAGGCCGTGGTGAAAAAAGAGCAGCGTGTGATGCCTGCGGCGAAACGCGCCCTGGCGGAGCGCGGGCTCGACCCCAATGCAGTCAAACCGACAGGGCGGGGCGGGCGCGTCCTGAAGGAAGATGTCCTCCAGCATTCTGAAAAAGCGCCAGCGCCCGAGCCCGCGGCGTCGCCGGTCGGAGGAATTGTCACCGGAGCGCAGCGCCGCGAAAAGTTGCGCCCGATCACGCCGATGCGCCGCCGCATCGCGGAACGGCTCGTACAGGCGCAGCAGACGGCCGCGTTGCTCACCACGTTCAACGAGATTGACATGTCCGCAGTGATCGCGCTGCGAAAGGAACATCAGGAGTCGTTCGTGGCGAAGCACGGCGTGAAGCTCGGATTCATGTCGTTTTTCGTGAAAGCCGTGGTCACGGCGCTCCGGGAATTTCCCGGTGTCAACGCGCAGTTCCGCGATGATCAGCTCGTCGAATTCAACTATTACGACATCGGCATCGCCATCAGCAGCGGTAAAGGCCTGGTGGTGCCGGTTCTGCGCAACGCCGAGCTGATGCGCTTTGCCGATATCGAGCGCGCCATCGCGGATTTCGGCGGCCGAGCACGCGACAACAAGATCGCGCTGGAGGAGCTGCAGGGCGGGACGTTCACCATCACGAACGGCGGGGTGTTCGGCTCGCTTCTGTCCACGCCCATTGTGAATCCGCCGCAGACCGCCGTGCTGGGGATGCACGCCATCCAGGAACGGCCGGTGGCAATCGGCGGCGAGGTCGTGATCCGGCCCATGATGTATGTCGCGCTGACCTATGACCACCGCATGGTCGATGGGCGGGAAGCCGTGACGTTTCTCGTGCGGGTCAAAGAATGTGTTGAGAATCCTGCGCGCCTGCTCCTGGATTTATAGTGCGCGAGCAGGCCGGACGGGCCGGCGGCGCCAGGCAACCACGTGACAACGGAAGGAGACCCCATGAACCTGGTTACGCATGATCTGATTGTTATCGGGGCGGGCCCGGGCGGCTATGTCGCCGCGATCCGCGCCGCTCAGTTGGGATTGAATGTGGCCTGCGTCGAAAGCGAAGCGGCTCTCGGCGGCACCTGCCTGCGCGTTGGCTGCATTCCCAGCAAGGCATTGCTGGAATCCAGCGCGCGGTTTGTCGAAGTGCGCGATACGCTCTCGAAACACGGGATACAGGTTACGGGCCTCTCGCTTGACCTGGCCGGGATGATGCGGCGCAAAGAAGATATCGTCAAAGGCCTGACCAATGGCGTGGCCGGACTGTTCAAGAAGAATGGCATCACCCGCTACGAAGGACGCGGGTGCATCACCGGCCCGGGACGCATCACCGTCGAAGGCAAAGAAGATGTGGCGCTGGCTGCGCAACACATTATCATCGCGACGGGCAGCCGATCAGCGCCCCTGCCGAACGTAGAGGTGGACGGGCTCTATGTCGGCACCAGCACGGATGCACTGGCGTACGATGTGGTGCCCGGACACCTGGTCGTCATCGGTGCGGGATACATCGGCCTGGAATTAGGGTCGGTCTGGAACCGCCTGGGCGCCAAGGTGACTGTTCTCGAATATCTCGACCGGATCCTGCCGGGCATGGACTCAGAACTGGCCGCGAAGGCGCAGAAAATCTTCGAAAAGCAGGGAATGACCTTCCGTCTGGGATGCCGGGTCACGGGCGCGCGAAAGAAGGGCAAAGGCGCGGTTGTCGACATCGACGGAGCGGATCCTGTGGCCTGCGACCGCGTGCTGCTCAGTGTGGGGCGTGTTCCCAATACCGAAGAGCTGGGTCTGGAGACGATGGGGATTGAAACCGACAGCCGTGGCCGCATCGTGGTCGACGAACATTTTCGGACCTCCGCCGGAGGGTTCTATGCGATAGGCGATGTAATTCCCGGTCCCATGCTTGCTCACAAAGCGGAAGAAGAAGGCGTGGCCTGCGTCGAAAACCTGGTGAAAGGCTACGGCGAAGTCAATTACAACGCTATCCCTGGAATCGTGTATACGCACCCGGAGATTGCGTCGGTGGGCAAAACGGAGGACCAGCTCCAGGAAGAGGGCGTGCCCTACCGGAAGGGCGTGTTCCCCTATCTCGCCAACGGCCGTGCGCGTTGCATCGGCGACACAGAGGGTTTCGTCAAAATGCTTGCCCATGCCGAAACCGACCGGCTCCTGGGCGTGCACATCCTCGGCACGCAGGCCGGCGACCTGGTCGCCGAAGCCGCCGTGGCCCTGGAATTCGATGCGAGCAGCGAAGACCTCGCCCGTTCGACCCACGCGCACCCCACCCTGGCCGAGATCATGAAAGAGGCGGCGCTGGCCGTCGACGGGCGCGCTATTCACATCTGACGCTTTGAGGCGGCGGCGCCGTGCCCTCCTGACGCCGGGTGAACATTCGTCAGTGGCGTACGCGGAGGAGCAGATCGAGCAATACGGGCCGGGTGGGCTCGCCCGCTGCCACGCCCAGGGCAAAGACGTTGTCGCCCTGTTTGACCAGCGCGGGCTCGACGGGAAACTCGAGCCACGGGCCGTCCTGCGTTTCCGCCGTCAACGGGGCGCCGTTGAGCGTCACGGCGATCACTTTGGCCGCCGGGGCTTCCTTGAACCGCAAGCGCAGCGTCACGGTCACGGGTGCATGAGCCGTAACATCTTCCCCCACCGGCAGGGTGATTGAAACAGGGGCGACGGCGGCCAGAGTACGCGGGTAGTCAGGGTTGAGGATGTCGCGGTTCATGTATTTCTCGCCGCCCTTGTACCAAAAGCTGAGATTGCCGTAGCCCCGGGCGCCCGTGGTGTAAACCTTGTCGAGGGGCGCCAGGACGTCCGGGTCGCCCAGTTCGCGCCAGTGCGGTGCGTTGGGGTTGAAGAAATTGAACATGTAGATGCCATCCGCACCCGCGTGCCAGGCGTTCATGGCGCGCGCCCGGTAGGCTTCGAGGTTCGCCCGCTCTGACCGGGCATCCTTGTCGCGCAACCGGGTCTCGCTCAGCGAGGGATAGACCGGGACGTTGTATTTGTGGGCGAGCTCGACGCTGGTTTTCCAGGGATTGAGCCGGAAATAGCAGCTCAAGGTGAGGATATCGATCAAATCATCCCGCATCCATCGCTCCAGATCGAAACCCATGTCGCGGCACATCTCCAGGGAATCCGGCACGCGCACCGAGATGAGAATCGGCCGTCCACGTTTCGCGCCGGTCTCGTCGGCCATCACGCGGACGCGCCGCATCAGGTCCGACATCATATCCAGCTCGGCCTGGCCGCAGGGCCGCCCTTCGGCATGTGCGCGGAAATACGCCAGATGGCGGAAAAAGTCCATCTGTATGCCGTCGATGTCGTAGTTGGCGCAGACTTCCTCGAAAAATTTGAACGCCAGATCGCGGATCTCCGGCTGGCCGTAATCCACGGCGGTCCAGGGTCCGTTCACAGGCCGTTTTTCCGCCGTGCCCATCAGCCATTCGGGGTGGTCTTTCTTGAGTTGAGGGAACATGATCGGCGAGTACCAGTCGCCCCAGCCGTCGTGGCAATCGTTCATGCGCATGGACCAGAACACTTCGATCCCGTTCTGGCGGCAGAAATTGACCATGATCTCGAGCGGATCCGTGCCCTGTTCCAGAAATGCCTTCGTCTGGTTCCAGCTGAAGCCTTTTTCGCCGTTCGGCGCGGGCTCGGTGCTGGTGAAGATCTCGCCCACCTTTGTATTGTGCGTGAACAGGCCGAATCCGGAACTCCAGGTGCAATAGACCACCGTGTCCACCTGCGTGCCCACCACGGCGCGCGTGCGCTTGTCGATCAGCTCGTCCGCATCGGCCGATTGAAGGTAGTAGACCGGTTCGTTGCCGTCGTTGTCGTAGATGATCCGCCGGGTCCTGTGGGCCGCCTCGTGCCGCAACGCCCGGATCTGGTCGAGGGAGAGCGGGGCTTCGTCCACATCCGCAAAAGCGCCCGCAGCCATCCCCGCAACAACAGCAAGCACCAGCCCGGCAACTCTTCCGCGCCATGTATTCATATCGCCTGCTCCTTCCGCGTCAGGGTGCGCCCAGAATCGTGAAAGACTCCTCCAGCCAGCCGTCGCCGTCCTGCGCCCGCACCAACAAGCTGTGTTCGCCAGGCGGGACGATCTTGTCCGACTCATAGCCCTCCGATCCCAGGACGTACGGCAGGCCTTCGCAGCGGTGGACCAGCTCGCCGTCCAGGTAAAACTCAACCGGGCCCGGCGCAACCCCATCGACCCAGGCACGGATGCGATGCCAGGCCGCATAACCGTCGATCTGCTGAATCGGGGTGATGTAGATGCCTTTGCTCCGCTGGGGCTGCATCTGCGCATCCTCGTCCCACCAGCGCGCCACGTCGGAGCTGCTGGTCAGCAGGCGCATGGTGCGCCGGTCGTACACGTTCGAGATCACGCGCGAATCCGCCTGATACACATAGATGCCCGGTGCGCCTTCGCGGTAGAGCTCGTGTACGCGCCACAGAAAGGGTCCCGGCATCGGCTGGCCCCAGCCCAGGCCGTCCAGAGCCGGCAGCACCAGGCACGGGGTGCCTTTCGCGGCCTGGTAATACGGCGCCATATCCACGTGCAGGTGGCGTCCCTGGATGTTGCTGGGGCACAGATAGTCCACCCAGCCCTCGCGCGCCCAGGTCGCGTAATCGAACAACTCGCTGTTGCTCACTCCGTGTGCGGGAAAGCGTACCAGGAGCGGAATCCGGTCGCCCGGCTGGGCGAACTCATCGGCCAGCGCCCTGAGTTCCTGCAGAAACGCGTTGCACGTGCCGGGTGCGTCCACGCCTCCCGGGTAGCGGCAGAAATCGAGCGAGAGCCCCCGCGCGCCGATGGTGAGCGCTTCACGGTACTGGCTCAGAATGAACGCCCGCACCTCGGGGATCTCGTAGCGCAGGGCTGAGCCGCGCAACCATTCGGGATGCGCCTCCGCAAAACTGCCCTGCAACGGGCTGCCCGGATAGCAGTTGGTCGCACCGAAATTCGCGTGCAGTGAAAAACCGAGGTCGCGGGCGGCACGTAACGAGGCCTCCAGGGTGTTGGTGAACTGCTGCATCCGGCCGACATTGTCGGTCAGCGGCCGCTGCACGGCGCCGATGGGGTCGCCCATGGTCGTATACAACAGCTGATCGCCTGCGCGCGTCTCGTAGACGGCCTTCATGCCGAACCGGCTGATCTGCATGTCGACGATGGGCACTCGTGCCTCGGCATAGGCCACCAGGTAGGCCCGGTGCCACGCATTGTCCGACACCGAATCGCTGAACGCATAGGAATAAGGTTCCCAGTACCCCGCGACGAGCTTGTCGGTTTCTCCGCTGAATTGCCCGTCCAGACGTTCGCGCAATTCAGGCGAAAGCGGCACGAACTTCACGTAATCGATGCTGGAATTTATCGGGCCCGTATAGTCATGCAGCTGTTCAAGCACCAGATGCTGGAAATCCAGATCGCGCCATTGCCACAACACTTCGTGGAACACCGGGGTCGACGACAGCCGCTGGGTGCGCTCTTCGCCCGTGAACCGCAATGCAATCCCGCCCAGGGATGCCGCCGTGCGCACAAACACGGCATACGGACCGCGCAAATCAAGGGGATAGGACAACAGCGGCAGCCGGTCGTCGCCCTGTCTTTCGCCAAACAGGACGTTGCCCCGGGAGAGGCCCTGTTCTGGCGCTGCGCCGCTGCGCCACTCCCATTGCGGCCTGGTATTCTCCGATTCGTCTTTGGTCTCTGACCTCAGGGCGTACTGCTGAAAGACGCCGGACCAGTCTTCGATGTACACCACATCGGTGTTGTCGGCTTGAAGCGGCGTGATGTAGGTGGCCAGCGCCTCCCCGTCCGGCGTGCTGAGGGTGATCCGGAACCGGACGTCGACGCGCCCGTCTATCTGGGCCTCCGGGTACGGGTCAAAAACTACAGTACGGGCCAGGCCCGCGGCACGCTGTTCCGTCACTTCACCCCGGAGCCACGGTTTGTATTGTTCCGGGCGCGCGAGGTGCATCGCCGTTTCCGACATCAGCGGCAGCACTCGCGCCGGAAGCCAGTCCTCGCTGTCCGCGGGCGCCCAGGCGCACACGGCGATCAGGACGCCGGGCGCCTCCGCCGGCACGGGATACGTCACGTGGAAGTATCGCGTGACAGGATCCACGGTAACCTGAACGTCTTGCGCTGCACAGACTCCCGCCAGCGCGATGCCCAGCAAACCCAGGGCCCAACCCGTACATCTCATTCCCGAATCCTCCGTTGTTCTGCGCCGTGTCTGGTCATTCTTCCGGCTCGATCACATAGCTGCGCGCATCAAAGTCGACGGTGACCGTGGTGCCGTCCGCGTAGGTCGCGCGCTGTTTTCGGACGGAGCCGTCGAGCAGTTCGTGATCGATCATCTCCTGGAACGCAAGCCGTTGCGCCAGCGCGGCCGCCGCGCGCACGAGCACGATCTGGTCCGGGCTCGCTCCCGGCCCGACGTAGGGCAGTCCGGCATTGAGCAGGCAGTGCAGCCATCCCGCGTCGGCCCTCGGCACGCCCCAGCCGCCTTGGTCGCCCATCTCCCAGGGCAGCAGGATCGAATCGTGGTACACCAGGTTGAGCAGCGGCACGGGTATGCCCGTGGCATCGCCTCCGCCGATATGAGGATAGGTCGCATACGGGCCGTGATGGACCAGGTCGAGCGAACGCACGAGGTAGTCGGCGGGCTCCTCCGAACTCACGACATAGCCCCGCGCGCGGAGCAGGTCAAAGCAGTCGCGGCGGTACCGGGCGCAATCGCTGCGCGTAAGCGGATGGGCCGGCAGCGTGCTCTCCTCGAGGGGCACAACCGCAAACACGTCGAGATACGCGCCGCGCACGTTGATCCCGTGTGCCGCGAATAAATCGTGGTTCCGCCGGACGTAGCCGGGCGCGAAGCGTGGATTCAGCATCGTCTGTGGGCCGCCGCACCACGTCGACGTCTCTTCGCGCGAACCGTCAAGGCGCACCACGGCAAGGCGGTCGTCAAAGGATACCGCGTTGAAATAGAAGTCTCGGTATTGATCATGCACGGCAAAAAAGTAGCCGAGTTCCTCACACGTTGAGGCGAACCGGCGCAGGCCGTCCCAACCGCCCTGTTCCTCACCCGCGGGCAATACATCGGGGTGGCCGTTGTCGTAGCCGTAAAACCCCCAGCCATCGAGGTGGACATAGGCCGTGTCGATACCCGCCGCCTTCAGCGAGCGCAATCCTTCCGCCAGCTGGTCGTACGTCTGCAGGCTGTGATTGTGCTCGATTCGGTCCTTATGAAACAGCGACGCCTCCGTCACAAAATGATAGAGGGCGCCCAGATGCACCACCGGCCGGCCAATGACCTCGTCCAGGGCGGGGGTACGTACCCGTTTCTCGGCCAGCGACACGAAATCTCCCTGTTCCTGCACGTAGCGGCGGTATCGCTTCGCCATCTTCACGTAGCTGCTGTCGTTGTCGAACACGTAGCGGATCGTGCGCAGGTAACGTACCTGCCCCAGGCTGGGATACCAGCGCGGCGCAATGCGCGTCGGGCCGCCCTCGGGGTGGGCATATTCGCCGCCGGCATCGTCGGAAGTCTCGAGGATCGTCATGACGCCGGCCGTGCCGTCAAGCTGCCCCCACCAGGGCATGTAGAACGACCGCGAATTGCACAGATCGCCCGCCGAAACGGCCTGCGGCCAGTCTCCCGGCAAAAGCATCCCCTGCATGCGGGGGATCACCGACACGAAACGCGGATCCTGCTTCGGAATGATCGCTTTCGGCCACCGGATCATGGCCAGGTCGCGTTCGTGTTCGACCGCCGCCAGTTCGAAAACGATCTCCGAGCCGATCAGATTCGCGCAGAGCCGCAACTCAAACCCCGGCGCATCCGGGAATTCCGTCAGCGTGATCATCATGCCCACGGCGTAGCCCGGCGCAAAGGGTTCGACCGTCCGCTGGGCCGCGTCCAGGAGGCTGAATTCCGTCCCGCCTTTGCGGATGTCGCTTTTTCCCGACGGTTCGAACCGCCAGACGTGCCCGCCGGCGTCCACCTCCATCGCAAAATCGGCTTTCATCAGGCGTAAGACCAGTCCGGGCGTCTCGATCTGCCACCGGTCGTCCAATTCAGCAAACGAACCTTCCGCTTTGGCGGGTTGTTCGGCCGCATGAGCCCACAGCCACATGCGGACGTCGTCGATGGCCAGATACAGGGCCGTGAATTCGTCTTCGTTCGCTGCGCCCCTGGCCAGCAGGGCCTCAAGTTCAGCCAGTTTCTCCGCCTTCGCCGCCTGCTGCGCTTCGGGCACCGTGATGGCGCCGAGACGCTCGACGTGGAAGCGAAGCGTGTCCAGGCGCGGGGCAAACTCGTCGGCCGCCGCAAGCTGGCACAACATGACAAGAATCGAGATCATCGTAAGTCCTCCCGGTGATAGAAATCCGCGGACCGCCATGCCCAGTGGCCGTATCGCTGCATCATGGCGCATATGCCGCCGCAAATTCTACCCAGACGCGCGCAGCGCTCAATAGAGGACGGCGTCCTTTCTCCGGGCGGCGTGTTTGGGACACTGCGCTCTCCTTTTGTATACTGCGCTGCAGTTTGAAGCGCATCACGACATAACAGGGAAGATGGCATGGCGGGAACAAAGACGAAATCGATACCACCGAGAAGCGCGGTGAAGAAAGAAGACACCTGGGACTTGACGCCCCTTTACCGGAGCGATGCCGCCTGGGAGCGGGCATTCAAGAAGTTCGAACGCATGACGGACGGTTTCGCCGTATTTCGCGGCCGGCTCCACCGCTCCGCCAAGGCCATTCGTGCCTGTTTCGATTTTCAGACCGAATTCGAGAAGCTTGCCGAGCGCCTGGGTTCCTACGCGTTTCTGAAATCGGCCGAAGACGTCGCCAACAACACGTACCAGGCGATGATAGCACGCTTCACTCACATGGCCACCTTCGCGAACGAGGCCGCGAGCTTCATCGCACCCGAGATTCAGGCCATTCCCGTCGATCGCATGCGGCGGTTCCAGAAATCCAAGGATCTCGAGCCCTACCGCTTCCAGTTGAAAAAGCTCCTGCGCTACCGCCCCCACATCCTCTCGCACCCCGAAGAACGCCTTCTGGCCCTGCAGGGCGAGGTCGCCGGGACCGCGGGGCGCATTTTCGGCCAGCTCAACGATGCCGACCTCAAATTCGGGTTCATAACAGACGAAAAGGGAGTCAAAGTTGAGCTCACCCAGAGCTCGTTCCGCACCCTGCTTGAATCCCCCAAACGCGCAGTGCGCAAACAGGCCTACGAGCAGTTCTACAAAGAGTACGAAGATCACGCCAACACCCTGGCGGCTGCGCTGAGCGGCTCCGTGCTCCAGGACGTGTACCACGCCCGCGTCCGCAAATTCAGTTCATGCCGTAACGAGGCGCTGTTTTCCGATAACGTGCCCACCTCTGTCTACGACAGCCTGATCCAGGCGGTGCATGACAATCTGCCGACGGTATACCGCTATCTTGAGCTGCGCCGCAAGGCGCTCCGCGTCAAAAACCTGCATTTTTACGACAATTACGTGCCGATCGTTCAGAGCAAAGCGTGGAAACAGACATTCGACGAAGCCGTGGGCATGGTGATGGACGCGCTGGCGCCCCTCGGCGCCGCTTACTGCGGGCCGCTGGAGAAAGGCCTGCGCTCAGGGCGCTGGGTGGATCGCTATGAAAATCGCGGCAAACGCAGCGGCGCATTTTCCGCCGGCGGCTACGCGGGGCCCCCCTACATCCTCATGAACTACCAGGCAGACGTGCTCGACAGCGTTTTCACGCTGGCGCACGAGGCCGGCCACTCCATGCACACCTATTTCAGCGCCCGTACGCAGCCGTTTCAGGATTACGACTACACCATCTTCGTCGCCGAGGTGGCGTCGACTTTTAACGAACAACTGCTCAGCGCGCACCTTCTGGCGCAGGCGAGCGACAAAAAAGCCCGCGCCTTCCTGATCAACCGCGAGATCGATGAAATCCGGGGCACCCTGGTCCGCCAGACCATGTTTGCGGAATTTGAAAAGATCATTCACGCCATCGCCGAGGCCGGCGAACCCCTCACGCTTGACTGCCTCCGGAAGGAATACCGGGCTCTGCTCGAACTCTATTTCGGCCCCGATTTCGAGCTGGACGAGTCCTTGTCGCTGGAAAGCCTTCGGATTCCGCATTTTTACAGCGCGTTTTACGTCTACAAATATGCCACGGGCATTGCTGCCGCGATCACCCTGGCCAGACGGGTTGCCGGAGGCGGTACCAGAGAACGCGAGCGTTATCTGAATTTTCTGCGAGCCGGCGGGTCCAAATTCCCGCTCGACCTCCTGCGCGACGCCGGGGTCGATCTCACCAGCCCTGCGCCAGTCGCTACGGCCATGGAACGCTTCAAAACCCTGGTGGCGGAGCTGGAAGAACTCGTCTAGCGAAGGGTGGTTCACCGCAGCGAAGCTGGAGGATTTCGCGGGCAGTGCCGAGGATCATTCCTCGCGCGTAAAATGGCCGCGATCGTGGAAAAAGAAGTGGCGGAGAGGGTGGGATTCGAACCCACGGTACCCCAAAAGGAGCACAACGGCTTTCGAGGCCGCCGCCTTCAACCACTCGGCCACCTCTCCGCAGGGCTGTGTTGAAACGATTGAACTTGTTGTGAGCCGCCATTCTAGCAAAAATCCCTGAGCGCCTTCTACTTGAAAAACTCCCCTGAAAATCCGGATAATCACGGGATTACCGCCTTGAGGCGCCTGCCAGCGCAATTCTATAGACCCGAACACGCGACGCAAGGATAGTTTTTGTTATGAGTGACCATGCTTTCGAGCCGGTGCCGTCCCAGTTCAATTTCTCAGAAGCCGAAAAAGACGTGATCCGGTTCTGGAAAGAAAACCGCATTTACGAAAAGAGCCTGGAGGCCCGCATCGGAGCGCCGGAATTCGTCTTCTACGAAGGGCCGCCCACGGCAAACGGCATGCCCCATCCCGGCCACTGCCTTACGCGCACCATCAAGGACATCTTTCCCCGCTATAAGACCATGACCGGCTATTATTGCGAGCGTAAGGCCGGATGGGACACCCACGGCCTGCCTGTGGAGATTGAAGTCTGTAAGGAGCTTGGGATCCTTGACGGCGGCAAGGCCGCTATCGAAGAATACGGCGTCGAGCGGTTCAACCGCACCTGTGTCGAGTCGGTGTTCCGGTATCAGCGCGAATGGGAGGAACTCACCGACCGCATCGGCTTCTGGGTCGACCTCGAAGAGGCCTACGTCACCTATCACCAGAGCTACGTCGAAAGCGTCTGGTGGGCGCTCAAGCAGCTGTTCGACAAAGGCCTTCTGTACCAGGGGCACAAGGTCGTGTGGTGGTGGGCGCAAGGCGGCACCGCGCTTTCCGCCGGCGAAGTCGGCGAAGGCTACCGCGACACCGATGATCCCGCCATCACGGTCCGGTTGCGCCTCCCCAAAGCCAGCCGCAAGGCGCTCGGCCTTGACAACTCCAACACCAGCCTCTTGATCTGGACGACGACCCCGTGGACCCTCTCGAGCAACTGCGCCGTCGCTGTCGGGCCGGATATCGAATACGCGGCCGTCAGCCATACCCACGACGGCGGGGAAGAGATCCTCATCCTGGCCTTGCCTCTGGTCGAACGGTATTTCGGCGAACATGCCACCGTCATCAGGATCTTCAAGGCGTCGGAACTCATCGGGCTCAAATACGAGCCTCTCTTCAATTACGGCACGCCCACCACGGTCGACGGCAGCCGCGAAGCCGATGCGTACTGGCAGATCATCCCCGGTGATTTTGTGGAACTGGAGACCGGCACCGGGATCGTCCACATCGCGCCCGCGTTCGGTGAGGACGACTACCGTGTCTGCCAGGAACAGGGCATCGGGTTCTTGTGCTACGTCAAGCCCGACGGTACGTTCGATGAGCGGGTCACTGATGTCGACCCGTATGATCAGACTCCCTTTGCCGGGCAGTTCTGCAAGGACGCCGACAAAGGCATCACCCGGCTGCTCAAGGAAAATGGCGCGATTATCAAGCACGAGCAGTACCGGCACGCCTACCCGTTCTGTCCGCGTGCCGACGACGATCCCCTGATCCAGTACGCGCGCCGAAGCTGGTTTATCCGGACCTCACAGTACCGCGACGAATTTCTCGCCAACAACCGGCTCATCGACTGGTATCCGGAGCATATCCGCGACGGCCGTTTCGGGAATTTCCTCGAAAACAACGTCGACTGGGCCATCTCGCGCGAGCGCTACTGGGGCACCCCGCTGCCCGTCTGGGTCTGTGACAAAACCGGGTACATGGAAGCCGTCGGCTCGTATGCCGAACTGATGGCCAAGCCCGGCGCAG
>DAOSJS010000003.1:0-37790 GCA_035367355.1 Candidatus Hydrogenedentota bacterium
GGGACGAGATTACGCGGGCAGAGATTGCCCGCGGATTTCGGGAGGCAGGCCTTCGCTCCGGTGAGGCCATCCTTGTACACAGTTCCCTGAGCAGCTTCGGTCGCGTGGCAGGCGGCGCGGACGCCGTGCTCGACGGCCTGCTCGATGCGCTGGGCCCCGAAGGCACGCTGCTGGCGCCCACGCTGACCGGCGGCCCGGAACTGTCGCCCGAAAACCCGCCTCATATCGATTTGCGCACCGCGCCCTGCTGGGTGGGGCGCATTCCTGAGACGCTGCGGCAGCGCCCCGACGCAGTGCGCAGCGTACACCCCACACATTCCTGCGCAGCCCTTGGCCGGCGCGCAGCCGAGCTGACCCGCGGCCACTATCTGTCTCCCACGCCGTGCGGAGTGACCTCGCCGTACTTTCGCCTGGCGCTCGCCGGTGGGACGATTGTAATGATTGGTTGCGACTTGAGCCGCTGCACCACCTGCCACACCGCCGAAGAACTCGCCAACGTGGATTATCATCTTCAGCCGCGTGTAACCCATGGATCGTGCATCGATCAGTGCGGCGTGCGAATCGAGACGCCCTGCCGTCTGCACCGGTACGACGGCCCCGAACGCAATTTTCCCGCCCTTGAACCGCTGCTTCTCGAAGCCGGCCTGATGCGCAAAGACCGCGTCGGCAATGCGGAGATCCGCCTCATCGACGCGATGGGTCTCATCGAAACCGCGCTCGACCGCCTCCGCTTCGACCCGTATTTCCTCACATCCCGGTAGTCAGGTCGACGCGGCAGTTGGTTTCGGCGGCGGCGAGTGCGGCGGCGGCGATGGCCACGGCGTTGCAGGCATCGTCGAGCCGCAACCGGTTCCAGGCTTGTCCGTCAATGGCATCAAAAAATTCGAGAAATTCGGTGCGCAACCCATCGACGCCCATGCGGTCCGGGTCGATGGAGACTGGTTCGGGCTCGCCGCCTTCCTGGCGCAGGAGGATGGGGTCTTCGCCGGGGGTCTGTATGTCGAGCACGCCTTCCGTTCCAGCGACATGCAGTGATGATTTCATGGTCTCTCCCGGGGAGAGCACGAACCCGCCGTCGACCGTGGCCGCGACGCCATCCGGGCATGCGAAGGAGGCCGTCAACCGCTGGTAGGCTCCGGAGGGGTGCTTGTGCCCTGTAGCTACGACGCTCTCGGGCACGGCACACAGCCATTGCAGGAGGTCGTAATCGTGGAGCAGCAGGTCGAATGGGGCGCCGCCGCCCTGGCCGGGCTGCATGCGCCAGTCGCGGCCCTTGTCGGATGTCTGCCACCGGGCGGCATGAATTGTCCGCACTTGACCCAGGCCGCCAGAGCGCACAATCTCGGCTGCGGCGGCATACAGCGGCGTATGGCGGGTCAGGTGGCCGGCCATCAGGACGCGCCCGGCGCGGGCGGCAGCGCCGGCCACAGCACGCGCGGCGTGGCCGCACAGGGCGAGGGGCTTTTCACAGAATACGTGTTTGCCTGCGTGAAGGGCAGCCTCGGCCTGGGAACAGTGCAGGCCGTTGGGCGATGAAATGACGACTGCGTCGATAGAGGGGTCGGCGAGGACGGCATCGAAGCCAAGAACCGGCAGCTGCGGCGCGGGTTCAAAAGGGGTGTCGCACTGGTTGCGCGCGACCAGTGCAACCTCCACGCGCTCGGGGAAACCGCGCAACGCGGCGTAGTGTCTCGCGGCGAAATTGCCCGCGCCTACCAGAGCGACTCGCAGCATGAACGTCCGCCTTTGGTTTTGCGGACACCATACCCGATTTCGGCAACGAACACCACTGCGCCCGTCCGGCGCTCCGGCGAGAGGTTCGCAGCATCGAGGAGACGTTGCAAGAGGACGGGCGCCCCGGTGGTGGGGCGCCCGCGGGGGCAGGGAGGGGCGAGGGATGCGGGAGAGTTCAGGATTTGACCTGCCGTACGAGGCGTTCCAGCCAGGCGTCGAGGTAGCTGTGCCCGAGTTCTCGGGCGATATCCAGGCCCTCGACCCGCGCTAGCTCGATGGCGTATTCCTTGGCGCGGCGGCGGGCCTCTTTTCGTTCCGCGGAGGTCAGTTTGCCGTCTTCACGCGAGGCCTTGATCTCGCGCACGTAAGTTTCGTAGGTGTTCATGACACCCGTTTCGAGGGCAAGAAGGGCGCGTTCGCACCGGAGGCGGCGGGCACGCGCGTACAGATCAGTCGATTTGAAAAGAGACCAGAGTCCGCCCAGTACGACACCGAGCAGCATGAGTCCCTGGTCAGAATGGATCGCGTCGTTGAAGGTCACGGTAGGCATCCTCCCGGTCACGTCGGCGGCGCCGCGCGATGGCGGTTGTCCGCGTGGACGTGCCCGTCGTTGTAATCGTCTTTTACCCAGTCGAAGTAGCGGCGGCACACGGCTCCAAGCGTTTTCTGAGGGACACGTGCGCGGTTTCGTTCGAGCACGGCCACGATGTCGGCCGCGATGCCGCCGAATTTTGCGAGATGCCGGGAATTGCGGGACACGGCGCCGCCCTGGTCCGTCCATCCGTAAAGGGCGGCCAGGCGGCGCAGGTCCTCCTCGGTACGCACCGCGCTGGTGACGAGGATCCACACGGTCTCGCCGGCCATCTCGCAGAGATCCCGGCGGACCCGCTCGAGGGATTCGAGCAGCGTGGAGTGCACCATGGCCAACCCCGCGGCATTTTCGAACTCACGCAGACGAAAATGGGAAACCTCTCTGCCGTCGAGATTGGTCAACAGGCGGACATCGTTTCGGCGGTTATACGTAAGTGCGGACATCGCTGATGTATCCATTGAGGCCGTCATCCGTGTTGACGACGGCGGTCATGCCGGGGCGCAGATGGAGGTGGGCCAGGGCAAGGCACGCGGCGCCGGGTCCGGGCGGCGATGGCGACACAGCTTCAACCCCCGGCGTGATGGTGACATCCCAGGTATCGAGCCGGGCTTGCACCAGGTCGATGCGCGGATGATGCAGCGGCGCGGCAATGCCGCCGAGGACCGTCGCAGTTTTCAAATGAAACGGAAACCGCTCGATGAAGGCGTATCCCGGCGCGACCTGTACCGCCAGGGCCGGCGGAGAAATGGCCGAGATGCCGAGATCGCCGTCGGCAGCGTTTCGAAGGATGCCGTTGCCGCCGCCCCAGGCGAGGCTGATGAGGTTCATGAGGAGTTCGAGAGCGGCCTCGATGCGATCGTCCCAGGTGTTGAGTTTGGCCGAGGCCACGGGCCGCTCCTGAAAGGCCCAGGACGTCTTGATGAAGCTTTTTCCACGAATGGCCATGGTATCTCCCACGGAAAACCGCGCGCGCCGCGGCGTCCGGTAGTTATTCCAGGTGATAGCCCGAATCCAGGCCCACCGCCGGGTCATCCAGGCGAAACTGATACAGAGACTGTTCCGGCCCCTGGTGCTGCATCATGTGGTAGAGGGGATTCGCCACAGACCGCAACGGAGAGGTGCATCCGAGGGTCGTAGTTACCGTGCGCCCTGAAAACCGGTGGGTCACCCGGTTGACGCGCCGGACCAGGCGCCCGGCGAACTGGCCGCCCCATTCCCCGGGAAGCGGAAGGTCAAGCCGTCGCGGCGGCGCTCCGCGCAGTTCGAGCAGGTCGCCCGCCTGGAACGCTGCGGCGCCGTGATAGAGCGTGAGGAAGCCCGCGGCCTCGGGGTAGGCCAGGTCATGAAGCAGGCCGTTGGCAAGCCGATCGGCGTCGCCTTCGCTGGCAATGCCAAAATGCCGGAACCGCCGCGCGCGAAATCCGAACGTGTCCGCACTCTCCCCGCGAATATACGTCTTTTTGACCGGTCCCAGGATGGGATTGCCTTCAAAATAGAGGGCATTGACGATACTGGCGCCGTCCGAGGCAAGCTGGACGCCTATGGTGAGCGGGTCGTAGGCGAGAACGTGATCGCAGATGCCGGCCGGGCGAAAATGCACGGCGTCGTGAGGGCTGAGGTTCCAGACGCATCCGCCCGCATAGGCCAGCGCCGTCAACAGATCAAAGAGGCCGTGATCCGCTTCAAATGCGTTCAACGTGACCGGAACCGCTTCGATGGAATCGCTGCTGGCGCGGGTGTAGGAAAAATACTCCTTGAGCCGCATTTCGGGCGCATGATACCGGCCGTCTTTGTACTGATAGACCTCGGAATGGCCCAGTTCCACCATGGCCGCGTTGAAACATTCGCCGCCGCCATAGACCAGGCCGACATAACGGCCGTAGGCGTCAATACGGTCGTCGTAGGCGCCCGAAGCCCCCCGGTGAGGGTTCAATTCGATGGCGCGGATGCCTTTGCTGTCGATGAGATCCTGCAATGCGCGCCGTGCCGCCTCGCCGGCCAGCGCGTAGCCGCTCGCGGCATACCGGGCCGAAGACCAGGAGGCAATTTCGGGATGGCGCGCCACGGCGTGGCTGTTTCGGGTCAATTCCTCGCAATCGATCATCATCAGGCGCAGGTCCGGCCAGGCAACGCCATCCACAGACAGCCCGGCGATGGTGTCGCCGTCTTTGGCGTAAGCGCGGGAGGCATCGATGCGGGGTGTTTCAACCCATTGCCCGGCGCTGATCCCGCCGAGCTCGAGCTCGTTGGCGGGAGTCTTTCGGGCGAGGTATTTGCCGTATTCGCGCTCGGCGCCGTCAGGATAGGCGGTATGGGTCACGAGATAGTGCACAGGTCCCACGGCGGTATTGATGAGATCTTTGACGATGGCATCGAGGCGTTCAGGACCGTAGCCCCGGGTCACGTGGGTATTCTGACGGGTGTTGCGGCGCTCGGCCCGGATTGCGATGACTTCATGAAAGTTTACGTAGCGGTCGAGTATGAGTTTCTTCGTGTCGCTCCATTGCGGACCCACCCAGGTGACTTCGGCCTCGCAGAACAGCTCATCTTCGAGCCGGATCGCGATGCGGCAACCGGGGCCAA
The DNA here is from genome assembly GCA_035367355.1 of Candidatus Hydrogenedentota bacterium. Lineage (GTDB taxonomy): Bacteria > Hydrogenedentota > Hydrogenedentia > Hydrogenedentales > SLHB01 > UBA2224. The sequence goes on from DAOSJS010000003.1 coordinate 4,910, forward strand.
GCCCGTCGACGGCTTCAGGGAGCAATCCTTCGATGCGATCGGGCTGATCGGGAGCGCTGCGGGTTGCGTCCATCAGGGGCACGGAATGGAAGCGGGCTATCCGGAGGCCTTGTTGGTTATAGATCTCGATCGCGTAGCGCATGGTCACCACCAGCGCTCACGGAACGCGACTGTGGCGGCCGCCTGATGTGAGCTCGTGGATTGGTCCGTATAGGTGAGCGTGGTCTCGCCGGGTTCAAGCCGGGGGAAGGCGCCCCAGGTATATGGAGTGACGTCTTCGCCATCCAGCGTGGCTCGCGCCCGCGCCGTGTCGAATTCGAGGAAGGAGCCCTCCTTCACGATGCCGTCGTACTCGAGGCATTGAACGCCGTCGCTGAAGGTTGGCCGGACCAGCGCCCCGGCGGCCGTCAGCATGATCCGGGGGAGGGCGCAGGCGGTGCCGCCGCTGTTCACAAGCAGCGAAGAAGGCGATGCCGTGATCGGCCAGGCGATTTCCGTAAGCGATTCGGCCTCTTCAAACGGGTCGCGCGCTTCGAGTTTGAGCGTGAACATCCCCACGAGACGCGCATGCTGAATCTCGCGGCGGAACGCCGCTCGCCGCACCATCAGCCGCCGTCCCGGGCGAATCGACAGCGCCGCCGAATAGTCCACCGCCGACGCCGCATGCAGTACGGCATCGAGCCGGGCCTCAAGTGCAGCGACGGACGTTTCTCCGAGGAGCACTCCAGCAATTTTTACCGTTCGCGCGTCCCGCCCGCCGACTTCCTCGTGCTGTTCCTGAATGGAGGTGAGCATTTCATCGAGAAGCAGGCCATTGAGCGTGATCGCCATCAATCGGACCCTCCGAGGATGGGAATGGTATCCGTGACGTCGGCCGGGGCATGCGGCGGATGGTCCCGGAGGAAAGGCGCCAGGAGATCCCAGGCCGCGGTGCGCGCGCTGCGCGCGACCGCCATGAGCGCGTCAAAACGGCGGCCGGCTTCGACGCGCTGGCCGCCTACGGCGACGTGAACCTGACTGTGCGCATCCTGCGCAGCGAGAGCGCGATAGACCTCGGCGCCAGCGAGCAGAGTCTCACCGGTGACGACGAGGTGGGGCAACGGCGCCTCGGTAAAACCGGGTTTCAGCCGGGTAAGCAGTTCGGCGTGAGCGTCGTCGATGGCCGCTTCGATGAGTTCGGCCGGAACAGACGCCGTGTTCTGGAGTTGAAATCGCAGCCGGACCATGGTTTCGGTGGTAAAGCCGGACACGTCGGAACCTCCTTATCGGTGCGGGAGACGGGGGCGGCCCGTGGGACGCGGACCGCCCCCGTTACGTCAGGACCAGTCGCTCCGGATCACTACGCGGGCTTTCTCGTAGATGATCGCGAAATCGGTGACGACGGTCAGGTACGTGCGGTCCCACTGCTGATTGATGAGCTTGTCGCTCTCAACCAGGAGCTCCTGCTCCGTCAGCTTCTGCGCCGCATACCCGGCATCGAGGATGGTCAGCCGGTTGGCGGGCTGGCCGGCCATGGGCACAAGCCTCGTCCCGAGCGGTGTGGGGAGATTGCCGGTCTTCGTGAAATCGAAAAGGGCGCTCTCCCTGAACGCGTCCAGTTCGAGGATGGTCTGACAGAGGTCTGCGTTGGCCAGCATATGGGTCGGCGTGAAGTAGTGGTCGAGGGTGAGCGTCATGAACCCGTTGACCAGATCGCCGTAGGCCCAGGTGTCCGCCGTGGCAGTATCGAGCGTGACCGGCGCGGTGCCGGCGGCGCCGTCGCCCTCGGCCAGGATCTGCGCAAGGCGCGCGTCCAGATGGCGGCCCAGACGCTCCCCAATGCGCTGCAGGTGAACGCGGAGCATGTCGACGGACATGCGCCGGATCACTTCGTACGATGCAATCACGCCCCGGCCTTTCTTGTCGAGCTTGATCACGCGGTCGCCGTACTTGATGGACGACTCAGGGATCGCGGCGCCTTCCGCTACGGTGCGCAGCTCTTCTTCAAGCTCGTCCTCCCGCACGTAGGGGACGTCAAAGGCCGTGCTGGCGACCCGTTCGTCGCGGATGATCAGGCTGGGGTAGACCGGTTTGCGCGTCATGCCGCTGACGACGGCGTCGCGGACCATGTCCGGAAACAGCCATTTGGCGTTGGGGTCAGATTGAAAGAAGCGGTCGACGGTGATCCGGTCCAGGTCGATGCCGAATTCCTGGGCGCAATAGTCCCGTACGGTCGTGCCGAGCGCGCGGAAAAACTGTCCGTGATTCAGGCCGAGCCCCTGCAGGGTCTCGTAAAGTCCCGCGCCACGGATTTGGCGGAGCTGGCCGGGTTCCTGGCTCAGGAACGCGACCCGCTCCTTCACGATATCGTCGCGATACGCCATCGTTGATTCCTCCCTAGAGCAAGACGTGGACCTGGCCAGCGACCGTGTCCACTTTGAGGTTGATGCCGGCCCCGTTGCCGGATGCCGGCGCCTTGACCTTGCCGCTGGACTCCGCGGCGACGATGCCCGCAAGCCCATTGACCGTGGGCGGGGTCTCGCCTTCGTAGTCAAAGACGGATACGCCGCGCACCTTGACCGGAATGGCCGCGCCATTCGCGGTGCTGCCGGCGAGGGCCTCGCCGAGCACGGGACTTTCGGCATCGGCGTCGTTGCAGACGGTATACGGTCCGGCCAGCGAGACGGCATCGCCCTTGGCGATGTTCACGGAGCCGGAATCGGGGGTTTTGCAGGTGATGACGAGTTCGGTCACCACGCCGCCAATATCTCCAAATGCCATGATGGTCACTCCTGGGGTTCGGCCGCGCAGCCGTAGCGATTCATGACGGTATGTGCGGCCAGGTTGTTCGTGTCAGGAACCGGCCCTTCGCCCGGGCTGTTGGAGCCGGGACAGAGAGCGCCGTGGCGCGGCCGGCGTTCAGCCGCCGCGCACGATACCCATCGCCCGGTCCGTCCAGGCCGCAGGCTCGCTGTCTGGGAGCGCTTCCGGCTGCGACGTGGGTGATGGGGGAAATTTGTTATCAAACCGGACCTCGTACGCACGCAAATGGCGGGTAATTTCTTCGAGACTGAGGGATTCCAGCGTTCGCCGCCAGACCCCCTCGTCAAAGGCGGCGGCGTCGAGCTCGCGCCCAAGTCCGCAGAACCGTTCGAGTGCACGCTGCCGCGCCGTCACGCCATCGCGCACGATGCCGGCCAGGGCCGTGGGCTCGAGCGCCATTTCGCGGATGGTTTCGTGGAGGGCGCGCGCGGTGTCCGGAGAGAACGACGGCATGCGTTCTGCCCGGAGAAATTGCGTACTATGCCGGCCTTCGAGCAGGAGTTCGCGCACGTCCTTCGACCACCTGATGACAGTGAACAGGCCGGCTTCTTCACGCACGGCATCGCCGTCGTGCTCGAGCCAGCGCAGCGGATGCGGCGCCTTTTCAGTAGCCCAGACGCCTTCCGGGCAGGGCGCCTGCTCAAAACGCCAGCCGACCAGGTATCCCGCCTGTTCGAGCCGCAGATCCCGGTGCGGGCCTGCGGCGTCAACGTGGCGGTGGAGCACAAAACGCCCCGCGGGCGCCTGATTCCGTTCCGAAACCGGGCTCATTTCCGGCAAAAAGGCGATTTTCCAATACATGCCCACAGTCTCCCTTCTCGTTACGCCAGTTGGCGCAGCAAAGACATGATGACGCCCACCAGATTGGCCACCAGCAGGGCCACGCCCCGCGCAAGCGTGCTTTCGAGCCGCTGCACGCGGGTCTTGACCTCGCAGAGATCCTCCCGAAGGCTCATCCACTGAATGTCATGGACGGGCTGGTAGGGGCACGCTGCCGCGCTGTCAGGCAGTGCCTGTTTTCCCGCTGCGTTGCTGCACGGATTCATCGCGCGGCCTCCTTTCAGTTGCTCGACCGGCTGATTTCGTACCAGGCGCCGGCCACAAATACGAGCACCAGGGTGTCGTCGGGATGGGCGGTCCACGGCCCCGCCAGGTGAAGGTTGGCGTTGTCGGCGAACACACAGTCAGAATCCCCGCCGACGATGGTGACGAATTGCCCGGGGGCTCCGTCTTCGAGCTGAGTGACGTCATGACCGGGCGTCCAGCCGTCAGGCACGCAAAAGACGTTGGCTCCCCGTACGCTGGGGGTGCTGTCGTTGGCGGCGAAGGTGACGAGCGCGGAGGTGTTGAGCGCCCCGGCCACAGACGCATTCGCGCCAAAGAACGCATCCGGCCCGTTCAGGCGCAGGGCCGTGGTCTGCGTTCCAGCGTTGAGAAGCCGGAATTCGATCTGGCCCGATTCGCTGCCGGCAGCGGTCTCCTGGATTCGGCTGGAAATCAGCGCGTATGACACAGGACTGGATGCGCTGTTGAGTCCGCGGAATACGATCGAACCCACCGCGGTGTCTTTGACCGGCGTACCGGTGCGGTCCAGGTACAGCGCCGGTTGCGTGCTGTTGTGAAGGCGTATCTGGCCTTGCTGCTGGAGTTGCGATGCGCTGACTGAGAAATTCGAGGAAGCCAGCGTAAGTGTCGCTGCGCCGCTGGCGGCAGAAACGTTGAGGTTGCCCGGCGTGGTAAGATCTCCGCCCTGGACTTCGAGGTCTCCCGCGACGGTAACGTCGTCGCCAAACCGGCAGGCGCCCCGCCCGGTATAAACGGCGTAATTGGCCGCCATACCCTGAGTGATGTCATCGAGATACAGGCCGTAGAGGTTGGTGACCGTGCCTGTGGCGCCGGAGACCCGGCCATGCAGGGCGACGCCGTTGGTCATGCCGCCGAGCTGGTTGAGCAGCACTTCGCCGCGGACGCCGACTCCCCGGTTGATTGAGGTGAAAACCGGTCCCGGCATCACGCGTCCGGCTGCGCCAATGAGGTCGGTTGCCGAAGCGCTGTATCCCGAGCCAATGGTGGCGCTGCCCGCCATGCCTTGAATGCTGGATGCGGTATGAAATCCGCTGGACCACACGGTATGGCCTTCGAGTGCGGCACGGCTGGTGGAGGAGAGCGTACTGGAACCTTCAAACTGCGCCTTCAGCAGATACGAATTGCCGGTGGCCGTTCCAGCGGAAACCGGGCCTCTTACGTTGAGAGCCCCGGGCAATATGACGTCGCCGCTGTTCTGGATGCGGAGGTCCGGGGCGTTCAAAGGCTGGATCGCGCTGCCGGTATCCTTCCACAGTTGTTCGCCGGTTCCACTGAGGAAATCCGCCCGCGTCATGTTGCGCGTGGCGCCAGCGCTGGCGTCATGGATCAGGACCATGTCGGCGTCATCGGCCTGGGATTCACTCTGGGCGGCCGGAATGCAGAGCGCACCAGCGTCGAGCAGCCCTTCGCTCGTCGTGAGAGTATGTTCCTCCGGACCCGCCACCAGTCGGCCGCGAAGAATGATGCCGCCGTCGGTCCGGATGTCCCCGTCGGCGTCAATGTCGACTCCGCCGTCCGAATCGCCATAGCCGCCACCGATGCGCAGCGATTCCAGGTAGCGTGGTGCGGCGCCCAGGGCCGGCAGCAGAACGGCCGCAATGCCTATGCTGAATAACCAGGGATATCTGCGCATCATTCGTCCTCCCAGAGTCCGCCTGCCCCCAGCTCGATGGGCAGATGAAAGTCGCGCCGGGCCGCAGCCAGCGCATCATCGAGACCGAGCGCCCGGGTCCCTGCCACGAAGCGGGTGCCCTGCGAACCCGAGGCGACGACGGAGCCTTCGGTTACCTCGAGCACATCGCGCAGCACGCAATGACATAGATTTTCGCCGTAGCTGCGCCCGGGGATGTGTTCGCAGGTCCGCAGATCTTTGCCACAGACCGAGCATTCGGGTTTGCGGAACGAGAAACCGATCGAGGTCTCCCGGTACACGCCGCCTTCGATGTTCAGGATGAAGTCCTGATTGGCGCGGGTACGGAGAACATAGACATCGGGCCGGACCGCCAGCTGTTCTCCGTCGGTATGAAGGCGCGAACGGAAGAACGTGCCCCGGGGCAGCGAACCGCGCACATCATGCCGTTCCATGAGGGGGCGCCCCGGAACCAGCGCGTTGATCCGCTCCAGTTCTTCCTCGGGAAAGCGGCTGAAATGGCGGTCGATCCGGTTGTTGCACAGATCGAGCGTGAATACGGCGAATTCTTCCGCCGTCAGAGGCCGCAGGGTAAACGCATTGACCTCGTCGATCGTATCGGCCACTGTGCCGCCATCGCGTGTGCCGACGAGGACGCCTTCGTGGCGGAAGACAAACGGTTCCAGTTCCATTGGAGTTCCTTTCCTCGGGATACGGGTTCAGGAGACAGTGATGCCCAGGGATTCCGCGGCCTTTTCGTGAGTGAGGAAGCCGGCGTCGCGCAACAGAATCGCGTTTTCAATCTCGTGGCGCCGGGCCTGGGCTTCGCGCACGATGTCGGCGGTGCGGTGCGAGCGCATGTGCACGGCGGCACGCGCGCTGCCCCACATGAGGGCCAGCTCAAAGTTGTACAGCCGTTCGAGCAGGCGTTTGACGCAACGGTTCACCGCAGTAACCTGGCGGGTGATGATCTCGAATTGCGCTGTGCCGTAGGTTTCTGTCGTACCGTAGTTGCGCCCCAGAAGGATCGGCATCAGGTGCATGCCCGTGATGACCTGTTCCTCGATGGCCTTGTGATTTTCATAGAAAACCTGGGAGCGCTGATCGCCGCGGACCAGCGACACGCTGACGTTGTCAAAGGTCACAAGATTCTGATCAGTCTCCAGGGAACTCAGCTTCGTGCGCAGTTCGGAGAAATTGGCCTCTACGCGGTTGTGATAGGCCTCAACCGATTCGCCCCGCTGCCGTTCCTCGGGCCGGTACTGAACGTGGAGCTTCGCCCATCCCGCGTTATGGGTGGCCTTGGCCATGTCTTCCAGAAGACGCTGCTGGATCTTGACCACGAACGGAATGGCACGCAGCATCGATCGCCCATACGGATTGGTGCCGTCGCGATCGAGGCCCACATACATGAAACGCTCCCGGGGCAGGGGGATCTCGCGGCCTTCGTGGAGCTGGAAAGCCTCCAGCCCATGTTTCCCGCGCCGGAACCGCAGCGTCCAGACATCCACCGGCACAACGTCCCAGATCGATTCCCGGCTCTGCGACAGCACAATTTCGACCGCCGCCGCCCCGTACGTGAACAGGGAGGTGTAGAAGATGTCGAGCAGGCCGTCCATGCCCCGGTCGCCGCTGTTGACGCGGCGGTTGAGGGCATCGAGCAGGCGTTCCGCCCGGCGCTGAGCCGGGCGCGATGAGGCCTGCGTGATCTCGAGGTCGTAGCCGGTCTGGCACAACCGTTTCCAGGTCCAGATGGCATCCGAGATGTCGGGGATGGCATCGCGAAGAAAGCGATAGACCTGCAGCATGTAGAACGGAGTCTCGTTGGGCAGCCCGATCACATCCCGAAGGGCCCCCTGCAGGCGGCTGGCGTCTTCCGGCACCGTGTACGTCCGGGGCGGCCTTTCGCGGAAAGTCTCCGCGAGCACTGTGGTTTTGCGCCGGGCCGGGCGCCACGGCATCGTCCGAAATCGCTCCAACCATCGTGCCATGTTCGCTCCTTGCGGGGGGTTGCGGCCGCGTCTACTACATTGGAGCGTGTATTGTCCCGGCAGCGAAACGTATTCGCTCTGGAAGATGCTGAAGTGACGTATCTTAGGACGGAGTGCCTCCAGTGTGCATGTACTCCGTAAGAGCAGCAGCCGGCCACGGAGGTTCAATCGAACTCAGAGGGGAAAGGCTCTGCGGATCCGGTCCGGGCGTGGGCGGCCAGCGAAGTGCCGTGCCGCGCCAGGCGAGTCAGCGGGCTGTTTCGTCCATGGCCTGCGTGGCGGGCCGGGGCGTGCGGTAATTGAGATCCACGGGCGATGCTTCGGTCGTAGGCAGCAGTTCGGCGAAATAGACGTCGTTCTGTTCACGGAGCCGCAGGCGGCGGTGGCAGACGCCACATTTGAACTCGGTGCCCGCCTCGCCGGTCTCCGGAACGGGTACGTACGTACTGCAGAACGGACACGACACGCTGAGGTCGTCTTTGGCGTAATTCTGGAAGATCGCATCGACGCGCCCGGCCCGGTAGGCCCGGACCATGGCATCAACGATCACGGGGTCGAACTGGGTGCCTTTGCCTTTTTCGAGTTCCGCGACGGCGATTTCCGGGCTGAGCCCTTTGCGGTACGGGCGATTGCTGGTCATGGCGTCGAAGGTGTCGGCCACCGCAATCAGGCGGCCCTCGATGGGGATCTCTTCTCCCGTGAGGCCGAACGGATAGCCCTCGCCGTCGTAGCGTTCGTGATGATACAGCGCATACGGGATCAGCGAGGCGAGAGCGGGCACATCCTGCATCATGCGCGCCCCGCGTTCAGGATGCACTTTCATTTTCTCGTATTCGTCGTCGTTGAGGCCGCCAGGTTTGCGCAAAATGTTGTCGTCGATGGCGATTTTGCCCACGTCATGCAGGACGCCGCCCATTTCGCATTCGCGGAGTTTTTCGTGGTCCCAGCCGAGCTCGCGCGCGATGGCGAGGGCAAAATTGGTGACGCGCCAGGTGTGGCCCACCGTGTAATGATCGCGGGCCTCGATGGCGTTAGCCGTCATGACCAGGGTGCCCTGATATGCGCTCTCGAGCTTATCGACGTATTGCGCATTTTTGATGGCGATAGCGGCTGGTCCCGCAAGGGCCACGAGGAGCTCGAGATCGCCCTCCGTAAACGCATTCGTGGTGCCTCGTGTGTCGACATAGAGCACGCCCAGCGTCTCATCGTGCACCTGCAGGGGCGTGCACATGGCCGAGGCAATGTTGTGCAGAATAATGCTCTGGCCGTGGCCCAGACGGCTGTCGTCCGCGGCGTCAAACACGAGGATGGCTTCGCTCTGATCGTAGGCCCGCTGCACGATGGTGGAACTGATCGTCACGTGCTCGTTTTCGTCGCGGCCCTTGCGCATGTGGGCAGGTTCCAGGCGCGATGTGGCGGGGTCGGCCAGCAGAATAGCCCCGTTGTGCGCCGGCACCAGCCCAAAGATCTGGTCGAGAACGCGCTCAAAAAGCCGGTTCAGATCGCGCTCGCTTGAGATAACCTGATTGGCCGCATAAACCGCCGCAAGGCGCTCCTGGGCCTTGCGGGCCTGCTCTGCGGTCTGCGCGGACAGAGGAGCGGCAAGAAACGTGCGGTGAACGTTTTCCGCGGTCAGGGCCTGCACATTCTCCACGCCGCCTTCCTCAAACACCACGGAGGGCGACCCTGAATGGCTCGGCAATTCCGCCGCACAGCTTTCAAACCGCAGACTAATGGGGCCGATGGAAATGACGTCGCCGTGAGACAGCCGGTACTCGACAATCCGGTGGTTGTGCACATACGTCCCGTTGCCGCTCCCCAGGTCCCGGATAAGCGTGCCCAGCGCCGTCTGTTGAATCACCGCATGCCTGCGGGACACTTCGAGCTCGTTGAGTTGCAGGCCGCTGTGCGGGCTCCGGCCAATGGTCAGCGTGCCTGTGATTGGGCACGTTTCACCCTTCCTGAGGCCGGTCAGAACTCGGATTGTCTCGCAGGGTTTCATTCAGTCGTCCACGGTCCGGAGTTTACACATTCCCGCGCTTGTCCAGGGCCTGGAAGACCTGCCCGCACGCCACACCTCGCACCGCGAAGCCGGGCGGATGGGCTGCCACGCCCTGCACTAATCCGCACCTTGAGATTATGCCGGAAAGGCTTTCTTTCCGCATTTCCCCTCCTTTATAGCACACAACCCTGCCAAGATTCGCGGAAAATCGCATGCGATCGTCCGTTTAGTTGACAGGTGTCTGGCGAGTTCCTATAATCGCAGTGTCAATAGCGGGAAATCTGAGTTTTCCCGCTCACGTCTGTGAGAGCGGGTCGTGTGAGATCCCTGGGGTTTGTCAGGGAGGATTCAGATGCGAGGCCGCGTTGAAGCAATCGATGATATCGCGACCCTGCCCGAGGTTTTGACCCGGATCATCGCCGTGGTCCAGGATGAAAGCACCACCGCCCTGGATCTGGCCGACGAGATCGTGCGTGATCAAGCTCTGGCGATGCGCGTCCTGCGTGTGGTGAACTCCAGTTTCTACGGCTTTCCGCGGGCCATTTCAAACATCCCCGAAGCGGTGGTGATACTGGGCTTCAACGAAATCGAGCGGCTCGCCCTCACCATCTCCGTCATCAACATCTTCGGGAAGAGCCCGGCCCATGTACGTGCCCTGCACAATCTCTGGCGGCACAGTCTGGCCTGTTCGCTGGCAGCCGGAACGCTGGAACAGCATTTTCGCCGGCTGTACCCCGAGATTGCGGGCGCGCATCTCGCGGGCTTGCTGCACGACATCGGCAAGGCGGTGATTATCCAGTATTTTCCCGACGAACTGACTCGGGTGATCCATATGGTGGAGTCCCTGGGCTGCTCCGCTTACGAAGCAGAGTACGAAGTGTTCGGCGGCATAACCCATGGTGAAATCGGCGCGTGGCTGGCGGAACGATGGCAGTTGCCCGAAGTGCTGGTACAGAGTATCGCCGGGACTCACCGCCCGTCCGATGTGCCGGGCAATCCGATCATGCCGCATGCGACTCATTTGGCGGACGCGCTGGTCAACATGATGGGCATCGGCGCGCTGAACGATCAGCCGCAAGCCCTGTCTCCCAATCCCGAGTCGCTCGAAAGACTCCCCCTGGATGAGGGTCTTGTGACGCGGATTCAGGAACGCCTCAATAAACAGCGGGGATTGCTGGGCGCGGTGGCGGTAGGCGCACTGAGCTGACCGCGTGTGGCGGACCCGGTTTCGGTAGCGGTATATTGAACCCACATGATGGGCTTGCGGACAGGTGATTTTTCCCCGTGCCCTGCATACCCGGAAGGAGAACTGACATGATGATGCGAACAGCCTTGGCTGGAATGATCGCGGTGCTGGGTTGCCAGGCAGCGCTCGGCGCCGAGCAACCCGTGCCTAAAAACGTGCTTTTTCTACTGACGTCGGAAGGCTTTGCCCACAGCCCGACCGTCGCGAAAGACGGCGAACCACCGCTTGCGGAGAAGATCCTGCGGCCCATTCTCGAGAAGATGGGGGCCAGCCTGACGGTGACGTACGACGCCAGCACCATCAACGCGGAAAACCTCAAAAATTACGACCTCGTCATGTTTTACACCCAAGGGGACCTCACCCGGCCCAATATGACCAATACGCCGCCCATGGGGCCGAACGGCCAGACGGAACTGATCCAATGGATCGAGAAAGGCGGCCGCTTCCTCGGGTTTCATTCCGCAACGGACACATTTGACGTCGAGGGCGACGTGATCACGCCGTACATCTCCATGATCGGCGCGGAATTCAAGACGCACGGGCAGCAATTTGTGGGCAAGGTGCAGGTGGTCGATCCCCAGCATCCGGCCATGGCCCGTATCCCCGACGGCTGGGAGCTCAACGAGGAGTGGTACTTGTTCCACAAGTTCAATGTGGATGCGATTCATGTGCTGGCCCTCATGGATCCCGGTGCGGAACGCGCGAAACAGGAAATGTACAACATCGCCCCGTATCCGGTCATCTGGATCCGCGCCCTGGGACAGGGCCGCGTGTATTTCACCGCGCTGGGGCACCGCGAGGACCTCTGGGAAGGCCAACAGTTCCAGCAGGCCTTCGTCGACGCCGTGCACTGGCTCATGGGTACCGGAGACCCCCAGGCCGAGCCCAATTACCGGAAGGTTGTGCCTGACGCGGCAGCAAAATAACCTGCCGGCTGCTGACAGGCCCGTACCCGGTAACGCCGTGAGAGATCGGCAGGGTGACGGGTTTGTCTGAATACAGATACATCACTGCGACGCCCAGGCGCAACAGGTCACGCGCCTGGCGTTGTCGATGGCTTTGGTCATTTTCGTGATCAATTCCTCAAAATCCGCCACCCCGGAAGCGGGCACGAAGTCGTTTTCCTGAGCGCACTTCACCCCGCCAGCCCCTCGTTCTGTCGTTGACAAGGTATCCGGGGGCGCGTACACTCCAAACCAGACAGTCAACCGGCAGCGGAACAGGCGATAACAGGGTCCGAAGAGGAGGACGTAATGCTTGAAATGGATATTCTGGGGGTCAGCTTGAGCGAAGAGCACCATCCGCCGGTTGTGCTGCTGCGCCATGGCGACCGGGTCCTGCCCATCGTCGTGGGCCGGGCGGAGGCGCAGGCCATCCATACCGGCATGATCCACCAGGATCTGGGGCGGCCCATGACCCATGACCTGATCTGCAATGTGCTGGCTGGGCTGCGCGGCGAGCTGAAGTCCGTCACGATCTATAAACTCGAAAACGAGACCTTCTACGCCCATCTTAACGTTGAGCAGCAGTCCGTCGACGGCCAGGTCGAGCAGGTCCTCCGGATCGACTCACGGCCCAGCGACGGGATCGCCATTGCCACCCGCGTAGGCTGCCCTATCTTCGCGGCCGAGGAAGTCCTCGAAATCGCGGGTCAGGACGTGGCCAACCTGGGACCAGGTGATGACGAGGACGAAGAAGACGATGAATTCGAGTAAGGCCCGGTGCGGATGCGCCAAACCTGCGCGGCAGAAAGCACCGGGGCCCGCGGCCCCCATGCCGCGGCCGCGGCGCCGGATGAAACGCCGGCGGTAAACTCGGGACGATTACGAACGCCAGCGGCCCGCTTGCGTGCTCCAGCATGGAGAACCGGGGTCGGCCAGGGTTTTCTCAGGACCCCGGATCGGCTATCATGACAGGCAAGATGGCGTCTTGGGGGACATATTTCAGACGGGCTTCGCTGGCGGTGGTTATCGCGGGGAGCGTGTGGCTCCTGTGGCCCCGGGCCGGCGGCGAGTTCGCCTCGGGTGCGCCGGAGCACCGGAATAACGGCGCGGAGCCCCGGTTTGTCATCAAATTCGTCCCCGGTCAACAGTATATGCCCGGCACGACCCCGTTCGGGCTGGGTGAACCGCTCCGCGGCATTGCGGACGTGGTGCGGGATTTTGAGGCCCGGTTTCCCGACACACGGGTGGAACTCATCACCGTGCCCGGCGTGCGCGAGTATCTCGTCACCCAGCTCAGCAGCGGCAGCGCCCCCGACATCCTGATGGTCAACGTCGAAGATGTCTGGGTCGATGTGCAAAAAGGCTGGTACGTGCCGCTCGACTCCTATCTGGAGGCTCCCAACCCGTTTATCCGCGAGAAAGGCGACCCGGCTCAGCCCGGATACGGCCAGTGGTGGGACATGTTCAAATACCAGGCCATCAGCCGGGGAAAGGCCGCGCCCGATAACCTCAATTACTGCATCAGTTTCGACATGGTCGAGACAGGCATCTTCTACAACAAGAACATCTTCCGCGAGGTGGGGGTCGAGCCGCCAACCACCTGGGACGACTGGCTTGTATCAATGGAAAAGTTGAAGGCCGCCGGGTACATCCCCCTCTTGATGAACCGGGATTTCTTCAACGACTGGGCCGTCGACCTGGTATTTGACCAGCTGTACTATTCCATTTTGCCGGGCATCGACCTGGTGCAGGACCCCGTGCGGGAGGTTTATCTGGAAGGCTACCTGGACTGGGACGAGTTGTGTTTTCTGTTCGAGCAGGGATATTTCACGAAAAAAGACCCGCGGTACGTCGAGTTGTGGACGCATCTGCACGACCTGCGGCAATACTGCAATCAGAATTTGATGGGCACCGACCTTGCCCGGGAGTTCGTGACGCAGCAGGCGGCCATGCTGTGGATGCCCACGCCGTTCACGTACCGGTTGACGGGCGACCGGCAGCTCGCATTCGACTGGGGCGTTTTCTATGTGCCCCGCTTCACCACGAAAACCTCCCGGTTCGCCTCCAACACCGACATGTGCGTCATCGGCGGGGCGGGCACGCAATATGAGGTCAGCAACAGCGCCTATGGCGATACGGGCGATCCGGAAACGTCCGAGCGGTTGAAGCGGGTGATCGCCCTCCTCCAGTTCCTCATGGTGCCGGAAAACTACGAACGTGTCGTCAATGAGTATCCGTCCATGCTTCCCAATGTGATCGGCGTGCCCGTGCTGCCGGCTGTGCAGCCCTTCGCCGACATCCTCGAACGCCGCTACACTACTACGAAATGGGTCTATACTTTCGATCTCAAATTCAATGACATCCAGGCGCGGATGCTTGAATTATATCTGAACGACGGCATCGGCCTGGAGGAATTCATGCGCTGGCAGGTGGATAACGTGCGTACCGCCACCCGTAACCTGCAACTGCGCAAACCGCTCGACCTCACGCGCCTCGAAGCGCGCTGGAACGAGCTGGCGCCGTTGCGGGCGGGTATGGAGGGGCTGCCCCATGACTAAGCCGGGCAGGCCGCTCTTTGGTTACCGGGCGCGGTTCACCCTGACCTGCTACGCCCTCCTCGCGGTGCAGATGACGCTGCTGGTGGTGTTTGTCTACGTGCCGGTGTTCTGGGCGTTCTCGAAGTCTTTTTTCCAGTTCGAAGTGGGAAGCGAGTCGCATTTCGTGGGATTCGCCAACTACACCGAGCTGCTGTTCCGCGATCCCACAACTCTCCCATCACTGCTGCATATGCTGTTCCTGACCGCATTCGCGGTCTGCGTCCGGCTGACCATCCCGCTGGTGGTCGCGAAATTAATCCATTCGCTTTCGCGCGAGAAAAGCCGGTACCTGTTCCGGATCCTGTTCCTGGTGCCCGTGGTGGTTCCGGGCGTGGCAGTGCAGCTGATCTGGTTCGGGATGATTTACAACGACCGGGGCATGGCGAACGAGCTGCTTCGGGCGGTGGGTCTCGAGCACTGGGTCCGGGGCTGGTTGAGCGACCCTTCCACAGCCCTCGTAGCCGTCGCGTTCGTGGGGTTCCCCTGGGTGGGCGGATTTGAGGTGCTGATCTACTATGCCGGCCTCTCGTCCATCCCCGAAAGCGTGACCGAGGCGGCCCTGCTCGAAGGATGCACGGGAATCCAGAAGTTTTTCCGCATCGACATCCCCATGGTGATGAGCCAGCTCAAGCTCATCCTCATCCTGACCATCATCGGGGGCGTACAGTCGTTTGAGAGCCTGTTCATTCTGACCAAAGGCGGGCCGGGTTTCAAGACCATGGTCCCCGGATTGTGGATGTATTTTAACGCGTTCAGTTTTCAGCGCATGGGATACGCCTGCGCCATCGGTGTGTGCCTGTTTTTCATCATTTTCGGGCTGACCGTCCTTAATATGCGCTATTTTCGTTCCACCACCGAACTGGAGGGACAGGGATGACTGGAGAGCGGCGGCGGCGCGCGCGCGACCTGGCGCTGATGCTCTGCATCGGCGGCTTCGGCGCGCTGACGCTCATTCCGTTCGCGTTTGCGCTCAACAACTCGTTTCGGGCCAATTACGAGATGGACCACGCGTTTTTCGGATTTCCGGAGAACTTTAAAGGCCTGGCGCGGGCAACTGTTGCCGCGATGTCGGGCTCGGACACGGTTTTTCGAGTTGAAACTGACGCGGGCGACCTGATCGAAGCCTCCGGATGGGGCGCCGTGGGCCGCTACTGGCATGCGGCTACCAAAGGGTACCGGGTGTCCTGGGGCACGCTGAGACCGTACATGATCAATACATTCTTCGTGTGCGGCGCGACTACCCTCGGCGTGGTCGCGCTGGGCTCGATCTCGGCGTATATTCTTTCGCGGTACCGGTTCTATGGTTCGCGAATCATCTTCTACTTCATCATCGGCACCATGATGTTTCCCGCTGCGCTCACCCTGGTCCCCTCGTTCATGGTCGTGCGAAGCCTCGGCCTGCTTAACACCTACGGGGCGATGGTCTTGCCCTATATCGCGGGCGGACAGGTCTTCGCGACCTTTGTGTTTAAAGGATTCTTCGACGGGCTCCCCGAGGAGCTGTTTGAATCGGCCCGTATTGACGGCGCAGGCCATTTCCGGATCTATATCGACATTGTGCTGCCTCTGTCCAAGCCGGTGCTCTCCGTGGTGGCGATCATGACCATCCTCGGCACGTGGAATAACTTCCTGTGGCCGTTCATCGTAAATACCGACGGGCGCTATCACGTGATCGCCTCGGGGCTCTACGTGCTGGCAACAACCAATTTCGCCCAGAATTACAGCAGTCTGTTCGCCGCCTACATGACCGCCAGCATTCCCCTCTTGCTGCTCTTCACCTACGCCACGAAGCCTTTCGTGCAAGGCGTGACCTCGGGAGCGTTCAAGGCGTAGCCGGAGGATCGTCTCCAGGAAATCATGGCACGGCGGAACGGGTTGACTCTGCAGCGCGCAGAAGGCGGGGCCTGCCACAACCACGAAACTGCGCAGCCTGTTCAAGGCGGTTTGCTTGTCGTAACATATTGATTTACAACCAATTAACTGGCTATTGCCGGAAGGGTGAATCTTGACACTTCCGGCAAAATACAGTAAAATTCTCACTACGTGCCCTTCGTGGAGACAAGCGCGGCCCAAGCATCGATCCAGGGGGCTGGAAGGGGAAAGATGGCAGTTCGTCGACAGTCCAGGCTGTTCAGGCTGGGAGTGGCGTTTTGCGACCTGGTATGTGCGGTATGCGCCTATGTCGGGACGCTGCTGCTGCTTCAACCCGAAGGACAATCGCTTCAGGACTTTGCACGGAGTAATCTCGCGTATTTCTGCGTATTCGCCCTGGTATGGTGTGGCACGGCCACGGATCAGCATTTATTCGCTCTTCCCCGGGAAGACAACCTGAAACGACTGGCGTGGGCGGTGCTGAAATCCGTGGTTGTGGCGCTGGTATTCAGCGGATTCGTGATCACCTTTTTCACCCGGCAGGGCGTCGGCCGCGAGTTTTTCCTGACGTTTGGGTTCCTGGCGCTTACGTTCATCCTGGTGTTCCGGCTGGCCTTGCGGGCAATTCTTGAATACGTGCGGAAACAGGGGTTCAACTTCCGCCGGGTGGTGGTGGTCGGCGCCAACGAACGGGCACAAAAACTGGTCGATATCATTCAGAGCCACCTTCATTACGGCTACCACATCATTGGATTTGTGGATGACGAACCGGAACGCCAGGAGGCGTTCAAACCGCACCGTCTCGACTACCTCGGGAATTGCGGCGAACTGGAACAGATGCTCCAGGAAGGCGTGATTGACGAGGTCTACATCTGCCTGCCGGTTCGTTCGCATTACGAGAAGATCCGCCGTATCGCGTATCTGTGCGAAGGTGTCGGGCTGCCGGTGCGCCTCGTGGCCGAATTGTTCCCCTTGCGCCTGGCTCGCAGCCATCTCGCCCACTTCGATGATCTGCCGCTGTTGTCGCTGTCGACCACACCGGAGACGTACGGCCAGCTGCTCATGAAACGGCTGATTGATTTTTCCGCATCGTCTCTGGGCTTGCTGGCCACCGGATGGTGGCTGTTTCCGATCGTGGCGATCCTGATCAAGCTGGAATCGCGCGGGCCGGTCTTCTTCAAGCAGGAACGCGTCGGCCAGAACGGCCGGCGGTTTCATATCTACAAGTTCCGTTCGATGGTAGTCGACGCTGAAGAGCGCAAGAAAGACCTGGCTGCGCTCAATGAGGCCGACGGACCAGTCTTCAAAATGCGCCGGGACCCCCGGGTCACGCGCGTGGGCTCGTTTCTCCGAAAAACCAGCCTCGACGAGCTGCCCCAGCTGCTCAACGTATGGCTGGGCCACATGAGCCTGGTGGGGCCCCGCCCGCCGATCCCGTCCGAAGTTGAGCAGTATTCCTGGGAGCAGCGGCGGCGCCTGAGCGTCCGGCCGGGGCTCACGGGGCTCCAGCAGGTCAGCGGCCGAAGCGATGTGAGTTTCGACGACTGGGTGGCCATGGACCTCGCCTATATCGACGAATGGTCGCTCATGACCGACCTCCAAATCCTGCTCCTGACAATCCGGGTGGTCTTGCTGGGCAAAGGCGCGCGGTAGCGCACGCGCTGTGAACGGCACGGCCGACAACCCCCCATACGCCTTCGCGCCCCGCCGCACGCGCTCCTGGATGCAGGCCTTCGGGGTGGTCCTCTTGATGCGGACCGCAGCGGCAGGACTGGCCTTTACCGTAACCGCGCTGATCGGCCGCCAGCTCGGCGATGCCCTGCTCGGCCGCCTCGGGCTGCTGCTGGCCGTCATGGACGTGGCAGCCGGCCTGGTGGGACCCGCCCTCGACACCACGCTGGTCCGGTTTGCCGCGCGCCACATTGCCCCCGGCAGGGATGCTTCGCTCGCCTATTTCCAGCGCATGTTCCGGCTCAAGCTGGCCGTAGCGGTGGGGCTGCTCGCGGCCGGCGCGGTGCTGGCGCGTCCCTTCTTGAGTTACGTGATGGCCCCGTCCGCGGGCACGGCCATTGGCTCGGGCGGGGTCGTGCTGGCGTTTGCAGGCGCGGCGGTGCTCACTCTGCTGGGGTTCGCCCAGGCATATTACCAGGCGCATTTTCAGATGGCGCGTTACGCGTTCATCGAACTTGCCAACAGCCTGCTGCGCCTGATGGTTGTGGGCAGCCTGCTTGCCGTGCTCGGGCAGCCATCGGCCCTGCTCCTGCTCGGCGCGTTCGTAGCGAGCTCGGCGCTGGTCGCTGCCGGGAGTCTGGCACGACTGCCGGGAGCGGTATTCCACAAAGCCACGGATGAGGCGGTCTCACTGCGCGCAGCGCTGGGTTTTGCGAAATGGGTGGCGCTGGCCGCCGTTGCCACCACCCTCGCCCAGCGGGCGGACGTCTTCATTCTGGGCCTGACGGGGACAACCGGCGCCGCCATTGGGCAGTATGTGGCCGCATTCACGGTAGCGCGGCTCGGCGATCTCGCGATCATGACCCTGTTCAGCGTACTGCTTCCCCGTACGAGTGCGCTGACAGCGCCGGACGAATTCCGCCGTTTCCTGAACCGCTTGCTTCCGCTCGTTTTGGCAGCGTTCGCTGCCGGTCTCCCCGCCTTCTTTGCCTCCCGCTGGGCGGTAACGCTTGTGTTTGGCGCATCTTTCGCGCCCGCGGGCCTCCTGTGCGGGATTCTTTGCCTGGGCGTGCTGGCCTCGTTCGGCGCGGCCCCGGCGGGCGCAGCGCTTTACGGGATGGGGCGCTCACGCGATGTCGCCGCCCTCGAAGTGTCCAAACTGATCGCACTCGCCGCGCTGGGCGCGTTTGCGGCCAGGCATTTCGGCGTTGCCGGAATGGCATGGACGGTCTCGGCAGTTCGCGCTACAATAGGGATTGCGACATATCTCTGCGCTTATCGCGGAACGAGACTGTTCGCACAAGAATCCGTCGCCAGGGGAGATCACGCGCTGTGACCGTCATCACCGGCAAGCCGTCGCCTGTTTCTGGGAACCTCGCTGCTGTCGCGGGCGGCGCTTTCCTGGCCGTTCTGGCGGGATTTGCCGTTCTGGCGGGGGGAGTCTATGCCCTGCTGGCCGAGCTGGGCCTGATCGTCTTCGTATTGATACTTCGCTGGCCCGTGCTGGGCCTGTATCTGACCACCGCGCTGCTCCTGTTGTCGGGCCCTTCGGGCGTGATTGGCTCGGTTCGCGTGGCCATTCCAGTTACGGCGGCCAAGGTCGTTGGTGCAATGACCTTCGCCAGCTGGCTGCTCAATGTCACCCTGCGCCGGGAACGGTTCCGGATGGGCTGGGAATCGGTGCCCCTGCTGGCGCTGTTTTTGTGGAGCGCACTCGGGGTGTTTCTCTCGGACACCTGGCGGCTGCAATGGCCGGAATGGTTCCGCCTGGGCACGCTGGTGGCCTACTACCTGCTTTCGGTCAATCTGCTGAACTCGCAGCAGCGCATTCATGCGTTCACGATGGTCGTCATCTACTGCGGTGTAGCGATGGCGTTATTCGCGGTGGCGCAGTATTTCATTCCGGCGTTCCACTTGCAAACGGAGACGGCGATTGCCGATATCGGCGCCGGCGTGGAAGGGGCTTTTGTGGACCCGGAATCGCTCAACGGCAACGCGGCAATCCGGGTCAGCGGCCGCGCAGGCCATTCCAACTGGCTCGCGCTTATCATTCTGATCATCATGCCGCTTAACGTGTACTGGTATGCTGCGGCAACGTCGCGAAAGGCGCGCGCTTTTTGCGTGGGCGCCGTGCTCCTGGAGATATTGGCCCTTATTCTGACGTTCACCCGCACGGGATTTCTCGTAGGCCTCGTGATCTTCGCGGTCCTGGGCATGCGGCGCCTGGTACGAATCAACCCGCCCCGGCTGGCCTATGTCGCGTTTGCGGCCGTGCTCGTGCTCCTGACCCTTCCCCCGGCCTACAAAGAACGTGTTTTCGACCCCCAGAAATATACCCGGTCAGATTCCGTCCGGCACCGCCTCCAGCTGCAGGATGCCGCGTGGGAAATGATGCTCGAAAAACCGCTGTGGGGCGTCGGTTTGTCCGGCTATGGATTGCGCATCGTAGACGGCGACTCGGAAGTGGCGCACATCATGCGCTGGCTCGTCGACGAAATGCATTGGGATCCACGCATCATCGGCACCCACAACATGTATCTTCAGCTGGCCAGTGAAACTGGTCTCGTAGGCCTCGCCTTCATGCTTCTGTTCTTCGGGATCATGCTGCGCTACCTGAGTCAGGCCGAGCATTTTCATCTGAGATTGGGCAATGCGCGTGCCGCAACCCTGATCATGTCGCTGCAAGTAAGCCTGTTGAGCTTCCTGCTGTGCGCTGTCTTCCTGCACGCGCTGCAGCAGAAGATCTGGTGGATGATGGCTTCCATCGCGGCGGTCGTGCCGCTGTATACCGCCGGCGCCACGGGACGGCGAAACGATGTGCCTGTCGCGACTGAAAACGCTTCATTCGCCGGTGAATCCTGACCCCAGACAACATGCACGGAGGTGCAGATGCCCAAACGCATGAACGTACTGTACCTGGTCCGCACCTGGGCCATCGGAGGTTCGCACACCATCATCTTTCTCTTGCTTCGGCACCTGCCGAAGGATCGCTTCAACATCATCTGCGTTCCGTTTGACACCCCTTCCCAGAGTGACGAAGCGTTCGTGCGCGCGCTGAAGCTTCGCGATCTGCCCGTCGCGGACGACCGCGTCCCGTGGCGAAGCCGCCTGGGATGGCGGAAAGCCCGGAACGCCATCTCAGCGCTCATTGAAAAATACGACATCGATCTCCTCCATACACACGATCCGCAATCCAATGTGCTGGTGGGCCTTGGCCGGCACCGCTGGCCCTGCGCGGTCGTCGCCAGTCCGTATGGCTGGTGGGCACGCATGTTTCCCCTGCGGAGCCATGTTTACAACTGGATCGAGCGATCCTGGGCCCTGCCCGGCGTTGACCAGATCATTACGGTGTCGCAGGATATGAAGCAGAAGATCCTGCGCGGCCCAACGCAGGAAGACCGTGTCAACGTGGTGTACACGGGACTCGATCCCGCTGAAATGCAGGGAGGCGCGCCGCGCGCGGAAATCCGTGCTGCGCTGGGTATCCCCGACGACGCCTGCGTCGTGGGCACGGTCAGCCGCCTCTATGTGGAAAAAGGCCACACCTTTCTGCTGGATTCCCTGTCCCACCTGGCGGACAGCGTGCCGCATCTGCATGTGCTGATCGTGGGTGAGGGGCCGCTGCGACCGGCGCTGGAACGTCAGGCGCAGAATGCCGGACTGGACGGGCGCGTGCATTTCACGGGATTTTACGACGATCTCCCCGGAGCGCTGCGCGCGATGGACGTGTTCGCGCAACCGTCTGTGCTTGACGAGGGATTCCCCACGGCCGTGCTCGAAGCCCAGCTGGCGGGTCTGCCCGTCATCGCTTCGGATGTCGGTGGTACCGGCGAAACCATGCAGCCAGGAAAAACAGGGCTCCTCGTGCCGCCACGGAACGTGGAGGCCCTGGCGGAGGCGGTCCGCACACTGGCCGAAGATCCGGACCGCCGGATGGCCATGAGCACCGCCGGACCGGAGTGGATCCAGCGCTCGTTTACACTCGAAAACATGATCCGGCAGGTGACGGGTGTTTACGAAAAGGCCGTCACGGCCTATCGCGCGAGGAGCGGGCCCTCGTGATACGGCTCGCGATCGATGCCCACGCCCTCGGGACCGGTGCGGGAGGCAACGAATCCTATATCCGGGCGCTGCTGGATGCCCTGTCTTCTTCGACGCCGGACATTGCACCGGTGGCCCTGACTCCTCCCGGCTGGCGCGAGGAGTTGCCCGCCGGCATGGCCTCGCAAGCCCTGCGCACGCAGCGCTCATGGGTTCGGGTGGCGCTGGAGCTGCCGGCCCTCCTGCGCCGGGAAAGGTTCGATCTCTTTCATGCGCAATACATCGCGCCGCCGGCCTGTCCGTGCCCGGCCGTCGTCAGCATTCACGATTTTGTATGGAAACGGCATCCCGCAACCTTGCCGCCGCTCGTCCGCTACCGCCTGCAGGCGCTCATTCCCGCCACGCTCAGGCGCGCGCGCCGGGTCTTTGTGCTCTGCGAGGCAATGCGTCAGGAATTACTCGAACTCTACGATTTTCCCAAAGATCGAATTGATGTCGTTCCACCCGCTGTTCATCCGCGCTTCCACGCCGTGATTGAACCGCAGGCGCTGGATCGCGTGCGGACCAGACACCGGCTGCCCCCGGAATATGTTTTGTATGTGGGCGCGTTGCAGCCGCGCAAGAATTTGAACCGTTTACTGGAGGCCTTCGCGGCAGTACGGCGCGAAGGCCTGCCTCACCGGCTCGCCATGGTGGGACAGGAGGCGTGGATGGCCAGGCCGCTGCGGGAGACCATACGCCGGCTGCGGCTTGAGGATGCCATCGTCTTCACAGGCTACGTGGAAGACGCCGATCTGCCCGCGCTGTACCGCGGCGCGGCGGGCTTTGCCTACGTTTCCATCTATGAAGGTTTCGGCATCCCTGTTGCGGAAGCCCTGGCCTGCGGGACGCCGGTACTCACGTCGAATAACGGGGCGCTCGCGGAGGTCGCGGGAGACGCAGCGCTGACCCGCGATCCCTTCGATGTGGATGCCCTCGCGGACGGGCTGCGAACCCTACTTACCGACGCGGAGCTGCGCCGGCGTTTACGGGACGCCGGACCCGGCCGGGCGCGCATGTTTTCCCACGAAGCCATGAGAGCGGCCGCCTGTCAGGGGTATCGCCGCGCGGTCGAAGATACCGGGCGTCTCAACGGCAGATGAACCCGGCACGAGAGCCGGGACATCACGGATTACGCTGCCGCCAGGCGCTCCAGCGTCAAGCAGATGGACATCTCTATGGCGCGAGCGTGGTGATGGCTTCGGCGAGCCGTTCGCGGAGGCGCGGCAGCGCGCCGGGGTCCTGGTTCCAGGTGCCCCACGTCGGTACCGCTTCGCGCACGATAGCTTCCACCATCCCCGCTCCGCCCCGCTGTTCGAGGATCACGAAGTACTCGTAATCTTCCATGCCGTCGCGCAGGCTCTTCAGACGCAACGAGCCGACGGGCCCTTCGAGACCTGCGTCCGTGCCGGGATAAAACAGCGCGCCGTCGCCGTTCCAGTACCCGCGAAAACCTGGCTCATCCCACGGATTGCGATCCGGGCTGCCCCAGTAGCACGTTGACCAGTAGAGCAGACCGGTGATGCCGTAACGCCGGTTCAGCCACGGCGCAATACGATAACTCACCAGCGGGACATCGATCTGCCAGTACGGCGGATCCTCGCCTTTGACCTTCTCATACTCGGGGTGATAGTCCGGCGCCCGCTGGTAGAGGGCGGTATAACTCCACACCTCGTCGCCTTGCGCCTGTTTTTCGGCGACGCTCGGTTCGTGGATGAATCCGAACAGCGGGCACCAGATGTCGAATGCGCCATCGAGGACTCCCCAGGCGGGATCCTGCGTGTAGGGCTGTTCCACCACCAGGCGGCGGATGCGCGGTTCGGCTTCATGTACAAGCGCTCCCAGCTTACGTACGGTCTCGTATTCTTCCGGCGTATTGGGCTCATCGAGCATGTAGTGGTACGAGCGGTCTGCCCATCCCTTCCGCTCGAGGTAGGCATACCACGACCGCATGAAATTCTTCGCCTTCTCGCGGTTCGCGCCCAGGATGTCGCCGAAGGGCGCCCGCGGAATCTCAAGATTGGTCACATGGAACTGGTCTACAAACGCCGAGATGGCGGCATCCACCTCGGAGAAGTCGGTTGTTCCGTCGTCCTGAATGGCCGGCCAGAGACGGCGCGGAAACGCCGGGTTGATGCGGTGTTCCGCAAGCAACGCTTCGTACCGCTCCTCGATACGGTGAAATTCATCGGAATCACGCTCCAGGCCGAGGTACGAATGCACGCGGTCCACGCCGCCGAAATGGTTCTCGTGAGTTGGGCCGTCCGGCAAGGTGAAATCCCAGACCGTCAGCGTCACCGGCAGTTCGATGGCGTCTATGCCTTTGGCCGTAATGGTCAACACGCCCGTATAGGCCCCCGCCGGCGCGTCTTTGGGCACGGCGATATCCACCCACAGCATCTGATTCTGGTCCGGCCACACATCAAACGGGCTGCCGCCGAAACGCCCCGGCAGCATTTTGGCCGCGTCGTCGCTCCATTGGGCCCTGCCCAGCGCGTCGCCGGTATACGGGTCGATCAGAGGCACCAGCGGATCCCGAATCAGTCCCGGCCCCTCGCTTGCTCTGTAACCCGAGCGCCGGATCGGCACGCATTCTTCGCGGTACAGGCGCACACTGGATGCGGAGATCACATAATCGCCATACGTCAACGGGCCGGCTTCCACGCGCACACCCTGAAGCTGCCCGTTCCGCGCGATGATCGCAACTTGAAAGGACTCGACTTCATTCTTTGCGGCAGCGATCGTGGCGTCCAGCGCGCCCTCTACTGCGTCGTACGGGCGGAGCCGTACGGTGGACGGCAATACGCGTACCACGGCCTCCGGTTGTGCAACCGCAACCGCAGTCGTCAGAGCCAGTAGAAGTGCGAACACAGGAACCCGGCACTTTCGCATGTGCATATCCTCCTTATTCCGCTCAGATGGCTTTTTCAAAGTGCAGCCGAGTGTAGTATATTGGTTCTGTTATCCCATTTACACCGGAATCTCTCCGCCTATGAACGCGAACGCCAAGAAAAGCAACGCCGGACACATCGAAGCCCGGGTCGCCGCGCTCCGGGCACGCTGCAGCGAATGCGGGCTCCGCTTCACCCCGCAGCGCCAGGAGATCTACCGCGAAATGGCTCGCGCCTGTGACCATCCCAGCGCGGAGACGCTCCACAAACGTATCGCCCGCCGCATGCCGGCCATGACGCTCGACACGGTATATCGCACGCTGGGAACCTTTGAAGCGATGGGGCTGATTGAACGCGTCGCTGCAGTTGGGAACAGCGCGCGTTTCGAGGCCAATCTGGCGCCGCATCATCATTTTGTCTGCAAGCGCTGCGGCAGTATTCTCGATGTGCCTCCAGGCCGCTTCGAGCCGTCCGAATTCACGGGCGATCTGCCGGACGGCAGCCTGCTCCATTCAGCCCGGATCGACATGCGGGGAATCTGCTCCCAGTGCGCGCGATCGTCTGCATCGCATCGAAAGCCAGCCCGCCTCATAGAATAGAGCGCGGCCTGCTTCGCGGAGTTTTGCGCCGCCTCTGGAAAGCACAAAACCGTGGGGTATCCGCCCGGCATCGTCCTGAGGCCCGGCATGCCGTCCGGCCAGCGAAAAACCTCGAGACCGCTGGCGGTCTTGTGTTTTCTCCCGCTGTCCGGGTTTCTTATAATGGTTCCCGTCGGTGTGCGCGCCCGCGGACAGGATTGAAGCGCGTGACACTGCGTAACTTCAGGAATGTGTATGTCCTCACCCCCGTTGCCGCCAGACGATGCCTCGAAGCATCCTGCGCGTCCGGCAAAAGCGTCCGAGAAGACGCTCGTCGTGACCGAGATCTACCGGAGCATCCAGGGCGAATCGACCTGGGCCGGCCGGCCATGCACCTTTATCCGGCTCACCGGCTGCAACCTGCGCTGCGTCTGGTGCGATACCAGCTACGCGTTCAAAGGCGGTACCCGGATGACGATCGCGGAGATCCTCGCGGAGTGCCGCCGCCTCGGCTGTGCACTGGTCGAGATCACCGGCGGCGAACCCCTGCTGCAAAAGGCATGCCCGCGCCTGGCAGAGGCCCTGCTGGCCGAAGGATACACCGTCCTGTGCGAAACCAGCGGCTCCCTTCCGATTGCCGACCTCCCCCGCGACGTGGTTAAAATCATGGACCTCAAATGCCCCGGCAGCGGCGAATGCGAGAAAAATGACTGGGCCAACCTCGACGCGCTCGGTCCCCGCGATGAGATCAAGTTTGTCATTGCCAGCCGCGCCGATTATGAATGGAGCCGCGACGTCTTCAGGAAGTACAATCTGGCCGCACGCTGCCACGCAGTCCTGTTTTCCCCCGTCTTCGGCGCCATCGCGCCGAAAGATATTGTGGCGTGGCTCCTGGAAGATGCCCTCGATGCCCGGTTTCAACTGCAACTGCACAAATTCATCTGGCCCCCCAGCCAGAAAGGAGTCTGATTGAAGGTTCAACTCACCAAAACGTTCTTCGCCGAAGCGGCCCACCGGAACCCGGGCGGACCACCCAAAACCCGCCGTCTGCACGGACACAGCTACGAGATCGTGCTGGTGGTCGAAGGCGACGTCACCTCAGAGTTCGGCTGGCTGATTGACTACGGCGATATCACGGCGGCATTCAAGCCAATCTATCAGCACATAGATCATGCGCTCCTGAACGACATCCCGGATCTCGATGAGCCGACCGTACCCGGGCTGCGCGATTGGATTCTGCGCAAACTGGCGCCCGCGCTGCCCGGCCTGAAGGACGTCCGGGTCGCTATTGTCGGCGACTGTACGTATGCCCCCGAGGTGATCCCGCCGTGCCCCGGCACGGATCAGCCCGGCGCCATCCGCTTCACGTTTGAGGCCGCACAATCCCTGGCTCAGCTGCCCGACACCCACAAATGCCGCCGCATGCACGGCCATAGCTACCGTGTGGAAGTCGCGGCCAACGACCCCGAGGTGTTGCGCGAACCACTGCGCGACGTCTACGAACTCCTGGATCACACGTGCCTGAACGATGTGCCCGGGCTCGAAATCGCCACCTGTGAAGTGATCTGCCATTGGCTCTGGCAACGGCTCGCGGCCTGCCCCGCCGGCATCCGCGCAGTCGCCGTCCAGGAAACCCCTTCCGCGAGGTGCACGTACTATGGAGAATAGGCCCGCAAAGGAGCAATTCAAAGCCCTTGACAAGACCCTCCCGTTCAAAGGGCCCGAGGCCATCGAATCCGGCCTTCTCGAGTGTTTTCCTTACGAATTCGCCGGAAAACCCATCGGCAACAGCCTTGAAATCGTCACCGAAACCGCCGAATTTACCTCCGTTTGCCCCTTTTCCGGATTGCCCGATTTTGCTCGCATCACCATCACCTACACTCCCGGCGAGCTGTGCCTCGAACTCCGTTCGCTCAAATACTACCTGCTTTCGTACCGCGACGTCGGGATCTGGTACGAACACCTCGTTAACCGTATGCTCGAAGACCTGGTCGCCGCATGCCAGCCCTGCCGGATGAAGATCTCCATTGTCTGCAATCCCCGCGGCGGACTCACCAGCACCGTCACCGCCGAATATTCGAAGTAGACCCCGGGCGCCCGGGTAGAAACAGAAACTCCCTGTATTCCCAGCCGGGATGGCATTCGCCGGTATCAGAGTGGCTCCAGAAGCTATAAAAACCGAAAATGCCGGGCTCAAGGATTAGACGAAAGTTGCAGCGGACGAAATCCGGTTGGATAAGCCCGCTTCGTGCTTAACTTCTTTCACACCATAGCTTCATGCGCGAGTACCGGGCAGACGCCCAAGGTGTCCGGGCGCTTGACAGGCGCCTGGGCATGTGGTAGTATCCGCGTTTGTTAGCACTCAGGCGCAATGAGTGCTAAGCGGCTCCCCAAGAGGCCGAACCGGGCGTTCAGGCAACAACGGTGCGCACCATGCGTCCGTGTACCAGCGCCAAAACCTTTGCGTAAAACCGTTTACAAGATAGTACGGAAGAAGCAGCCACGGCCCCGCCCATGCGGGGTATGCGCGAACACAGCACAGCAGAGTGGAGGATAGTGCATTATGGCCAAGAAGCTGGCGTTTGACCAGGAAGCCCGGACTGCGTTGTTGACCGGCGCGGATACCTTAGCCGACGCCGTCAAAGTCACGTTAGGCCCCAAAGGCCGCAACGTGGTGTTGGAAAAGTCGTTTGGCTCCCCCAGCATCACCAAGGACGGCGTGACCGTCGCCAAGGAAATCGAACTGAAAGACGGCTATGCCAACATGGGCGCCCGAATGCTGCGGCAGGCCGCAAGCAAGACCCAGGACGTGGCCGGTGATGGCACAACTACCGCGACCATCCTCGCGCAGGTGCTGATCCGGGAAGGCCTGCGCCACGTGACCTCCGGCGCCAACCCGATGCACATCAAGCGCGGCCTCGACAAAGCACTTGCCAAAGTGATCGAATCCATCCAGAAACAGAGCAAGAAGGTCCGTGACTCGTCGGATATTGAGCACCTCGCCACCGTATCCGCCAACGGCGACACCGAGATCGGCAAGATGATCGCCACGGCCATCGAGGAAGTGGGCGACGACGGCGTCATCACCATCGAGGAAGGAAAAGGTCTGGAAACCGAGATGGAAGTCGTCGACGGCATGATGTTCGATCGCGGCTATCTGTCTCCCTATTTCGTGACCAACCCCGACAACATGACGGCGGTGCTCGAAAACTGCCTGATCCTCATCCACGAAAAGAAAATCAGCAGCATGAAAGATATGCTGCCCCTTCTGCAGAGCATTGCCCAGACCGGGAAACCGCTGCTCATCATCGCGGAGGACGTCGAGGCCGAGGCCCTCGCGACGCTCGTGGTCAACCGCATCCGTGGCATCCTCCACGTTGCCGCCGTCAAGGCGCCGGCCTTCGGCGACCGCCGCAAAGAGATCCTTCGCGACATCGCCATCATGACCGGCGGGCTCTTCATCTCCGAAGACCTGGGCACCAAGCTCGAAGGCGTCGACCTTAAAGACCTCGGGCGCGCCAAACGTGTCGAAATCACCAAAGATGATTGCACCATCATCGAAGGTGCCGGCAAGAAAAAAGACATCACCGCCCGCTGTGAGACCATTCGCCGCGCTATCGAAACCACCACGTCCGACTACGACCGCGAGAAGCTCCAGGAGCGCCTCGCCAAGCTGGCCGGCGGCGTCGCAGTGGTCCGCGTCGGAGCCGTCACTGAAACCGCGCTCAAGGAAAAGAAATCCCGCACCGAGGACGCCCTCAACGCAACGCGCGCGGCGATTGAAGAAGGCTGGGTGCCCGGCGGCGGAGTCGCCTATATCGCCGCACGAAGCAGCCTCAAATCCCTCCAGCTCGACGGCGACGAGCAGATCGGCGTCAATATCATGTCGCGTGCCTTGCTGGAACCGCTCGTGCAACTCGCGAACAACGCCGCGCTCGAAGGCTCCGTTGTCGCGAAAAAGGTGGAGGCCGCTAAAGGCGCCATCGGACTCAACGTTGCCTCAGGCACATACGAAGATCTGGCTGCGGCTGGCATCATCGATCCCGCCAAAGTCCTCCGGTCGGCCATTCAGAACGCCGTCAGCGTCGCCGGCTGTTTCATCACCACCGAGTGCCTGGTGACCGAGATCCCCGAACCGCCGAAACCTGCGGCAGGCCCGGGAGGCCCTGGCGGTATGGGTGGCATGGGCGGCATGGGCGGCGGTATGCCCGGGATGATGTAATCCCGCGCCATTTTCACTCTGCACATTCTGCGCCGGCACCGTTTTGGAGCCGGCGCTTTTCTTTTGCGCAGCCGGCAGGACCGTTAAGGGGGATGGGAAAAGGCGTGGCTGAACAGGCTCATTAGCCCGCACTGGCGGCAATGGCGCCGTATTCCCCCGCCGCCGCGGCCAATGCCGGGCTCACTCCTCGTGCCACGAGGCCCGGATCACCGTGTCGTCGCCGCTTGGCTCGAGTGTGAGATGGCCATGAGCCGCAAGCCAGTGCAGGGTTTGGTCGCAGGCCGTCTCGGAAAGCTGGAAATGCTGCTGCAATTCTTGTTTTGAGCACGGGTCGTGGTGTTGTACGAAGGCTTCTATGGCCGCAGCCAATTCCAACAATGACGGATCCACGGGCGATCTCCACTGCGCACCCAGGGAAATGCTCCCGCATCCGCAGCCGGGCACGATCGGCACGGATGCCATTTCTGCTACCTCAGCCTGACGTTCTCTGGTGCTCAGGGCTTCAGAGCCCCGGCCCGCCGGGGCGCTCCGGGCGTTCAGAATGGCGGCGGCTCCACCGCCTGGGCCTCCGTCATGGGCCCCCATCCGCCGCCCAGCGCTTTGTACAGACGCACCAGGTTCGCTGAGATGGCCCCTTCACTCAGAGCCAGCTGTTCCTGATATAACAGAAGCGACCGCTGCGCATCCAGCACGTTATTGAAGTCGCGCAGCCCGTTATTGTACTGGTCCTGCGCCACTTCGAGCGCGTTGCGGGCGGCGTCGGCCGCCAGCGTCAGCGATTGCCGGCGCTGCTGTTCCTCCGCATAATCCACCAGGGCTTCACGCACTTCACGGACCGCGTTCAACACGGTGTTTTCGTATGCGGCCAGATACTGTTCCTGCAGTTCGGTCTGCACATGGATGTTCCGGCGAATGGCGCCCGCGTGGAAGATCGGCCAGGAAACGCGCGGGCCGACATTCCACGCCCTGCTGTCGCTGTTCAACAGGGTTCCCGAGCTGATCGATTCCAGACCGATCGAGCCGGCCAGGAAGAATTTGGGGTAGAGCTCGGCCTCGGCCTGGCCCACCCGCGCAGTCTGTGCGGCCAGGGCGCGCTCGGCCATGCGCACGTCGGGCCGCTGGCGCAAGGTATTGGCCGGTATCCCCGTGACAACCTTAAGGGAGGCGACCGGGATCGGCTCCGTGGTGTTCAGCCGCTCATGCAGCGTGCCCGGCATGACGCCGGTCAGCACGGCCAGGCTGTTCATGGCCGCTTCGAGCCCGCTGTGCAGCGGCGGGATCAGCGCGCGGGTGTTTTCCATGATGTAGCGTGCCTGCTGCACAGCCAGCGCATCGCGCAGGCCCGACTGATAAAGCGAATCGAGCAGTGTATAGGTCTCTTCCTGGGCCCGCAGGTTCGATTCGGCCACCGCCAGCCGGGCTTGATACGTGCGCAGCGCGATGTAGCTTCGCGCCACGTCGCCCGCAAGCGATACCCAGGCCGCGTTCAGGTTCTCATGCGCCGCATCCACGTCGGCTTCCGCAGCTTCGATCGCCCGGCGGGTTCCACCGAAAAGATCGATCTCCCAGGCCGCGTCAACGCCAGCCCGGTAAAAATCGCTCTCCCAATCCACTTCCCGCGGGAACGGCCACGACGCGATCTGACCCGGCACCGTCAAGATGCCCCGGGACGGGTCCTGCATCATCAGAGACCAGTTCTGCGCGGCGCCCATCGCCGCCGCGACATTTCTCGCCGCGCCCTGCACTTTATCGGTCTGCGAGGGCCCTTCTACCCGGTTCTGGCTCATCCGGCTGCGCTGATACGCAGCCGCGCCATCGACGTGGGGATACAGGCCGGCCTCGGCGATCCCGGCGATCTGCCGGGCCATACGCACGCGCGATTGAGCCTGGCGGATGTTCAGGTTGCCTTCGAGCGAGTCCCGGATGAGCTCCGTCAACAGAGGATCCTCGAGGGTCTGCCACCAGTCTGCAAGCAGCTCCGCGGTAACGGGCCCCGACTCCGCCGTGGCCTCGCCATCACCCTTCTGAAGGACATCTTCTACCGGGGCCTCGGGAATCTCGGGCGCAACATAATCGGGGCCTACCGTGGCACATCCGGTATACACAAGGGTCAGCGCACAAGCTATACGCTGCAGGATGCGGCGCATCATGAAATCTCCTCCTGCTGCTGTGTGGTCGGCGAGATATGCAGCACTCGTTTCAGCCGTTCACGCGTGGCCTGGAACATCACATACAGAGCCGGAATAAACAAAATACCCAGGACGGTGGCCAGCGTCATGCCGGCAAACAGGGTGGTGCCGATCGAACGCCGGGCGCCGGAACCCGCGCCCGTGGCCAGCACCATCGGAAGCGTGCCCAGAAACGTCGTAAAGGCCGTCATCAGCACGGGACGAAACCGCTCATACATCGCGTTCGTACCCGCGTCCAGAATGCTCTTTCCGCCGCTCTCACGGCTGTCGCGCGCGAATTCCACGATAAGAATGGCGTTCTTGCTCGCGATGCCCACCAGCATGATCAACCCCAGCTGGGCGTAGATGCTCAGAGACATGCCGGTGAATTTGAGGCCCAGCACGGCGCCCAGCATGGCCGTCGGCAACGACAGGATCACCGGCACCGGCACCGTCCAGCTCTCGTATTGCGCCACCAGGAACAGGTAGCCGAACACGAGCGCCAGCGCCACCAGCACCAGCCCTTCGCTGCCCGTCTGCTTTTCCTGGTAGCTCATGCCCGACCACGCCACGCCGTAGTCTTCGGGAAGCGTCTCGGCGGCAACGCGCTCGATGGCTTGCATCCCCAGCCCGGAACTGATGCCAGGCATCGTCGACGCGGTGATGGCTGCGCTGGGGAACAGATTAAAGCGGGTCATCACGCGCGGGGCCGTAATTGTGCGCAAGGTGACCAGGCTGTCCATCGACACCATTTCACCGCGCCGGTTCTTCACGTACAGCCGCCGGATGTCCTCGGCATCTTTGCGGTCTTCCCAGTCCGCCTGGATATACACCTGATTGACGCGGCTCCCAAAATTGACGTCGTTGACGTAGCGGGAGCCCAGGTATCCCTGCAGGGTCGTGAAGATGCTGGCTACCGGCACACCCAGCGATTCAGCTTTTGCACGGTTCACGTCCACATAAAGGTTGGGTGTGTCTGCCGCATACCCCGTGAAAGCAAACATGATCTCGGGCGCCTGATTCAAAGCGCCCAGGAATCCCCGGGTCACAGACGCAAGCCGCTGCGGATCCGGATCGCCGAGTGCCTGCAGCCGCATGTCG
>DAOSJS010000004.1:0-36903 GCA_035367355.1 Candidatus Hydrogenedentota bacterium
TAATGAAAAAGCAGATGAATTCGCGTTTACAGACCGCCCAGGTATTTCTCATGCCGCATCGCCCTCGTCGGCTCCGATGGCCTCGATGAAGACGTCCTCGAGGGTACGCGTGCGCTCGCGGAGATTGTCGACGCCGTGGTTTGCCCGCACCAGCGCGGTGGTCAGGAGCACCCCCATCCGCTCGTCGGGGTCGGTCGTGATGCGGTAACAGCCACTGGATTCGACCACCACCTCACGCACGCCGCGCACGCCGGCCAGGGTGATCCGGACCGCCGTCTCATCGCCCAGGATGTCCGCGTCAAAAACGCGTTTGTCGCCACTCGCGCCCGCCAGATTCGCCATGCTGTCCTCAGCGACAACATGGCCCCGGTTGATAATCACCACGCGTTCACAGACCATCGCGACTTCCGGCAGGATGTGCGTGCTCAGCAGCACCGTATGTTCCCGGGCCAGGCTCTTGATCATGTCTCGAATCTCGACAATCTGCCGGGGGTCCAGTCCGACCGTCGGTTCATCGAGGATCAGCACGGGCGGGTTCCCGAGAAGGGCCTGCGCCAGGCCTACCCGCTGGCGGTAGCCTTTCGACAGGTTGCCTATGGTGCGCCCGGCCATGTGAGAGAGGCCGCAGCGCTCCATGACCCGCCCCACTTCGTGCTGGCGTTTCTTGCCCTGCAACCCCTTGATTTCCGCCACATAGCCCAGGAACTTGCGGACAATCATCTCCCGGTACAGCGGCACGCTTTCAGGGAGATAGCCTACGCGCCGCTTGACCTCGATGGGATGGTCGTTGACATCAAACCCGGCGATTTTCGCCGTTCCCCGCGATGCCGCCGTAAATCCCGTGAGAATGCGCAGGGTCGTGGTCTTTCCGGCGCCATTCGGCCCCAGAAAGCCAATCACTTCCCCTGCTTCCACGGAAAAGGTCACGTTTTCGACGGCAGCAATGGGCCCGTAATATTTCGTGACGCCGGTAAGTACGATCATGAATTGGTCAATACCTCTGGAGGATGCTCTTCGCTTGACATTGTATACTCTGAATGAGGCTCTGGTTTCAAGCCGCAAGTGCCGTATCGCTCACGCCATACACCGCCGGAAATGCTTCATTTGAAAACGGAAACGTCTCTCAACGCCAGAATTCTGACAGCCCGGCATCTTTTTCCGCGCCCCGGACCCTGAAAACGGAAGGCAGATTGCGGCCCCAGCGGCGCACACATCCTGTCCAAGCCGCTTGTTTGTAAACAGTTAACCTTGCACGGCGTCCGGTACCGGTTGTCTGGCACGCAAAATGCTTCTGTTAAAGTGCAAACAGCCCGGCCATGAGGGCCGCAATGACAAGGATGTGAAAGCAATGGCGATGCAAGTTCAATGTTGCGTGTGCAAGAGAATCCGCCTCGAGGACCGGTGGCATTCTGCGGACGACGCCCTGTCTCCGCTGGTGCGCATCAGCTATGGCTACTGCCCCGAATGTGCGGTGGAAGCCGTAGCCAAGCTCCGCCAGGAAGCTCAGGGTACGGCCTTTTCGCAGGCATCTGTTGCGTGAGGATTCGCACGGCCAGCCTTTTGTATGCAGGTAGCGGCCCGCTGCCTGCCCATGCCTGATCCTGCCGGTATTCACTGTGACCCCGCCCGAAAGAATATGGAACTTCTTGCCTCGTTAAAGAATAGATCTCAGATATAGAGATCGGCTCGTTTGAACTGACCCGATAAGCCGCCATCGGCTGAGTTTTCAGCCGGGCAGTGCTTTTAGTTCGTTAGAGGGCTGCGGACGCGGCCCTGCCGTGCTGGTGGCGCGGCAAAAAGCCGTCCGCACCTTGCCAGGTTCAGACAGCCCAAGGTTCGCAGGAATAGTGTTAGAAGGTAGTGCGAATAATGCGTGACTGGGTTCCAATCTATGTGTTGCTGGGGCTTGTCGGCAGCATGATGACCTTGCTGGTGATCGGTGAGGAGCTGACGACCAAACGGAAAAAGCGGTTTTTCGCGTTTAATGTGGGCGATATGATTGATGCCGTGTACCACCGGCAGCATCGCAATGTGTACAGTTTTTTTGAGGCCATTTCGTTCCGGACGGTTGTGGTGACCTTGACTGTCTTCGGGTTGTCCGGCCTGGCGCTCACCTTTCTTATCACGTTTAGCCGTGTCAAGTCACTGGCCCTGCTGGCGGGAGCGATCGCCTTCGGCTTCGAGTTGTGGCTGGCGCGCCGGCGTGAGGCCCAGGAAGCACAAAAGCGCCCCTGGACTGCCCAGGATGCGGTGGGACGGCTCGCGCACATCACGCTCACCATTCCTGGCGCGGGCATAGGCCAGGGCGCGGTGGCCCTTCGCCTTGCTGCAGGCGAGGAGGCGGAGCCCGTGACCTTTCATGCCGTCACCCAGGGGCAAGGCCTTACCCAGGGCAGCTATGCACACGTGCTGCGGGCGATCTCAAAAGACACCGTGGAGGTGCAGCCCGCGCCCATGAGCGCCGCTCCGCCCCCGCTCCCTTCCCAGTGAGCCGCTGCAGCTTCGAAGCTCGGCCGCTCTACAACTCTCCGGCCACAACAAGTCTTGCGGCCGGGAATGATGGGCTCCAGCGGTATTAACGCGGACTCAGGGGAATATTCTTTTTGAGCGGCAGTGCAGCCGCCAGCAGCATCGGCTCAATCGCGGCTGGACGCACTGATTTTTCACGCGTGACGACATGCAGGTGTTTCATTGTCCCTGCTCCCTGGTTTCGTACTGCGCCGCTTGACGATACGAAAACAGTCCTCCATACGAAAGGTATTCCGAACTGCCAGGGGGCGGGATGCGCCGCGCCTCGTGCGTGCTTTAGCCTTTCACTACGCCAACCGGCCGGATGCGTGCGACGCGGCGCGCGATCCCGGCGGTGTCCAGGACGGCCGTCACCGCATCGATGTCTTTGTACGCGCTGGGGCTTTCCTCGGTGACGGTCTTTTTGCTGCGCGCCATCACGATGACGCCCTGTTCTTCCAGTTCGCGCAACAGGGTGGCGGCGTTCTCGCCTTTGCGGGCGGAGGTGCGGCTCATGACGCGCCCGGCGCCGTGGCAGGCGCTTCCAAAGGTCTCGCGCATGGCCTTGCTGGTGCCTGCACAGATCCAGGAGCCCGTGCCCATGTCGCCCGGCACGAGGACCGGCTGACCCACGAGGCGGTAGGCCGCCGGCACTTCTTCGCGGTCGCCCGGAAACGCGCGCGTCGCTCCCTTCCGGTGCACACACAAGCGGCGGCGCTCGCCGTCGACATCATGCATTTCGAACTTGGCGATGTTGTGGCAGACATCATAGACCAGCCGCATATCCAGCGAGGCGGCCGACGCCCCGAGCGTATTCTGAAGCGATTCCCGTGCCAGACACATCATGATCTGACGGTTGGCCCACGCATAATTGGCCGCGGCCGCCATGGCCGCCAGATAATCGCGTCCCGGCTGGCTTTTGACGGGCGCGCAGCACAGTTGCCGGTCCGGCAGATCGATCCCGTATCGCGCGGCGGCACGCATCATCACCTGGAGGAAATCGTCGCAGACCTGGTATCCCAGCCCGCGGCTGCCGCTGTGGATCATGAGCGTGACCTGCTCTTCGCGAAACCCGAACGCCGCGGCAGCGTCCTCATCCACGATGCGGTCGATCACGCCCAGTTCGAGGAAATGGTTACCGGAACCGAGCGTGCCGAGCTGGTCTTCGCCCCGGCTCTTCGCGCGGTCCGACACCACCCCGGGATCGGCGCCGTTGAGACGCCCGCGCTCCTCGGTGTGAGCGAGGTCTTCGGGCCTGCCGTAGCCTTGCTCGACGGCCCAGGCCGCGCCGTCGGTCAGTACCTGCCGCATGTCCTTCGGGCTGAGTCTGGGAATAGCGCCGCTCGAGCCCACTCCGCACGGGACGTCACGGTACAGGCCATTCACGATGTCGTGCATCCGGGCCCGCAGCTCCCCGTAGTCCAGGCCCGTGGTCATCAGTCGCACGCCGCAATTGATGTCGTAACCGACGCCGCCGGGCGAGATCACTCCGTCGTTGTCGGGGTCGGTGGCTGCGACGCCGCCAATGGGAAAGCCATAGCCCCAGTGTGCATCCGGCATCGCCAGTGAATAGCCCACAATGCCCGGAAGACACGCCACATTCGCCACCTGGGCCGCGGCGTTGTCCGCCTGGATCTTCCGGATGAGCTGCCGGTCGGCGTAGATCCGCCCGGGCACGCGCATCTTGCCCCGCTTTGGGATTTCCCAGAGGTACTCGTTAATTTGTCTCAGTTCGATGCCCGCCACGACATGCTGCTCACTGCGTTATCACAGGTCGAAGATGACTTCCGCGCGCCATCCGGTTTCGGTTTGCCGAACGTCCATTCCGTGGTAGGTGGCCGCTTTGACTTCGTCCTGGCGGTCTTCCGGCTGGTAGAGACAGCCGTCCACGACCGCCTCGATGCTCTGGGCGCTGGCCTGCCGGAACTCGAACCGCACTGGAGCAAGCCGCTCCACATCCATGAGGTAAATGAGTTCCTGCAGCCACCGCACTATGGCGTCTTCCGGCCCGTTTGCCTTGATCGAGACCACACGCCGGACTTCTTCGCCGTGGTTTGCCACGTGCCGGAACGCTACGGCGGCCAGCGCGCGTGCGGCCGCCTCCAGCAGCTCCGCAAACGTGGCGCCGGTACATTCGACCCGCGCGTCCGCGGTATGGTCCAGAAAACGGTAATTCATAGTCAGGTACGGCGCACACCCGTACGCCGACGCATCTGTGTCAAGCGTGGGTCAGGAAACTGAACATGAACCGCACGCCAAACAGCAGTTCGACCACGAACATGCGCGGCAGCAGCAATACGTTGAGCGTGAGAAAGCGCCATGACCTGAACCGTGCGATTACGTCCCTTCGGTACGCATTGAACTTCCGGCGCCGGGCGACGTGGCGTATTGCCAGTTCCTCGTATCGCTTGACGAGCGAATCGGCCACGAAACGTTCGGCATCGGCGATGGTTCGCCAGGTCGGCAGCTGCACTTCAAAACCCCTCAGGTACTGCCGGATGTCCTCGGCCTGTTTCGCGAGGCGTTTGCTCACCCGGCGGCTCTGCGCCCGGGAACTGTCGCTCAACTGCTGCAGCCGTTCAGCGGCCGAAGTGAGCGCCGCCCGGATCTCCTGCGCCGCCACGTCGTAGCGGCCCTTCAGGTTGGATTCGCTGAGGCGGTCCTGCAGGCGGGCCCAGGTTCCCCGCAATTCGGCCAGGGTGGCCCATTTCGGGTCGTCCGGCTTGCGGGTCAACATCCAGATTTCCTGAAATTCAAAGAAGATCTGCACATAGGTGCGGAGCGTCCAGGCGGTCTCCCTGGCGCAGCGCCACAGGAAGCGCGGCAGGCTTTCCCGCGGAAAAGACGGCCGGCGCGCTTTGCGTTCGCGGCGTTTCAGCAGGCCCGTGAACATGGGGTGGCTGCCTTCGAGCGTGGCGTAGCGGTACCACATGCCGATCCACAGCATCTGCCAGTACCGGGTCCGCGGCGTGCGCAACAGCACGTTCACCAGGTTTTCCTTGCTGTAAAACGTCTCCCATGCGTCCTTATACGCCAGGGTCCATTCACCCGGCGACATGCGCGGATGCCGGAAGGTCTCGTGGAGGCTGTCATAATTGTTGAGATCCGCGTCGATCGGGACGCACTCCTCCACCATGCGCTTGTGGTCAGCCGAACCCGGCAGCGGCGTCAGCATGAAAAACGAGGCCTCGTCCACTTTCACCTCGTTCATGAGCGTTTCGATGTCGCGCCGGACCGACTCACGCGTGTCGTCCGGCAGGCCGATGATGTATCCCACGTGCACGAGGGCTTCCGCCTGGTGCCAGACCTCGACCATGTGCGCGTAATCTTCAACATCGTTCTGGCGCTTGTCCATCGCTTCGATGTTTTTGGGATTGACGCTTTCCATCCCGACGAACACCATGTAGCACCCCGCGCGCTGCGCTTTTTCGACAAAACCGGGAATGGCGTATGCGCGCGTGTCCACCTGCATCATGAAGGTGATGTCCATCCCTTCGTCACGCATCGCGGCCAGCCCGTCAAAAAGCTCCTCCCAGACCGGGCTCCGCGCCAGGTTGTCGTCGGTGAAGAACCACATGTTGATGCCGCGCTCGTAACTCCTGCGGATCGATTGGAGAATGCACTCGGCCGACCGGCTCCGCAGGCGGCGCCCCTGGACGTTGATGACGGTGCAGAACGAACAGCCGAACGGGCAGCCCCGGCTCGTGTCGAGCGTGCCCATCGAGCTGCATTTGAAATGTTTGAGATAGCCGAGGTCCGGTTCGGGCGCGCCCGAATCGGTCAGTACCGGATACGCCGTCTGACGGTAGATGGGCTGCAGTTCGCGGGCCAGCGCGTCGCGCAAGAGCCCGGCCAGCGCGTCCGGGGCCTCCGCTTCGCCTTGAAACAGCGATACGCCCAGGTCGAGCAGGCGCTGCAGGTCCGGCGTGACGTCATCGAACATGGCCAGCATGCCGCTGACGTGAAATCCGCCCACTACGACCTGCACCCCCAGATCGCGGAACTGCATGGCGAGATCTGTGGCCCGGATGAACTGGTTCGACTGCACCCCGACCAACCCGACGAGAAGCTCGGTGTTGCGCCGGCGGAGTTTCCGGGCGATGCGCCGCACCGGGATCGGTTCGACGGTGTCGTCGTAAATGGATACCTGGACGGACACATTGTCGCCCAGCGCGCCGCTCGTCGCCACGTCCAGCGTCAGCGAACGAAGGCAGTTCAGCGTATTCGACGGCAGAATCCCGCGGTAAAACCGCAGGGGATACCCCTCGTCGTCGTACGTCGAGCAGAGGATATATACGACCTGCAGGGTTCGGTTTTTCATGTGATCTTGCAGCCTTTTTTGCACAAGATGTGCAAAGTAGAGTTTATCACGATTGGTTATGAATGGAAAGGCCGGATTATGCAGGCCGTTCAGCCCGCAGCCGCCCCGTGTCGATCATCCAGGTGAGGCTGTCTCGAAGGCCCTCCCGCACAGAGACTTTCGGCTCATAATGGAGCACGCGGCCCGCTTTTGAGCTGTCGATGCACATATGCTCACAAATGAAGCGGAGTCCGGCCTCGTTCGCGCGGCCTGTCGCCAGGATCTCCTCCATGGGCACGCAGCGAAACATGGATGCAGAGCCCAGCAGTTCCGCGGCCAGTTCGGCGTATCGGGTCAATGTAACCGCCCGATCCGACGACAGGTTAAAGATCTGTCCGGTTGTGCGGGACGGAGCTTCCACGGCGGCCCGGAACCCCCGCGCCAGGTCGTCCACATGCACGGGCTGGAGCAGGGTCGTGCCGTCTCCAGGAAGCCAGATCTCTTCGCCATCGGCCAAACGCTGAAAATACTGCGGATTCCGCGCCCCCCAGATGTCGAGCGGCACGTCGCCCGCGCCAAACACGTTGCTCACACGCAACGAGCACACCTGAAAGCCCGCGTGTTCGTGGTATTCCAGCAGCACTCGGTCCTGCGCGAGTTTTTCTGCGAATCCGCCCAGTTCCGGTGCGCATGGAGTCGGATCGTATTCGCGCGCGGGCACCGTCGTCATCGGCGCGTACACCCCCGTCGACCCGCAATGCACGAGCTGGCCCACGGTCTTGTGGAGCAGCGGGAGGTACCACTGGAGGTCGTCGGAGGTCAGGATCGTGTCCACGACCGCGTCGAAGCGGCCGGGCTGGAGCACCGATTCCACAAAGGCGCGGTCGCGCGCGTCGCCCAGGAGGTGCTCGGCTTCGGGCGGCACATTGCCAGAGGTTGTCCCGCGGTGAAGCAGCGAAACCCGGTGCCCGCGGGTCACGAGTTCACGGGCCACCGCCGCACCCAGAAAGCGAGTCCCCCCGACAATCAGGATGTGCATGGCAACCCTCCCGCGCGGCTGACCGCGTTACGCCCGGTACAGGCTCCGGCCGATGCCCATGGCCGCACGAACCGTCTCGACGGTGTCCAGTGCCACGGGCGTGACCTTCCTGGCATTCTCGCGCAGGAATTCCTCGACCGCCTCACGTGAGTTGCCGGGCGCGTTGTATTGTTCGATGATGGGCGCGTTGAATGCCGATACATACTCCGCCAGCGTGGTTTTTAAAGTGCCGTAGAATTTCTCACGACGGCGGTATTTTCCCACAAAATCCAGGTACACCGCTTCCGGAGCCAGCAGATTCAACAGGCGGTACAGGGCGCCCACGCTGTTGGGCATCCGTGGAATGACGTCATCCGGATGATCGCTGTCCGTGCCCAGGGGTTCGGGATCGGTCGTGGTAGGCACCGCTTTGATCTTTTTCAGCACCGTGGCCGCATCGTCGAGCAGGTCGAGCGTGTTGTGCTCGCTTTTGCCCATCTTCGCTCCGCCGTCCAGGCCCGGCAGGCGCAGGGCGTTGCGCGCGATCCCTTCGGGCAGCGTGAGCGTTTCCCCAAACCGGCTGTTGAACCGCTGCGCGATGTCGATGGCCATTTCGAGATGCTGGCGCTGGTCATCGCCCACCGGTACCTTGTTGGCCCGAACGATCAGGATGTCCGCCGCCATCAGCACCGGATAGCCGAGCAAACCATACGACAGCGGGTTGCCGTCGACGCCCCCCGGCCCCTCCTCGAGTTTGCCCATCTTGTCCTTGTACGTGGTGCCGCGGGCGAGAAATCCGATGTTGGTGATCATCCCCAGCAGCAGCGCCAGTTCCGCCGTGCAGGGCAGATCGCTCTGGCGGTAAATGACCGACTTCGCCGGATCCAGCCCACAGGCCACGTAGGTCCGCAGCATCTCGATGGTTTGTTGATAGAAATCCTCGCGCTCCGTAATGGTCGTCAGCGCATGGTAATCCGCGATGAAATAGTAGCAGATGGTGTCCTGCGACTGCAGATCGATGAAATTCCGGATCGCACCGAAATAATTGCCGTAATGCAAGCGGCCCGTCGGACGAATCCCCGACAGAATGATCTCTTTCGTGCCAGCCATGATACCTCTCGTGCCCTGGCGCCGTTTCCGGCCGTTCCCGCTCGTCCCGGGTGTGCCCTGCATGGCATTACCGCAGGCAACAGCAGAAAACCCGCGCGGAAAACGGCATCAGAACGATGCGTGTATACAGTCACGGCGCGCCGTGAACTACCCTCAACACCGGCCGTGAGCATACAAGAAACGGCACCGGAGATTCCAGAATTCGCCTCGCACAGCGCGTGTGGCCGGGGGTGAACCCTGAACGGCTGCCGGCGGCCTCAGGGCGTGAGAGCGTGGGCCACGTGGACGGGGTGGACCCCCGCCATTCTTCCTCCAGACGTACCCAGACCGTCCAAGAATGGCTGTCCGGGCATCGTTTTGCCCTCCAGACTGCGGTAAGATGGCAAATGGCGCGGCGATGCCATTCCAGGCCACATTTCAGACGGCGCGGCTTGAAAACTTGAATTCTCCGGCAGGAAAACACTAAAGTGAGGCATCGTGTGCCCCGAAAGTCGCGGGCGCCTTCCTTGACGAGATCTATCGAGTGAGGGTCATGTGCATGGATAAGGCTACAGCATCGCAGAAGTTTCAACAGTCGGTACAGCTGTTTTCGCAAAAACACTATGTGGAAGCGTTGATGCTGCTTGACGAGCTGAATACGGCGTTCCCGACACAGAAACAAGTTATGTACGGCCGGGCTCAGTGCCTGGCGGAGTTGCAGCGCCACGCGGAGGCCATCGCCGTCTGCGATCAGTTGATCCAATGGTTTGATGACGATAAGGCGAGGGAGCTGAAAGCCCGCATTCAGCAGGACAACGTGTCTGCGCTTGATGGCCCGACGGATCTGGCCAGCCTGCTGGGCGCTGGCGCGGACTCTTCCAATGGCGGAAGCGGCCTGCCAGACCTGTCTGGTTTGCTGGACCTTCCGCCGCTGCCGGACCCGGCGGCGGGAGCCCATCGGCCGGCGCGGTCGCTGCGCAAGGGCCTCTACACCCTTCTGAGCTGCGCGGGAGGCCTGCTGGTGGTTCTGGCGCTGGGATTTCCGGTGTTGGCTTCAATGCGCCAGGAAGAGAAAGCCGCGCCCCAGGTCGGCGCACTCGCTGCGGCCGGGGATACGGGCGAAGCCGCCGCTGGCCCGGCGCTTTCAGCTGAGCCGCGCGGTTGCGCCCGTCCGGCGACCATCGGCGGTTCGGGCACAGCCGAGATCATTGGCGAGGGCGAAGACGCCCTGACCCTGCTCCGAATCCAGGGGAACCGGTACGAACTGGGCTACTGGTACGGAAAGCTCCTCGCGGACCAGATCGCCGCGACCTCGAAACTGGCACAAGCCCTGATCGAAAAGAGCGG
Source organism: Candidatus Hydrogenedentota bacterium (assembly GCA_035367355.1). Lineage (GTDB taxonomy): Bacteria > Hydrogenedentota > Hydrogenedentia > Hydrogenedentales > SLHB01 > UBA2224. The sequence continues at coordinate 10,263 of DAOSJS010000004.1, forward strand.
AATCCCCGCAGAGATGGTCAACATGGCAACCGCATCTCTGTGGCAGGAAAAAAATTACGATGTGGCGCCCTGGAGCACCGAAGTGCAGGGCGTTGCCGATGGTTGCGCCGATGCCGGACATCCTGAACTCACGTTCAGCGTGCTCCAGCAAATGGCCTCCATTCCCGACTTGTCAGAGTACAATTGCAGCCTGTTCGCCGCCTGGGGCGCGGCTACGCTCGATGGCGAGACCTACCAGATGCGCAATCTCGACTGGTCCATGGACACCGGGCTCCAGGACTATCCCGTCGTGGCGATCTACACTCCCGACGATGGGGTAAAACACGCAGTCGTCGGGTTTGCGGGCGTTCTGGGCGTGTCCGTGGGCGGCATGAACACCACAGGGATCGGGGTCAGTGAAATCATGGGGCATTTCTGCGACAGCGAAACGCTGGACGGTATCCCCTTCCCGTTTCTTCTGCGCGACGTGCTCTATTTCGACCGCGACCTGCAATCGGCCCTTGATCGCATGAAATCGGCGGTACGGACTAACCAATATCATTACGCACTCGCGGATCCCAATGCCGCGGGTGCAAAAGGCCGCCTGCTGTTGACCAGCCACACGCGATTCGATGAATACGCCGACAACCAGTCCGTCAATCCACACCCCTGCGCCGACCTCAAGCCGTTCCACAGACCGATAGAGGACGCCCTCTACTGGAAGAACCACAACGGGCGCGACAATGACGTGCTGTATAATGCCATCCTGGATCGCTACGGCGAGATCGACGCCGAAAAAGCCATCGAGATCGCCAGAATCGCGTGCGTGGACGGCACCCTGGTCAGCATCATCTATCACAACAGCGGCAACGACATGTGGGTCGCGTTCGCGGAAGGCATGACCCCTGGCCCGCGCCAGAAATATGTGCACGTGAAGCTTGATGACTAGCCCCGCGGCCGGGCGGCTGTAAGAACGCTTGAAATCTGCCCGGGCGTGGATCATGCTGTTCCAGCGCCTGGAGATCATCGTGTTGGAGGGAGGGGGCGCGCTGCCCTGGTATTTGCGCCTGCCGGCGCGCTCGCGTCACGAAGGAGGTAGCCTGATGAAGCAATGCACTGCACGTGAGAACATGTCCCGGAGAACGTTTCTGGCCAGCGCTGCCGCGTTGTCGGCTGCATCGTGCGCCACTGCGCCACATATCGTTACATCCGCAGCCGCGGCCAAAACCCCGGCGAACGAGCGGCTGAACCTCGGCGCTATCGGCTTCGGCGGCATGGGCGCGGTCAACATCCGGAACCTGTCCGGCGAACAGTTCGTCGCGCTGTGCGATGTCGATTCCGCTTATGCAAAACCTGTCTTTGAGGCATTTCCCGACGCGCGGCGGTACGTGGATTACCGCGAGATGCTGGCGGCGGAAAGCGGCCTGGACGGCGTGGTCATCGCGACACCGGATCACACGCATGCGGTGATCGCCATGGCGGCCATCAAGGCGGGAAAGCATGTGTTTTGCCAGAAACCCCTCGCCCACGACGTGTACGAGTGCCGCATGCTGGCACAGGCGGCCGCAGAGGCCGGCGTCGTCACCCAGATGGGCATCCAGGGGCATGCGGGCAACGGCACGCGCACGGTTGTGGAATCCATCCAGGCCGGCGTTATTGGCGAGGTGCGTGAAGTCCATGCCTTCTGCTCCGATTCGTACTATCCCTGGGGGCACGCGGGCTGGAGTCCGAAGGATGGGCGCGTGCCCGAGGAGGCGATGTCCGTGCCCGAAACGCTGAACTGGGATCTCTGGCTGGGGCCTGCGGCGGCACGGCCGTACCATTCTTGTTATCATCCCATGGCCTGGCGCGCCTTTCAGGCGTTCGGTTCGGGATGGATGGCAGATCGTGGTGCGCACAGCCTCGATCCGGTGAAATGGGCGTTGAATCTCGGCCATCCCTCCCGGATCAGCGCGACGTCGACCGGCACCACGGACGAGATGCATCCCGTGTCCGCGATCGTGACCTTCGAGTTCCCCAAACGTGGAAAGATGCCGCCCGTGTCGGTCACGTGGTATACGGGACTTCATATTCCGCGGCCGGCGGGAGTGCCGGTCGGCGAACAGATCGGCGACCCAACCGGCGGCATCCTGTTTGTCGGCAGCGACGGCATGATGACCTGCGACACCTACGGCGAACGGCCCCGCCTGCTGCCGGAGGCCCGCATGAAGAAATTCAAGGCGCCGGAACCGTCCATCCCGCGCATTGAAGGCGAAAGCATTGAGGGCGACTGGGTCCGCGCGATCCGGAATGGAACAAAGGCGTGTGCCGACTTTTCCTACTCCGGTCCGCTTTCCGAGATTTGCGCGCTGGGGAATATCGCCAAGCGCTTCGACGATACGCCCATCGAATGGGACAACGACCGCATGACGGTAACGAATCTCGACGATGCGAACCAGTACGTGCGCACGCCCTATCGCGAGGGCTGGTCACTGTAATCACGGCAACGTAATCACGGCAACGGACCGCTCGCTCCCACCTGTGGGGGCAGCGGTCCGGCCTTATTTAGATCAACGCGGTCAGGGGAATGAAGGTTTTCAGAGGGCCAGGCCGGGGGTGAAGCTGCAACGCGCGCTTTGGAAGGTACGGGGTGGCCGTCACCGGTATTTTCCGCTCCCCCATTCCAGCACTTCGACACGCACGGGCACAATGCCGTCGCGCAGCATATTTAATTCTCTGGCGGCGCCGCGGGACAGATCGATGATCCGGCCTCGGATAAAAGGGCCCCGATCGTTGATGCGCACGATAACAGACCGGCGATTCTTGAGGTTGGTGACCAGAACGCGGGTACCGAACGGATATTCCCGGTGGGCGGCCGTCATGGCTTCCTGGTCAAACACTTCACCGGAGGCCGTGAGCCGGCCGTGGTATTCGTTGCCGTACCACGAGGCAATGCCGTCTTGCACACCCGGAAGCGCCCCGCCGAACGGCCACATTCTGCAGCCTGCCGACCCCGCCAAAACAAAAAGCACGAGAATCCTCGTGCCGTGAAACCGTGTCCGTATACGCTGGTATCCTGGTTTTATGTCAAGTACTTGCTCAACCGGCGCGCGACCTCTGCCACCACTTCCGGCAGCTTGAAATCGCCCCGCTCGATTCGTTCTTTCGCCGCCGCCACCTGCTCGGCGCGAACTTCGTCGCCTCCCCGGACGAGGCTGGCCAGGCGCGCACTGCTCGCCGCTTCCCGGGCCTCTGAGCTGATCTGAACCCCGTCCTCGCGCACAGAGGCATTTTCCACCTCGCGTTTGCGATCGCGGACGTTGGCTGGGCGATCAGGAAGCGGCTCGGGGATACCGCCAATGCCGTTGATTCCAACCATGGGTTCTCTCCACGTTACGTATTGATTCATGTTGTAGCGCCATGCCACACACCGATCATCGGCTCAAGCGCACCAAAACTTTAGCCCCTGCCGCGAAGCCGGGCCGTCAAGATGCTGCTGTGATACCAGACTCCAGGCCCGTTTGCAAGCAGCGGCAGCCTGTTAATCCAGTTTTTCAAGCGGAAAAAGCAGGTCGGAGCATATGTAAGTCAATAAAAACAACCTATTTACAAAATTAATGAGCCCAAACCGGACGCAGTCTGACTCCGCGCGATTCAGCTGCCCGGGAAGCGCAGGATGAAGCGCGTGCCCTTTTCTTCGCTGGATTCCACCGCCACCTGACCGGCGTGCAGGTCCACAATGTGTTTGACCAGAAACAGGCCGAGCCCGGCGCCGCGCCGGCTGGACACCGTATCCGAATCGCAGCGCCAGAACTTCTCGAACAGGGAATTCAACTGGTCGGGAGGGATTGGCGGACCATCATTCCAGACGCTGACCTCCGCCCAATTGCCAACCATGCGCGCGGCAATGACGATGCGTGCCCCTTCCCGGCCGTACTTGATGGCATTGCCGACGAGGTTTTCCAGTGCTACCCGGATCAGGTTCGGGTCCGCGGTCAGGCTGAAACCGTCAGGGATATCGGTTTCCAGCGTCATTTTACGCAGTTCGATGATCCCCTTTTTATCCTGAAGCACGGGGATCACGACCGATTTGTTCAGATCCACCCGGGCCTGGGTGACGCTGAGTTCGCCCCGTTCAATGCGCGAAAGCTGGAGAAAATTATCGCTGATGTCGCTGATATAGCGCAGGCTTTTCTCGACGATGTCGATACCTTCGAATACCTCGCCCTCGATTTTCCCAAACGACCCTTCCTTGAGGAGCTGGAGGTTCAACATGGCCGCGCCGACCGAATTGCGGAATTCATGCGTGGCAAAGCCGAGCATTCCCATATACCCCCGGTTGGCGCTCTCGATTTCCTCGTTTTGCCGCATGATTTTCGCGCGGTCGCCCTGGATGGTCGCCGCCATACGGTTAAATGACTGGGCCAGACCGCCCAGCTCGTCGCGGGTCTCGATGTTGGCCCGCGCGCTGTAATCTCCTTCCACAAAACCCTTTGTCGCCCGATCCAGCGCGACAACCTGGCGCAGTACGCGCGAGATAAGCACGAACGAGAGCGCCAGGGCTCCCATCATGATGGCGAAGAGCACAGTCAGGTTGGTCAGGAGCGTGCGCGATTCGATGTCGTCATAGATTTGCCTCAGTTCGCCGATGTAGAGCATGCCGAGCACCGCCCCGTCCGGCGTGCGGATGGGCTCGTAGCGCGACAGATACCAGTGGCCGACCACGAGCGCGGGGCCGGTCCACGATTCTCCGCGCTTCAGGACCTTTTCCGCCACTTCGTCACTGACTATTGTGCCGAGCGCGCGTTTTCCATTGTCGAGCGACACCGTGGTGGCGATGCGCACAGGCCCCAGAAAGATCGTCGCGGTGCCGAGAGGTTTTCCTTTGTAGAATTCGCTGGGAAAAATGGTGTGGTGAATGGCGTCGACCAGTTGATGGGCGCCATTGAGGACCGTGCCCGCCACCAGCCAGTCTCCTTCGTGAGCCCAGCTGGCATCCAGCCGGTACTGGGCCATCAGCACCATGGCATTCTGAGGGCCACCATCTGACACGAGCCGGGCCTGTATCTCCGGCGCACTGAACACCTCAGGCTGCGCCACCGCATACCCTGAACGGACCCGCCCGCTTCCGGAAGGGGCTGCCGTTTCTCCAAATAAGGGCAGCGCCGCGCCGTCCTGCAGCGCCCCGTCACTCATGACGACCCGGCCCGCCGTATCCGTAAGCGCCACGAAATCCAGGCCCCATCGTTCGCGGTACAGCTGCAGGATTTCCTCCAGCCGCTCCGTGCCCGCCTCGCTCTGTTCCTCCAGTTCGCCCAGTTCCGCGAGCGCGGATACGTGCGCTTCCAGGAGCTGTTGACGGGTGCGCAGGATATTCCACGCGGCGTGGATGTTCTGCTCCATACGGGTCTCGGTCTGCTCAAAGACGAGGGTGCGAACCCAATGGGCCTGAAGCAGCGACATCGCCGCCGTGACCAGTCCGAAGACGAGCACAATAAAAAGCCCGAATTTCACACGCAACGACACCATCCATCTCCCTGGGTTTCGGCACCATGACTGCCCCGTTCGCGCCATATGGTGGCGCATGCACCTTCGAAATTCCAACCTCGCAGCGGCCCGGTTCCATTCCGGCGCGTGCGGCACGGCTTCCAGCCGCAGATCAGAATACACGCGACGTAAACCGCCGCGACAAGACAAAAGTGCCGGCCACGAGGACCATCAGCAGGACGCTGTACGCGAATGCGGAACCCAGCCCTGCCGCGCCGCGCCGCATGGTGTCGATCTGCACGGCGATGGGAACATTTCCTGGAGCATAGAGCAGAATGGACGACACGAACTCGCCCAGGCAGGTGGCGAACACGAGGGCGGTGCCGGCGGCCAGCGCGGGAAGCATCAGTGGCAGAATGATGCGCCTGAAACAGAACCATCGGGAGGCGCCCAGGGCCTGCCCCGCCTCGAGCAGCGTCGCATCAAACGGCTCGATGGCCGCTGTCGAGATCCGGGTCAATAGAGGCACATTCCGGATGAAATAGGCCAGGGGCAGGAGCCACACCGTGCCCACCAGCGAGAACCGGGGGTGATTGAACGCCAGGATAAGGTTCATCGCCGTTACGGTGCCCGGCAAGGCCCAGGGAACCATCACCAGAAAGTTTACCCAGAACGCGCCCGGCCGCCCGCGTCCGATGAGATATCCCGCGGGCAGCGCCACCAGCAGGCAGGCCCCCGCAGCGAGTGCACTCATCCAAAGACTGTTGCGGATCGGCAGGAAGCCCTGCGCGGACGAAAAGATCGCGCGGTAGTTGGCCCAGGTGAACGTGGCCGGCACGAGTTCGGTATGCCAGGCGCGGTGGTCCACGAACGACAGCCACAGAATGGTCAGGTGAGGCAGCAGGACCACCGCCATGCACAGCGTCGCGGCCAGCGTGGCAAGGAGGCGGCCCGTGCGCGATCGGAGAGGCACGCGCACGCCTTTGGAACCACCCCCCCCGGTTTTGCGGCGCGAACGGAGCACCAGCACGCCCAACAGCGACAAACCCGCGAGAAGCACGGTGAGCGTGGCGGCGCGGGCGTCGTTGAACTGGGTTCGCTCGTTGAAGATTTCGACGCTCAGCATGGGGTACCGGTTGCCGAAGATGTAGGGCGCGCTGAATGAGGCGCCGGACGACATGAACGTGAGCAGGGCAGCGCCGAGCAGCGCGGGCTTGAGCATGGGCAGCATCACACGGAAAAACACGCGGCAGCGGCCCGCTCCGAGCGTGCGCGCCGCCTCAAGCTGCAACACATCGACGGTCTCGAGCGCCGCGCCGGCCATGGCGTAGAAATACACGTAGAACGAGTAGGTGTGCACCAGCAGGATGGCGCCCGGGCCCCGCAGGGCCAGTCCGCCGATGCCCAGACGCTGTTCGCAGAATCGCGGCAGGAGCCCGTCGATTCCCACCAGGTAGTAGAAGCTCAACACTCCGACCAGCGGCGGCAGCGTGAACGGCATGTAGGCCAGTCCAGCCAGAACGCGGCGCCCGGGAAAGGCGTAGCGCGAGAGCGCAAAGGCCAGGCCCGAACCCACCAGACCCGACGTGACAACCGTAGCGCACGACATCAACGCCGTATTGATGAGTGCAGCCCGGCCGGGGTTGTTCACAACCGCCTCGTGTGCCCAGTTGAACGCGGCCACCAGGAAGAGGCGCAGGGCGGGGTAGGCTACGGTCAGGCACAGCACGGCCATGCAGAACAAAAATAAGGCACGGTCAAGGCTGCGGATATCGCGCCGGGCCACCTCACCCTCCGGACTGGCGCCAACCTGCCGGCGGGGCCGTTATTCGATGCCGGCTTCCTCGATTTCCCGGGCGACGAGTTCTTCGACAGCGCGCTGGTCGTCCTCGTCGATTTTGGTGTACAGGATAGCGACTTTGAAGCGGTCGTCGCCGACTTCGTGCGGTTCACACCGCACGACGACCCCTTCGCATTCGATGCGCCGGTTCTGCGGCTTGGGGAGATCCAGGGCGATGCTCATCCTGGTCATCAGCGGAATAGGCTGCACGGTGTGACACAGCACGCCGTTGGCGCTGATGTTGTCGACATGGTTGAGGATACCGGGGCCGTCGTCCGGCACAATCTGCGGCACGGCGCGGCGGCTGCGCGGATAGCGTCTCCGTTCATCTCCGTTTGTTCGCATGAGACCCTCTTCAGCGTTCCTGCCCCCGACGTGCCCATAGTATCCTAGCGGCCTCCGGAATGCAACGGGGATACCGCGCTTTTTGCCCACAGAGCTGACGCACGGCACGGTCTGCTGAAATTTGAATTCAATCGGCTTGTCAAGGCTTGATGAACCCGGTACCGGGCGCTAAAATGAGCCCGGATGACTTCGCGGTGCGCGATGTCTGAGTCCGGGCTGTGAAAAGGAACGTCTTGAACACGTCATCAAAATCAGCACAACTTCGCGACACCTATGCGCATGGCCGGTTTGGGCTGTCCTACGAATTCTTCCCTCCGAAGACGCCCGAAGGGGAAGCCGATCTTTTCGAAAACTTTGATGAACTGGCCAAATACAATGCATCGTTTGTGACCTGCACCTACGGCGCGGGCGGCAGCACGCGCGACAAAACGCTCGCGATCGCGAGCCGGCTCAAACGCGAACACGCGTTCCCGGTCGCCAGCCACCTCACCTGCGTGGGCGCGACGCGTGACGCCCTGGCCCTGTTTCTCGAAGAGGCCGGAGCCGCCGGTATCGATTACATCGTGGCGTTGCGGGGCGATCCCCCTGCCGGCGAGAAGAAATTCAGCCCGGTCCCCGGCGGATTTCGCTATGCCAACGAACTGGTCGCATTTATCCGGGAGCGTTTTCCCGGTTTCGGCGTGGCCGTTGGGGGCTATCCGGAAACCCACCCGGAGGCGCCCAATCGCAGCACGGATCTCGCCAACCTCAAACGCAAGGTTGATGCCGGGGCTGATGTGGTCATTACGCAGCTTTTCTACGACAACGACGACTTCTACCGTTTTCGCGATCGCTGCACCGCCATCGGCATTGACGTTCCGATCGTGCCGGGCATCCTGCCCGTGACGACGGCGCCGCAGGTCAAGCGTCTTGTGGCCCTGTGCGGCGCTCACGTGCCGGCATCGCTGATGGAACGGCTGGACGCCCATCCCGACCACTCTCAGGGCCAGTTCGAGGTGGGGGTGTATCACGCCATACGGCAGGTCGAAGACCTGGTGGGCCGCGGCGCCTGCCCGGGCGTGCACTTTTATTGCCTCAACAAATCGCGCGCGGTAGCCACGATCCTCCGCACGCTTGCGCTCCCCAACGTGGCGGCGTTTCGAACCAATTAGCGTTTCCCTCCCCGGATTCTCCGTGGAAAGGCAGCACATACAGGAGCATTTAAATGGAAAAACCGAAAATCGCCGAAAAAGGCCCCGCGGTACTTGAGCTGGAGCCCGGAACGTACTGGTGGTGCCGGTGCGGGCATTCCGCGACGCAGCCCTGGTGCGACGGCTCGCACAAGAGCACGTCATTTACTCCGCTCGAGGTGAAGATTGAGGTCAAGAAACGCTATGCCCTCTGCCAGTGCAAGCACAGCGGCAATGGCGCCATGTGCGACGGGACGCATAAACGGCTGTAGATCCGGGAGCTTCGGCCAGCCCCCTGCAAAGACTGTCCCAGCGCGGCAGACTGGAGAGGGGGACGGCTACCGGATGTCGGCCTCAAACCATTTCAGGACGGCCATGATGCCGCGCGCCTTCTTGAGCATCGTGGCCTTCAGGCCCAGCTCACGCAGTTTTTCTTTTGCTTCATGGCGCGATTTGGCGACCACTACGCCTCCCACGAAGGACTTTTCCTCGTCTCCCTCGGCCCGAATGGCGTGATAGTCGAACGTGGGCATGAGCTTCCTCCCTGATCATCGATAGACTCGCCCCGATTCTAGCACGTTTCGTCCGGAATGGAAATTTCGCACGCCCTGGATGGCGATCTTCGTAAGGCCGATTCACTCGCCAGCGCCGAGAAAGGGGAGAATTTCACTCAGCGAGCTGACCAGAGGCCCGTGCCAGGTTTCGGAGTCCACGCGATGGGGATCGTAGCCTTCTTCACTGGCAGCGCGGATGCAGACCGCGGTCATTCCCGCGGTTTCGGCGCCAGAGAGCTCGTGGCTGCCCCCGTCGCCGACAAACAGGCAGCCGCCGGGCACTACCCCCAGCCGGTCGCAGGCCATTTGATAAATGCGCGGGTCGGGCTTACGCAATTTCACGACGCAGGAGAAGATCGGGGCATCGATCAGCTGTTCCAGCCCCAGGGCCGGCCAGAGCTCGGGAAGCTCAGGCGGACAATCGGTGATCAATCCGGTTTTCAGGCCGCGGGCCTTGATCGCCTCGAGGGTGCCGCGCGCATCGGGCCGCAATACGAGGGCCTGCTGAATGAACGAAGACCGGATGCGTGCGGCCTCGGCGGCGCGCGCCCGGTCAGGCGTTACTCCGATGGCTTCGCATGTGTGGAGCACGCAGTCTTCTACCGTGGACCAGCGCCCGGAACCGCGCGCGTCGTAATCACGGAGCCACTGCTCGAGGAAGGCCTCTTCCGGTGCGTTCATACGGCGCCCCATCGCCCTGACCGCGTCGTGATGGGCTGAGGCGCTGAGGCTGTCCACCAGGGTGCCGAAAAAATCGAACAGCACCGCCTGAAACCGAGTCCGGCTCATCTGGAAAGCGGTTTCGGCGCGCGGCCGTATTGAGGTTGATCGCGGAGCATGGGTGCCGGATCCTTCGTCTTGATTTCTCTTCCCCACTATAAAACAGCGAGAGGGACGTTTCCAGCAGCGCACATTCTAATACAAAGCGCGCGGTCTTTGGGTTTGTTGTTCTGTTGATGAGTTCTGAGATAAAAGCTGCTCGATTCAGCCAGCACGGATGAAAGGTGAGAGCCCACCCGATGAGAGTCCACCCCTGAATCGGCGTCAGCCGATTCGGGGGTGGACTTTTTGTGCTGAATTGCAATCCACCGCCTCAAGTTGCAGCACTATTATGCTGAACCATTTCGTGCTCCCGGAAAATTGGCCAGAAGCACACCCCTGAGTGCATACTCAGTTTCTTCATGCAACCCGTGTCTGGGAGGAGTAAGGGATGCCGTATTTTCCGGATATTGAAGCGCTCGCGCGCGAGATACAGGATTGGGCCGATCTGCGGCACGAACAAGGCGGAGCGACCGCGCCGGTGCTCGCCCGGTTGCGGCGCGCGCTCAAGCAGGCGCGTCAGGACCTGGTGCGTCTCCCCGGGGCACGCAACCTCCGGGAAGCCGAACCCGACGAACTCGAAGCCATCCGCCGGTTACGCCCGGCGGGCCCACGGGTCCTGGCGAAGAAATTGAGCGATGCTGAGTACCGAAAGCGACTGAGAGGCGCGTGGCTGGGCCGTGCGGCGGGCTGCGTGCTCGGTGCGCCCGTCGAAAACTGGACGATAGACGCGATGGAAGGTCTGGCCGCGCGGAATGGAACGCCCTTCCCGCCCCGGGATTACTGGTCCGATCACCCCAACCCCGGCGAGCCGTGTTATCTCGTCTCCCGGATTCGCGATTTTCTGAAGGGGCAGATCCGCGCCGTGCCCGCAGACGACGATCTCGGCTATACGCTTCTGGGGCTGTTGATCCTCGAAGCCTGCGGCCCCGAGTTTACAACGGAGGAGGTCGGCGACGCCTGGATCAACTATCTCCCCCTGGCCTGCACGGCCGAGCACGTCGCGCTGACGAATCTCAAACGGGGAGTGTCCGCGCAACGCGCCGGGATCGTCAACAATCTGTATCTCGAATGGATCGGCGCGGATATCCGGTGCGACCCCTGGGCCTACGCAGCGCCCGGCTGGCCCGAGAAAGCCGCCGAACTGGCCTATCGCGACGCGTACCTCTCCCACCGCCGCAACGGCATCTACGGGTCGATGTTTTTCGCCGCGGCCATTTCCGCCGCCTTCGTGCTCGACGATCCGCTCGAAGCGCTTCGCCTTGGATTGACCGAGATTCCTGCGAAATGCCGCCTCGCCCGGGACATCCGCTGGGCCCTGCGCCAGGCCCCCGCCCTTACGGGATGGCGCGAAGCACGCGCACTGGTAGACAAGCGCTTCCAGGGCATGAACGCCGTCCATACCAACAACAATGCCTGCCTGACGGTATTCGGGCTTGCTCTGGGCAAGCAGGATTTCACTCGCACGATCGGCATCACCGTGGCCATGGGCCTCGACAACGACTGCACCGCGGCCACAGCGGGTTCTCTGCTGGGGGCGATCCTGGGCATCGAGGGCATTCCCGGACACTGGTGGAAACCATTTCGAAACCGGGTCCAAAGTTATCTCAATGGCGTTCCGGAATTCCGGAATTCGGACATTGTCCGGCGTTTTGAGAAGCTCCGCATTCGGCCATGAGGTTTTAGCGCCCGGGGATCAATTGACCCCCGCTCAGCGTGCGCGTATCATGCTTCGCAGGTACATGGAGTTCATCAATGTGCGCCCGGGACGACACGGACAGGGCGAGAGCCGTTCCACATAATCCAAGAGGATGAGGCCAGCTATGGTATTACGTTTCGCTTCCATTGTGTGCATGGTCTTCGCCGCGTTCATTGCTGGCGCAGCAGAGACTGGTGTTCTGGTCGAGAGCGATTCGGGCGGCGTGAACGCCTTGATCAGCAGCGCGCCGATGCAGGGGACCATGAACGCCATCGAGGCGTATCTGTCGCAACACGAGGACCTTGTAGAGCAGCCTGCCGGCGGCGAGGCGCTCTCCCTGTCCGTCCGGAAATGTGTTGATCTGGCACTGGCAAACAACGAGAAGATCTTCCAGGCCGAGAAGGACATTGATGCGGCGCGCGCGCGGATCGGCCAGGCCCGCTCTCAGATGCTCCCCCAGCTGGGCGCCAGCCTCACGTTTGTCCATACTGAGTTTAACGAGCGCAACCCCGGGGGACTTTTCGCCAAACTCGGCGGCGGCAGTGGCGGCGGATTCATCAGCACCGGCGACCCGGCTACCTCCATCCTGCTGAACATTCTCGGTTCGGTCACGCAGAATTACCTGGCTACCCGGCTGGCGCCGCAGACCCAGCCCGGCGATAACCTCCGCATTGAAACGGTCACCGCCGACCAGGTGCTGTATGCGGGGGGCCGCATCCAGGCCGCTATCAGCGCCGCGGAGCTTCTCGCCGAGTCCCAGGAATGGCAGAAGGCCGTCACGCTTGCCCAGGTGGAATACGACGCTAAACAGGGTTTCTACGACGTCCTGCTTGTTGCATCCCTGGTCGAAGTGGCCGCCGACAGCGTCCGGACCTTTGAGCGCAATCTCACCGACGCCCAGCAGATGTTCGAAGTGGGCACCATCAGCAACTTCGAGGTCTTGCGCGCCAAGACGGAGCTGGGCGCCCGCAAATCCGAGCTGGTCGCCGCGAAAAACGCGCTGCGCCTGACCGAAGCCAACCTTCGCCGCGTGCTCTTTGTCCCGGAGAACACGCGGCTGCAGCTTGACCCCAGCATCGAATGGCAGCCTGCTGATGTTCCCGTGTCAGACTACGTCGCCCGCGCCGTCGAGAACCGCCCAGAGCTTGCCGCCCTGCGCAAGGCCATCCAGGCCGGCGAACAGCAGGTCAAGGCCGCCAAAGGTCAGTATCTGCCCACTGTCGGACTCCGGGCACAGTATTCAAATACCGACGAGGGCGGCCTGGTTACGCCCGACGGATGGACCTTCAGTCTGGGCGCCCAGTATGACATCTACACCGGCGGAAAACGGAAATATGACATGCTCGAGGCGCGAGCCCGGGTCGCAGGCCTCGAGCATCAGCTCGCCGACCTCGAACGCCTGGTGGAACTCGACGTGACGCAGGCCCACATCAATATCCAGGACGCCATGGCCAAAATGGAAAGTGAGCGCGGCAACGTGACGCTGGCCCAGGAAGGGCTGCGGCTGGCGGAGTTGCGGTTCCAGGAAGGCGTCGGCACGCAGTCTGAGATCCTCGACGCCGAGCTTGCCTTGACCAACGCCCAGTCTTCATTGTTCCAGTCCTTGCGGGAATACGCGGTTGCCAACGCCGCGCTGGAGCGGGCCACCGGGAACAGCTGGTGGCGCGGCAAAGAGGAATTTTCGCAGTCTCTTCCCGTGTCCGAAGAAGCGGGGGCGGAACTAGACAACGGAGACGAGTGAGCAGGAGGACGGCCTGCCGGCAGGTTACCCGAGAATCTTCCGGCCTTCCGAGGATTTGATGCCGGAGATGATGCGATCGAAGGCCTGTTCGTTGCTGCATGCTGAAACGGCTTCTTCGCGCGTGACCGTGCCCGCCTGGTACAGCTCGACCGCATGCTGGTCGAACAGCCGCATGTCGCTGTCGACTTCGATGATCTGGTGCAGCCGCTCGATCTCGCCTTCGAGAATGGCGTCGCGTACGAGTGGGCCGCCGCCGAGGAGGATTTCAACGCAGGGCACGCGGCCGCCGCCTTTGCGCTTGAGCAGGCGCTGGCAGACCACGCCGCGCAGCGCGTAGGCCAGCTCCTGGCGGATGAGATCGCGCTCCGCTTGCGGGAAGTAACTGATGACGCGGTTGACCGTGTCTACCGCCGTCATGGTGTGCAGGGTGCTGAACACCAGGTGGCCCGTTTCCGCCGCGCTGATGGCGGCGCGAATCGTCTCCATGTCGCGCATTTCGCCGACCAGAATCACGTCGGGGTCTTCACGCAGGGCGCCGCGCAGGGCATTGGCAAACGAAAACGTGTCGCGCCCGACCTGGCGCTGTGAAATGATGCTCTTCTTGTCCCTGTACACGAATTCCACGGGGTCTTCGACGCTGATGATGTGGCAATGCCGCTGCTCATTGATGTAGTCCAGCATTGAGGCCAGCGTCGTCGATTTCCCGCTGCCGGTCACCCCGCACACAAGAAACAGGCCGCGGTGGCTGTGGGCAATGTTGCGGACCACCATCGGAATGTTAAGCTGTTCGAACGGCACCGGCGCCTCTGGAATCAGGCGGATTGCAAGCGCCATGGCCCCCTGCTTGAAATAGCCGCTTACGCGCAGGTATCCGATGCCGGTGGCGTGAAAGTTGAAACTGCTTTCCCGCTCCGCCGCCAGCCGTTCGACCTCGCTGGGGCCGCCCAGCTGAAATACCATGTCCTGCATATCGTCCGCGCTCAACACGCCGTGTTCTTCGAGAGGCATCAGATCGTTATCCACGCGAATGTACGGGGGCGAACCGGCGCGGAGATGCAGGTCGGAGGCGTCCCGTTCTTTCATGACTTCAATCAACACATTGATGTTGATGTTGGTTCGGCGGAACTTCCTGACCGTAACCTGCCAGGAGCGCGAGCGCAGGGATTGTGCCGCGGAACTATCGATGATTTTGTCGGCCGGCGCCAGCCGGGCCAGTTGCCGCCATTCAAACGGCGGCAGGTTCACGACCAGCGAGCCGTTTTTCTGGTGGACCTGGTTGGGGATATTGGCTTGATTCAGCTCCGACGACACCTGTTCCGGCGTAAACCCATTTTTCGGCTTCACGGTAATGCGCAGCGAGTCCACGCGGTTGTCGAAGTCGACCCCCGTAACCAGCATGGTGCAATCGTGCGTCTCGAACACGAGTTCTTCCGGATATCCGACTTCCCGGATATGTTCCCTAACGCCGATCTGCAATACATCGAAAATGGACGTACGTGAATTGGTGCCTATTACCATGGAAACGCAACCCTTCACACGGAGAGATTGATTGGCGCCACTTGAGGTCGTATTCGGGAAAGTCTAGCATGCAGCGGAATTTCATGTCAAAAGATGGCGCCCCGGCCCATCGCCAACGTGGGCATCCAGCGAAACCGCTGCGACCGTATCCGCATTTCGGCACGCGGCCTGATGAATCGCATCCATCCTCGTAAAACCGCGTGCCGATGCCCCGCGTTGACACGCCCAATCGCCCTTTCTATAATGCCGGTTTCTACTTGGCCGCAATCAGTCACCCAGGCTGGGGTTCAGGAAATCATGAACGCAAACAACCGTATCTCCGAAGGGCTTTCTTTCGACGACGTGTTGATTCGCCCCGCGAAGTCCGAAATTCTCCCGCGCGAGGCCGACACGTCCACACGCCTGACCCGGAACATCCCGCTCCAGATCCCGCTGCTGAGCGCCGCGATGGATACGGTTACCGAGGCCCGGCTTGCCATCGCCATTGCCCAGGAGGGCGGCCTCGGGGTGATTCACAAGAACCTCAGCATCGACGAGCAGGCTTCCGAGGTCGACCGCGTCAAACGGTCCCAGGCCGGTATCATCACCGCGCCCATCACGTTGCGGCCCCACAATACCGTGCAGGACGCCGAAGACCTTATGGCCCGGTTTCGCGTGTCGGGGGTGCCCATCGTGGACGAAAACGGGCGCCTGGTGGGGCTCCTGACCAACCGTGACCGCCGGTTTCTGGAAGACCTGGACGTCCCCATCGAATCCGTCATGACCAAAGACAATCTGGTCACCGTGCCTCCGGGGACAACGCTCGAGCGCGCCAAGGAGCTTCTGCACAAGCACCGCATCGAAAAGCTGCCCATTGTGTCCAGCGACGGGACGCTCGTGGGCCTGATCACGATCAAAGATATCATGAAGGCGCGCGACTACCCCGCCAGCTGCAAAGACGCCATGGGCCGGCTGCGGGTCGGTGCGGCGCTGGGCGTGGGCCCCGGTGAAATCGACCGGGCCCGGGCGCTCATCGACGCGAAGGTGGACGTGCTGGTGGTCGACACCGCCCACGGCCATACCAGACTCGTCCTCGAGACGGTGCGCCAGATCAAGGAGGCGTTTCCGGAGATTGACCTGATCGGCGGAAACGTCGTTACCCGCGAAGGGGCGGCTGATCTCATTGCGGCCGGCGTCGATGCCGTCAAAGTGGGCGTCGGGCCCGGCTCGATCTGCACCACGCGCGTTATTGCCGGCGCGGGCATGCCCCAATTGAGCGCCATCCTGGAGGTGGCCGAAGCCGCCCGCGAAAAGGGCGTTCCAGTCATTGCCGACGGCGGGATCAAGTATTCAGGCGATATTGTCAAGGCCATTGCCGCGGGCGCAGACTGTGTGATGATCGGGAGCCTCTTCGCCGGTACGGCCGAAAGTCCCGGCGACACCGTGCTGTATGAAGGCCGCACCTATAAGGTCATTCGCGGCATGGGTTCGGTCAAAGCGATGCAGCGCGGGAGCAAGGCCCGCTACATGCAGTTTGAGGAAGACCCCGGCAAGCTTGTCCCTGAAGGCATTGAAGGCCGGGTCCCGTTTCGCGGCCCCCTGGCCGACTACGTCCACCAGCTCATTGGCGGGTTGCGTTCCGGCATGGGCTACTCCGGATGCCGCACCATCGCGGATCTCCAGAGCCGGGTCCAGTTCGTCCGCGTGACGGCGTCGGGCATCCGCGAAAGTCATCCGCACGACGTGACCATCACCGAGGACGCACCTAACTACCAGATTCCGGGATAGACTCATGAAAGCCGAACAGCACCCTGTCGTTGTCCTGGACTTCGGCACGCACTACAGCAAACTGATCGCGCGGCGTGTCCGTGAGAATCAGGTATTCAGCCTCATCGTTCCCTGCAACACGCCACTCGACGCGCTTCGGCGGCTCGCGCCCGGCGCGCTGATCTTCAGCGACGGCCCGGCGAGCGTTCTTGCTCCGGGTGCACCCATGCCTGATCCCGGCGTGTTTGAGCTTGGCGTGCCGATTCTCGGTATCGGGTATGGCGCGCAACTGCTCGTCCATATGCTCGGGGGGGAGGTTCGCCACTCTGAACGGTCCGAAGCCGGCACCGCTCATCTCACAGCGGCCGGCGCCGGGGCTTTGCTCCAGTCCGTCGAGCCAGGCGCTCCGGTCTGGGTGGGCCAGGGCGACGCCATCGCTGCCCTGCCGCCCGGATTCGAGGTTCTGGGCGCCACGGAGAACTGCCCCAACGCCGCCATCGCCGATCCCCAACGCCGGTTCTATGGGGTTCAATTTCATCCTGAGATGCTGCGCACCCCCAAGGGCAGCGTCATTCTCGCCAATTTTCTCCACCGTATCTGCGGGCTGGCCGCCTGGTGGACCATGAGTTCGTTCATCGGGGCAGAGATCGAGCGCATCCGGGCGCAGGCGGGCAGCCGCCACGTGCTCTGCGCCCTGAGCGGGGGGGTCGATTCCAGCGTTACGGCCGTGCTGATTCATCGTGCGCTCGGTGAGCAGCTCACCTGCGTGTTTGTCAATAATGGCCTGTTGCGCAAGGGTGAACCCGAACTGGTGCAACGGGTGTTCCGCGACAATTTCCACATCGATCTCCATTACGTCGACGCGGCTGACCGATTTCTGACTGCCCTGGCCGGCGTCACCGACCCCGAGCAGAAACGCAAGATCATCGGCAACCTCTTCATCGAGGTGTTTGAAGAGGAAGCCCGCGCCATCGGCGATGTCGAGATCCTGGCCCAGGGCACACTCTATCCCGATGTCATTGAAAGCGTGGCTTCCAGCGGCGGGGCCCCGGTTACCGTCAAAAGCCACCATAACGTCGGCGGGCTGCCGGAGAAGATGAATCTGGAACTCCTCGAGCCCCTCCGGGAGCTCTTCAAGGACGAAGTACGCGTTCTGGGGCGTGAACTCGGCCTGCCCGGCGAAATCGTCGACCGGCACCCCTTCCCCGGACCCGGTCTCGGCGTGCGGTGCGTCGGCGCAGTGAGTCGGGAACGCCTGGACACCCTGCGTGAGGCGGACGCCATCTTTGTCGACGAGATCAAACAGGCCGGGCTGTACCACGACATTTGGCAGGCTCTGGTGTGCCTGCTCCCGGTCCGGAGCGTCGGCGTGCGGGGAGACGAACGATCGTACGAAGAGGCGTGTTCGCTGCGCGCCGTGATCTCGGAAGATGCGATGACCGCGGACTGGTTCCGATTCCCAGCAGACGTGCTGGAGCGCACGGCCAGCCGCATCTGCAGCGAAGTGCCGCGCATCAACCGCGTGCTCTACGACATCACCTCAAAGCCACCCGGCACCATCGAGTGGGAGTGATCCGCCAGGCGCTTTTTCTGACCCAGTTGGAAGTCATAAAAAAGGTGCCGGGCAGCGCGGCAGCGCGGAATTTTTCACCAGGGGAGGGCATCTCATGAAAGTCGGAATCCTCACCGCATCCCTGCCCATGGATACCAAAACGGCCCTCCGCAAAGCGAGAGAACTCGGCGCGCACGGCGTCCAGCTCTGGATCGCCGATAATGACCTGGATCCCCGGAACCTCACCCGGAGCGGGCGCGAGGAACTCATCGCGTATATGACATCCCTCAGCCTCGAACGCGCTGCTTTGTGCGGTGATGTCGGCGGATTTACCGATCCCCCCACCGTGGATGAACGCATCACGCGCACCAAACAGATGTTCGAACTCTGTGTCGACCTCCGGACACCCATCCTCACGACTCACATCGGCGTTGTCCCGGACGATCCGGCCGGCCGTGGCTACAGCGATTTGCTCGGCGCCGTTCGGGAAGTGGCTGAATACGCCGCGAATCGCGGTTGTTGCCTCGCCATCGAGACCGGGCCTGAATCCCCCGAATCTCTCGCGGAATTCCTCTCGCGCGTGGACAGCGGCGGCGCCCGGGTCAACTATGATCCCGCCAATCTGGTCATGAACGGATTCAACCCGTTGGACGGCCTGTATACTCTGCGCGATTACATTGTGCACACGCACGCGAAAGACGGCGTCGCCCGGGCCGGAGTCGACGATGCGGAAGTCCGGGAGGTGCCTGTCGGTGAAGGCGACGTCGATTTTCCCCGATACCTCCATATTCTTCGCGATGAGCTTGGGTATTCAGGGTATCTGACCATCGAGCGCGAATGCGGGAGCAATCCTGTCGCTGATCTCGCGGCGGCCGTCGCTTATCTGAAACGCCAGCCTGGCGTCGCTTCGTAGTGCCGGGCAATATAGGGCCCGGCTCAGGGAGCATGGAGCGCGGCTCCGAAATCACCCCAGCGACACGTCGAGAAACATCATGATCGCGAATCCCACCATGACACCGATGGTGGGGATGTCCGTGTCGCCCCGCCGCTGTGCTTCGGGGATCAATTCTTCCGCGACCACGTAGATCATCGCGCCGGCGGCAAATGCGAGCGCATACGGCAGAAACGGGCGCATGATGATCACAACTGCCGCGCCCAGGATCCCCGCAATCGGTTCAACGGCTCCTGACAATTGCCCGTACATGAAGCTTTTGAATCGGGACAGGCCTTCGCGCCGCAGCGGCATCGCCACCGCTGTGCCTTCCGGCAGGTTCTGCAGTCCAATACCCAGCGCCAGTGCCACCGCTCCCGCGGCCGTCGCTCCGGGAATCCCCGCCGCCGCTGCGCCGAACGCCACGCCTACCGCGAGGCCTTCCGGAATGTTGTGCATCGTGATGGCCAGCACGAGCAGTGTACTCCGCCGCCAGGAGGTTGGGACGCCTTCCGCATCCGACATGGCGAGCCCCGGGTGCAGGTGCGGCAAGATCCGGTCAATGCCCCACAGGGCGGCACCGCCCGCCAGGAACCCCACCAGCGGCGGTCCCCAGCCCGGATAGCCCATGTCTTCGCTCAAGGTGATCGCCGGATCCAGCAGAGACCAGAAACTCGCCGCAATCATGACCCCGGCCGCCATCCCGAGCAGACCGTCCATCACCCTGGGGTTGACTTCCTTGGCGAAGAAGACCGGTATTGCGCCGAGCATGGTCATGAACCATGTGAACATGGTGGCGAGAAACGCCTGCCATACCGGATGAAGTTCCGCCGCTGCTTGCATACGCCCTCCGTACCTGCGCGTGTCCGCGCACCTGCTGTGTATCTCCGAAACCAGAGTATTGACCGCTGAATTCCGAAAACGCAAACAAAGGACCCGCCGCAGCGGCGATAGCAGGGGCCGGTGGCGCGTCCTGATACCATTTTATGCGGTTCAGAAGTGATGAGCCTTCGTGGGCGGGCCCTCTCAGCGTGACCTCGTGATTTCCGGGATCTCCTGCCCGGCGCGAAGATGACAAGCATGCCGCGAAGGATTTACAGTGTGTTCTCCAGGTTTCGAGGAGAGCGGGGTTGGCTCAGGTTCAGCAGGGAGCATAGAAAATCATGAAAGCAAACGGATGGTTCGTGCGGGTGGCAGCGGGCCTGGTCATGCTCGTCACGATGGCGGTGCAGGCGCAGGACACCTTCGAGCAGGCATCCGCCTCGGCTGCGATCGCGGGGCACGCCTTAAGCAAAGTGCATCGATGGCTGCATGACGTGGCCCTGCCAAAGATCGACCCGGGGACCGGTCTGTATAAAGCAGACGAAAAATGGAATTACCGGGATACGGCCGCAGACTGTTACCCGTTTCTGTTGTGGGCTGCGTTTGTGGTGGACCGGGATGTGATGAACGGCCCGGTACGCAGCATCCTCGCCCGGGAGCAGGCCCTGTGCAACACCTACGGCCGCATCCCGGTCCCCTGGGATTTTGAAACGGGCGCGCCTGCAAAAGACACCGCGTGGGATGAGGTGGTGTTTCAGGCTTCGGAATACGTGAAAGACGGACTGATCGCCATCGTGGAGGTGACGGGCCCCGACGCCTGGTTTGATCGCATGCGCGGCATCGAAGACGATCTCTGGGCCAGGGCGCATATCGAGACTCCGTTCGGAAACATCCCCTCCGAAGATATCGAGGTGAACGGAGAACAGCTGCAGGCGCTGGCCCGCCTCTACACGATGACGGGCGAAGAAAAATACCTCGATTGGGGCGATCGGCTCGCCGACTACTATTTCGCGCAGGATGATTTTGTCCCGACGCGTCTGCGGGACCACGGCTGCGAAATCATCGGCGGGCTGGGCCTGCTGCATGCGGTCGAAGTGACGCACCGTCCCGCGAAAGCCGCGGAACACGCCTCGCGGCTGAAACAGATCTACGACGCGATCCTCGCGCGAGGCTGCAATGACGACGGCATGATGTACGATTCGCTCGATCAGGGCAAAGGGCAACTCAGCGACGGCTGGGGTTACAACTATGTCGGTTACCTCTGTTATGACCAGGCCACCGGTACGGAGACCTACCGCCCGCAGGTCGTGCGTACGCTCCGCAACCTCATGAAGCCGTTGTACGAGAATTACGCGTGGGAAGGCGAATCCATCGACGGCTATGCCGATTCCATCGAAGGCGCGCTGTATCTCCTGAACCGCGTTCCTGTGGCGGAAGGATTCACCTGGGTCGACCGCGAGACAAAGAACAATCTGGTCGATCATCCGTCCCGCCTCGAGAACGGCGAACTCTGGGGCACCATGAAACTGCAGTCCAACGGGGTGCGCACGGTGCTGATGCACTCGCTCATGCACACGCGCGGGGTGATCGCCCGGCCCTGGCAACAGGGTCTCGAACTCGGCGCCGCGCCCCGTGGCGAGGGCCTGTCGCTTGTCGTGCGTTCTGGCGAAGCCTATCGCGGCGTGCTTGAATTTGACCTGCCCCGTTACCGCGTTTATCTTGGTTTTCAAAAAGACTGGCCCCGCATGAACACCCTTCCCGAATGGTTCACGGTTGAACCGGAACGCAATTACACGGTCACCTGGGTGGATACGGGCGCGCGGGCGATTTACACCGGCCGCCAGTTGCATTGCGGCCTGGCGATCGCGGTGGAAGCCGGAGAAACCCTGCGCCTCACGGTCGACCCGGCCCCCTGACGCGAAAAAGCCCCACGCCGGAGGACCGTTCGAGACCGGCGCAGTACGCGGCATAAACAACAACGCCTGGCGCGAGGCCAGGCGTTGTGCAATCGGTATTTCGCGGAGTTCGGCTCAGTATTTCACGCCCATGAGATGGCAGAGGATGTAGCGGTCAAGCTCTTCGTAATCCCGCTCCTTGATGAGCTGCGCCTCGAGCTTGCGGTCGAGTGAGACGACTTTGTCCAGCAGCTTCTTGAATGTATTGAGGCTGTTGGAAAGGTGCTTTGCCGAAACGTTCTGTTTCTGCGTGCGCATGACCTTGACATCGAGTCCGACCCATTCGCCGTTACGGCCGTAGCCGTACTCCTCAAGCACGCGGACCTGATTAAACGCCCGGCGGAGATTGTAGGAGCCGAACGATTTGTCCTGGTCGAACTTGAGTCCGCCCTGATCGTTGAGGTGTACGCTCCAGAGTTTGTCGTGCGCGAGGGCATAGCCCATGTCGTCGGAGGGGTCGAGGCCCGCGAGAATGGAGTGAGCCGTCTCGACCAGCACGCCCATGCGCGCCGGGTCGCAGGTCATATAGCCCAGACCCACGGCATGGCCAATGGTGGAGATAATCGCGCTGTCTACGGGTTCGTTGGGTTTCGGCTCAATCAGAATCCGGAGTTTGGGGTCGTATTCCAGGAAGAGGTTGAAGGCCTCGACGATCTGAAGCACCTGCGTGCGCGGATTTTTCGCCTCGCGGATGTAGGTGCCTTCGCGCGCGAGCCACATCACCATGTTCTGCGCGTCGATCGCGTTCTTGATGTCGATGGCGACCTTCGTGCGGTCAATGGCGTACTTGCGATCCCGTGGATTATTGCTGGTATACGCACCGTCGATGGTCTGTGTTGCGAACCACAGACGCGGCGCGACAAATTCGGCTTTCAACCCCTCACCGTCGAGCGCCCGCTTGAGCGCCCGCGCCTCCTTCATGATCTGGCTGTGCGATTTGTTGTCCAGATCCGGCACGACATCATCGTCATGAAACTGGATGCCGTGAAACCCCATCGTTTTCGCGGCCTTGAACTTTTTGGCCATGGCGATGGGCTTGCGCACTTCCGGTCCGAACGGGTCCGAACCTTCATCAATGTTCCACGGGCCAAACGAGAAACGGTACTTGCCTTTGATCTTCGGCATCAGCATCTCCTCCGTCCGCACGGCGCCGGGATACCGCGACATCGCCCGAGAACCGCCGGCTCCCCATGCGTGTTACACACCACTGCAAACACTTCAGCATACGGCGCGCATAACGCCGTTTGCAAGCGCCGAGGCGGCGCGGGAATGGGCGAATGCCATCCTTTCGTCCTGCGCGAGGTCAGCAGTTGGTACGGATGTCGAGCTGGTAGAGGCGGGCGAATGTCTTTGCGTGGCGGGCGAAATCACCGCACCAGACCACCGGATGCGGGCCGGGGTAGATCGAGCAGATGTCGTCGATTTTGTCCATTCGGGCAAGCACGCGGGTGGCGCATCCGCCGCTGGGCGGGCATTGCGGGGAATCGATGATATCGCCGGCCCAGGCGTCGAGGCGGTTTTCGTCGCGATGGTATTTGGCCAGCGTGATCCGTTCGCCAGCGGGCCAGTTCACATCGAGTGCCAGCGTTTTGGGCATCTGGTGGAAGAAGGGCCTCAGCGTATAGGACGTCTCTTTTGCGCCGGGCCCGTGCAGTCTGGTCGTGCAGGTGCAATGCGAGGCAAAGTAGAGGTTTTCTTCGGTGTCGAATTCGGGATTGTGCTGGAAACCGCCCCGGCCGAAGAGGTTTGCGCCCAGCATCAGGGTCAGCGTGGCGTTCAGATCGTTTTCGCAGCCGCAGGGGACCAGCGCGCCGTTGTTGATCGAGAAGCTCAGGCAGGGTTTCCGGTGTTTCAGGAAGAGGCACTCGATCGTGATGGCGTCGGCATCGTATTTTTCCATGAGCGCGAGAACCGCGGCATGGGCGCGCACGGCGTCCAGAAATGCTTTCTGCTCCAGGTCCATGATGTTGTCCGCCCGCCTGCGGATCCTGGCCGCCAGACGTTTCATTTCGGGCGTGATCGCCGTGGCGTCGTAGAGATCGTTGAAATAGCCCGCGGGCACGCCATGAACGGGCAGATCGAAGAACTCGACATGATCCTCTGCTTCTTTTTCGAGGCGTCCCGAAACCCGCAGCAGGCGGCTTTGAGCCATCCGGGCCTTGGTATGAATTGCGCGCAGGCCGCGTTCGAGAGCGTCCCAGTGTTCGATGGAGTGGATGTAGTGCAGGCCTTTTCCCGTGCGGAAACGTTCGGGCGGCAGCTGGTGGTTCGCGCCCAGGGGGTGGTAGAGGATGATCGGGCCGTCGTAGGCGTCGAGAATGGGGACGATCTTTGCGCTGAACGAGTTCCAGAAATTGAACAGCAGAAGCGCATCGGGTTTGTTCGCGGTAATATCCGCGATGAATGCCTGGATATCCGCGTCGGTGAACACGGGGGCGCGCTCCAGCTCGAGCTCCACGCTGAGATCGCGTGTCATGTCCGAGAGGCGCTGTTCAAAGGCAGCCTGCTGGGCCTCCGGCTCGAACTGGTTCCCCGGCCACGTGAACCACTGATGTTTGCTCCATGAATCCTCGCATTTTCCTTCGAGCACGACCTCCTTCGGAGGATAGAAGAAGGCGCCCCGCACCCGCGCGGGTTTCTTGCTGCGCGGTGCGGCCTGCAGCGCGGATTTACCTGCCGCGTGCGCCTGCGACAGCATCCCTGAAGCCACCAGGGCGGCCGAGGAGATCATAAACGTCCGGCGATTCACTTCGTAGTTCATGTGGTCACCTTCACCCGGTAAGTGCCTGTCGCTGAGATTGGCGCCGGGGAGTTCAACGCCCTGACCCCCTGTCCAGCCGCCAGCGGCGAATCTTTGCTCAGCGCGTGGCCGTCGTTGCCATTGTGGCCCATTCGCCCGATCGGTGCAACCGGCGATCCTGTGTGGGCCATGTGGACCATGTGGACTGTGTGGGCGGGGTGGGCAAAGGTGGATCCCCACGATTCCTGTTTGATGCGCGAGCTACGCGGATTCTTCTGACGTATCCGTGTGCAGAAACAGGAATGTCCTTCGCACCTGGGCCTCTGCAGTTTGACGGCGGGCGCTCACTTAGGAGAGGAATGAATGGCGTCCGACCCGACACTGCTGGAGTTGAAGCCGTCAGCTGCAATTGACTTCAAAACTCCACCCCCAAATCGGCTATCGCCGATTCACCCCCGCCAGCGGGGGACAGCGCGTTGCATCTGAATCTCTTGGGTTAGGGCCTGTGACGCCTCGCCGGAATGGGAGCCGATGGAGATCCACGTAAGCCGTTGCCTGCTCGGCATCTTGTGTCCCCCGCTGGCGGGGGTGGCCGCGAAGCGGCCGGGGGTGGATTGATTCAGTGCAAGCACGTGGGCCTGCGCTACGCAAGAGAAGAACGCAGGCAAGATGCCTGCGCTACGCGCTGCAAAAACCGGGATGTGCCGGCAAGGGCGCAGATAATTCGGCGGTATCGGCCTTAAAACGCTGAGAGGACCAGATCCGGGTTCTTGTTGCAGGCGCTGGAAATGGGTACCATGACCGCCCTGCAAGGCATGGAAGGAGTTCGCTTATGTTTGCTGCGCTGTTGTTCTTTGTATCGGGCGCCACGATTCAGGTGGAGGCGCCCGCACTCGCGCAACCCTGGGACAAAGCGCCCGCGCAATTCGATATCACGGAATTCGGCCCCGAAGCCGTGGCCCGTGTGCTGGATCCCGCCAGCGGCCAGGAAATCCCCGCCAAGGTGCAGCAGCAGCTCGACAAACGCTATGTCTACTGGGCACGTACGGACGACGGGTCGCGTCCAACCCTCTACACCATTGAAACCGGCGTGATACCGGCCGCCATGCCCGTGTTCGTCGGAGCGGGCGACATGCTGAGTTATGGCCGGTATGGGGTCATGGCCGATCTCGGCATCGGTCTCTGGGCGACCGCCATGCCCATCGATTGGGACGGCGACGGTGACTGGGATCTCCTCTACAGTTGCCAGGACAAACCTCAGAGCGGCGTATATCTTTACATTCAGGAGGCGCCGAACGTCTTCCGGCTCGCCCGGCGTTTTACGGATGGCGTCTGGTACTGCGCGCTGGCGGACATGAACGGCGACGGCGAAGAAGACCTGCTCGGCGGCGAACACTGGTGGGAAAGTGTGCGCGATCCCGAGGGCTGGACCAAACACAACGGCCCGTTCAAGAAACCCGAAGGGCGTATCCGGGCATTTCTGTCGCGCCAGGTAGACTGGGACGGCGACGGATTGCTCGATCTCATCCGTGCCGCGGGCGACTGGGAGGACTACGGCTGGGACCGGGCGTTTGACGAGACCGGCAACTGGACGCGCGGCCCGCTCCACGGCTACCTCTGGTTTCACAAAAACACCGGCACAAACGCCAATCCCGTTTATGCCGAAGGGATTCGCCTCGAAGCCGACGACACCCCCATCGATGTCTACGGCAACCCGTGCCCATGCATTGCCGACTGGGACGGCGATGGCGACCTTGATCTGCTT
>DAOSJS010000005.1:0-36624 GCA_035367355.1 Candidatus Hydrogenedentota bacterium
GAGAAACGTGCGCGAGCCGTGTTGCCGCGCCCGTTCCTCCACTAATGCCGCAATGCTCACTGGCAGAAACCTCTCTTCTTACGCCCGGCGTTGCCGCTTCCGGGGCGGTGTCAGGGGACCGTCTTCCCAAAAAACGCCACAAGCATAAACGCAGAGGCGGGGCCGTGACAAGTTGTCAGGCCCCGCCTCGGTACAGGCGTGCGGCAACCGCCTCAGGAAGCGGCGGAGGTTAACTGGTCGATGCTGGAAATGAGCGGCAGGAAGAAGGCCAGCACGATCATCAGCACCGCGATCCCGAGGATGATCACCAGGATCACCGGGAGCAGATCCGTCAGGGTGCCGATGTCAATCTGGACTTCTTCTTCGTAGGTGTCCGCGATATGCGCGGCGACACGATCCAATTGACCCGCCTCTTCGCCGGTGACCAGCATATCCGTGACCACGGGCGGGATGACTTTCGGCTCAGCGCGCAGGGGCTCTTCAATGCCGCTGCCCTGTTCCACGGAACTGCGCACTTTCTGGAGCACCTGGGCCACCGCCTGGTTGTGAATGGCGCTGCGCGCCAGATCCAGCGTGACCATCATGGAAAGGCCGCTCCGCAGCATCATCGACAACGAGCTGGTCATCTGAGCCACGGCGTATTTCTGGCTGATCCGGCCCAGCAGCGGCACGCGCAGCTTCAACCGATCCGCCAGCAGGCGGTTGACGGGATTGCGCTGCCATACCCAGTACACAACAATCAGGGCCACGATGCCCGCCAACACGACCAGGATCGGCCACGACGTCAGGAAGTTGATCACGCGGATCAGCCCGCGGGTGAACGCCGGCATGCTCACGTTCAGCGCGCCTTCAAAAATTTCCTGGAACGCGGGCACGACGAATTTGGCCATCACAAACAGCACCGCCCCGCACAGAACCACCAGGATCGCCGGATAGACCAGCGCGGTTTTAACCCGGCGCCGCAGCATTTCCCGGCGCTCGTAATATTCGGTCTGCCGGCGCAGGGTATCGACCAGCGTACCGCTCGCTTCGCTGGCTTTCACCAGGGCGACGAACACGGTGTCGAAGTATTCGTGCGGGTGCCGTTCGAAGGCTTGCCACAACGGGTTGCCGTTTTCGACCTGGTCGGCCAGGTCGTGCACCATATTGCGGATGCCCCGGCCCTCAAGCCGGTTGGCCAGGGTCTTGAGCGATTTCAGCAGGGGCGTGCCGGCTTC
This sequence comes from Candidatus Hydrogenedentota bacterium, assembly GCA_035367355.1. Classification (GTDB taxonomy): domain Bacteria; phylum Hydrogenedentota; class Hydrogenedentia; order Hydrogenedentales; family SLHB01; genus UBA2224. The sequence goes on from DAOSJS010000005.1 coordinate 1,218, forward strand.
CAGCAGCATCACCAGCTGGCGAAGGAACACCGTGATGTCCCGCCGCCGGACAGAGGCCAGGTTCCAGAATCCCTGCCCGCGCGGCGCGGAGGTGTCGCGGATCGCCGTGACTCTCTGGGCAAAGGTCTTCCTGGGCGGCGTGCTTTCTTCCAATTCGATTGCTTTTTCGGCCGCGTCACTCGGGGCGGTTTTGGCCGCCGGTTTTGCCGGAGCCTTCCGCACCCGCTTCACTTTCCGGCCCGGTTCTTGAGCATTGTCAGCTTTGGATGGCATTGTAATAGTCCCTCCATTCCATCGCGCGCGCTTACGATTCCGCCACGGCCTGTTGTGTATCGGAACCTGGCTCCGGCGCCTCTTCGTCAGCGAGTGCGGCCGGCATTTCTTTCCAATACGTTATTTTTGCGACACCCGTATCCGATAACACGACGACCGCCTCGACGCGGCAGGTCGCCAGCGACTCCCCTTCTTTTCGAGCTTTAGCCTCGCAGGCGATCCGGAAACTGCGCGATTGAAACGCGAGTTCGGGGGGCGTGCTTCCGTCCGCCGGCAGCTCCAGATTAAACGTTGCGGGATCGGCCTGCGCGGCCCGCACCAGCCCTTCGAAATCCGTGATCGGGGCCTGGGCGCGCGCCATCACGATGCGGTCGGCGGCCTCTGGGTTGAACACGGCGGCGAGAACCTCTTTCGGCGCCGTGTTGACGTTTAGATACGCTTTCGGGGCGAGATTGTCGTCGACCGAGCAGGTCGTCAGAAAGGCGCCCCGCTGGGGCTCAACCTGCGCGAGGGCCTCGCTGCTGAGGAGGCCGCGCTCGGCCAGGTCGTCAATGCTGGTAAACCACCGGTGTTCCGGGCCGGGGGCTTCACCGGGCCGCGGCACCTGGCCGCGGATAGTGCGGGCCTGGTCGCCGTCGACGCGCAGCATGGCTTGAAGCACCCGGGGCGACGCGTGGTTGATGTTGAGCTTGGCCGATTCATCGGCGATGCTGAGCTGCACCCAGCCGTCGCGGCGCGACCAGGCTTCGGGCGTTCCTTCGATAACCGCGCGGTATACGGGCAACAGCTGAACTTCCTGCGCGCCCAGCGGCGGCGCTTCGCCGTTCGCGAGCGCCGCTTGAATCTCGCCGGCAGCGGCCCAGATCGCCCGGTCGGCCAACTGCTGCGCATGGATTCTGGCGAGATAATCCTGCGATTGCTGCTGTTCGAGGACCATGTAGCTCAGGTAGGCCGTGCCGAGCGCGGTGAATACTGCCAGCATCCCCAGTGCGATGATGAGGGCGCCGCCCTGCTGCGTGTAGTCTCGTCTGGCCATGTTCATAGATAACCCCTTAATTTGCCCGGACGGCGAACACGGTTTCGCGGGCGACTTGCCGCTCCGGCCGGTCAGGATTTGCCACTACCAGGGATACCCGAACCGCTGCGGGGGTCGCCGCGGTTTCCCAGGCATCCCGCCATTGGCCCTCTGGCCCGAGGAACTGCACATTGAACTGCGCCACACCGTCAGCCACCTTGATGGCCGCCAGGTTATCCTGCGTCCCGCCGTACAGGCCTGTCTGGGTGCGCGTCAGCACGCGCGCGCCGCCCATGTCCTGAACCGCGTATTTCACCGCGGCCAGCGTTTCGGACCCCGCCGATGTTTTCCCGCGAAGCGGGATGATCAGCGTGTCGGACGCTGCGTTTGCACCGGGAAACGCCGCATCGGGCACAGAGGCGTCCGTGCCCTGCAGGGGGGCGCCGGTGAGCGCGGGCGATACCAGGTCGGTCAGATCCTGCCGGATCTGTTTCAGGGCGTACTCGGCTGTGGCATCCAGTTCGGTGCGGTTCCGGGTCAAGGTCCAGGCATTGGTCAGGCGCCCGAACATCACGACGCCCATGGTCGATAAAATGCCCAGGATCGCAATGACGACGACCAACTCGACGAGGGTAAACCCCCGGGTGCTGCGCAGGTGCATCATGAGGCCTCCTTCGTCATCGCCACCGGAATGCTGCCGGTCAGCACGACTTGTTTCGGGCGCTTCGCTTCCTCCCAGCGCACGACGACCAGCACCTCATAAAATCCGCGGCCCTCGGCGGGGCGTTTCACGATGGCCTCCCAGCCGAAGCGTTCGTAAAAGACCTTCTCCGCGCGTTGTGCGAGCGGGCTGGCTGGCAGCACAGCAGGCAGGGCAAACGCGCCTCCTTCCGGCGGATCCTTTAATGTCAGCGGCGCGCCTGCCTCACCCGCGATGGCATCTTCCGCAGGCCAGGCGTAGGCCGCCGGCCGCGCGAGGATATCTGCCAACCGGTCGCGGGCCAGCTCAGCCGCCACGCGTGTGGATCGCGCATTTTTTTCGAGCTTGAGGCTGCTGGTGAAGAGGGAGAGGATGATCCAGGTGGCGGCGCTGAGGACGGCCAGCGCCACGAGCACTTCGACGAGCGTAAAACCTTCCCGCCTGGTGCGATGCCGCTGGCCCGGACGATCGCGGTGTGTCGGTAACACAGATTGGTCCCCTTTTTCGCTTGGTGTATCCCACATGCCCACCACCGCCGCGATGTCCGATGCCGGCCCGCGAACCGTTACATGGTGCGGCACTGCAATCTCCCCATCTGCTGTATCTTACTTTACTTCACGCCGTAGCAATAAGTCAATTGCTAATCATAATAATGATAATACGGTAAGGACTATGAGGGTTGGCACATGATTCTTCGGGTACATGCGCAATCGTCCCTTTTTTGCGCAGGAATTCCCGATGAGGCGCGATCACACCGTCGGCGTAGTCCGATTTTGCGGCCGGACCTGGTGTTTGTTAAAGTACGTGGCGCGCGGCGCTGCGGAAAACGCGTGTCCAGGCGAACCCGTGGCGGCGCCCCAACCTCGACAGACGGAAAGGAAGCGGCCCATGCGAATCAGTTTATGTTGCACGTTGATCATGGCAGTGGTGGCGAGCCTGGCCGGAGCACAGAGCCTTGACGGCCGGCAGATTCAGCTGACAGCCGGCAGCCAAACGAGCCTGTGGGCGCCTGTGGCCTTGCCCTGGGACGGACCCGCGCCGGCGGAAGGCCACTGCGTTGCCGTAGCGGATGTGAAATCCGGCAAAGAGTATCCCGCGACCGTCCGCAACGGCGAATTTGTGTTTGTCGTCGACAGCGCGGCGCCTGGTGAAGTGCGCGATTTCGTTGTGAAAGTGAAGGACGCCCCCGCGGCAGCAGCCGTCGAAATCGTTAAACAAGATGCCGCCGACGCCTTCGACGTGGTGATCGCCGGTACGCCTTTTACCACCTACACCTACAGCAACGATAACCGCAAACCTTACCTGTGGCCGGTGCTGGCCGAAGGCGGGGTCCATGTGACCCGCGACTGGCCCATGGGCGAAAAAGTCGCCACGGACGACCATGTGCACCAGAAATCATTCTGGACGGCCTATGGCGACATCAACGGAGTGGATTGCTGGGGCGAAACGGGGGATAAATCGGGCTATCAGCACTCGGATGCTGTGGCCGGCGGCTCCGGCGGCGCGTACGGATGGATCTCCGCGCAAAACACCTGGCAGGACAAAGACCACAAGCCGGTTATCGCGGAATCGCGGGAGTACCGTTTCTACAATACCCCGGAAAACATGAAGATGGTGGATGTGCAGGTGACCTTCACCGCTGCGTATGGCGATGCCAAATTCGCCGATACCAAGGAGGGCGGCATTGTCTCGTTGCGTATGCATGATGCGCTCCGCGAAAAAGGCGGCACGGGCGCAATCACCAATGCTGAGGGCCTTAAAGGCATGGAGGCCTGCTGGGGCAAGCCTTCCGCGTGGTGCGATTATTCGGGGGCGCTCGAAGGCGCGGGCGTGCGCGGTATCGCCGTGTTCGATCATCCCGCCAATCTGCGCCATCCTTCGTGCTGGCACGTGCGGGACTACGGGCTGATGGGTGCCAACTGCTTCGGGCTGAGTCACTTTACCGATGGCGCCGAAAACGGTGATTTTACCCTGGAAAATGGTGAATCAATGACGTTTTCCTACCGGGTCTTTGTTCATTCGGGCAACGTGGAAGAAGCCCGGGTCGCGGATCGGTATGCCGACTACGCCACACCCCCGAAAGCGGTTTGGGCAGACGCGAAATAGCGGCACTGCCGATCGAACAGGCAAGACAACCCGTTAATTTGCAGCGATTTGACCGGTTTTTCCGGTTTCGGGCGCGAGCCTCCCTGAGCTGGAATGAAGTGCCCATGAGAATGGTTTCCTAACGTACGAAAAGAAACCATGCGAGACCACTTTAACCGGGAGATCTCAATTTATGAAAAACGCGAAACTTCTGAAACCGCTTGCTCTTGTTTTCATCGTGGGTGCCGCTGTGATTGCCTTTGGACTGGCCGGGCAACAGGCCTTGAGTGAAGGCGTCGACGGTGCCGGAAACAAGGCCTGCGGGGCTTCGTCCGATGCGTGCTGTAGCAAGGCCAAAGCGGCCGCGGCTGCCCAGTGTGAACGTGGGCAGACCTGTGGCGAAGCCAAGGCTGCGAGTGTCGAAAAATCCGCCGATTTGAGCACCAAACAAGGGCGCAGTGAGGCGGTATGGGCCGAGTATAAGGCCGCACAGAACGCAAACTGCGAGGCAGCCAAAGCCGAAGGCGCTGCGTGCAGCTTGAAGGCCGCAGCCGACAAGGCCACGTGCCCGCTGGCCGCCGCAAAAGCGGCAGCGGTGGCGTGTGAAGGAAAGCAGGCCTGTTGTGCAGAGCTGGCGGGCTCCTGTGCGGGCCCGGCTTGCGAGAAAGCCGCTGCGTGCGAGGCGCAGAAAGGCGCCTGCCCCAGCCAGCAGGCCAAGGCCGAGGTTGCTGTGCCGTCGGAATAGTCTCCCCTTTGCGCGTAGACATCTGTTGAGAAGTGTACTGTGAGTGCGGCGCCGGAGATTCATCTCCGGCGGCGCTTTTTTTGAGTTTCCGTCTGGAAGATGCGGCCTGACAGAAGGTCACCGGAAACGCGCCCCATGGTGCCGCGCCAGGCCGCCGGAGCGCTGGGCTGGGGGCTATTCTTTTGCGGAGTAGATGTGCGGGTTCTGGCGCTGGCATTCCTCAATGACGGCGATCTGCTGGCGCACCTGCATGGGAGTGACCTCGAGCGGGGCGCCCTGGGTCAGGGTCTTGTAAAGCATCGAATAGAACCCGTCTGAAATCGCATTGAACAGGTCCTGTTTTGATTTGGGCGCCTTCCAGGTCTTCTTGTGCCAGGTCAGCTTGTCCGAACAGTAGGCGGGGTTGCCCTCGTCGTTGGTGAGCGGGCGTTTCTGGAGGCGAAGCTTCGGCGCTTCCTCGGGCAGGTAATATTGCCATTCGAGCAGGCCCATGGATCCGCTGAGGCCTCCCCGGGTGCCGTAGACGTTGTAAGTGTAGGCCGGGTACGCACAGCAGGATGAGATCTCGAGATTGATGACGGGGCGCCCTTCTCCTTCCAGCACCAGCAGCACATGATCCTCCGCGTCGCCGTAGTTGACGGCCCGCCGCATGACGCAGAATACCCTCGGCGTGATGTCCGTTCCGAAGAGCTGCAGGGCCTGGTCCAGCGGGTGAGGACCGGTGTTGAGCAGATTGCCCCCGTCGAACTCGGTGAGCGTCTGCCAGTCGTAGCGGCGGCTGAACCCGTTGAACTGGATGTTGACCTGCACAATGCCGCCCAGGACACCCGAGTCGATCACCTTGCGCACCTGCTGAAAATACGGGGCGTAACGCGACTGCTGAAAGATCGCGAACACGGTCCCGCTCTTCTTCTGCGCGGCGATGAGCCGATCCACGTCCGCCACTCGGGCTGCAAGAGGCTTTTCGCAGAGCACATTGAATCCCGCGTTCAGAAATTCAAGCGTGTACGGCGCATGCAGCTGGCTGGGCGTCGCATTGACGACCAGGTCGATGTCGCGGCGCTTCAGAAGAGGCTTGTGGTTCACATAGGCATCGCATCCGAACTCCTCAACGGCCCGATCGCGGCGCGCCTTGATAGGGTCGACTACGGCGGCAATCGTAAATCTGCCGGGGTGGCGTTGCAGGTATTCCGCGTGAATGCCGCGGCCGCTGCGGCCCTGACCGACGATCGCAACCCGGATGCGTTTCATGACAGCTTCCTTCCCACAAATGGCGCCTGTGATGATGTGGCATGTAATAGCCGTTTTGCGCGCGTGAGGTCAAATCGGCGGAAAGGAAGAGGAGGCGCTTTAAGAAGCATCCTTGTGTTTGGACAAAATTTCTTCTATTCTGAACTCTATGTTCAAAACGCTCTTTGCCTGGATAGGACATGCGGATCTGAAGGCAGCAGGGGCGATGCCCAGCGCTGGGCAGGATCCCGGCCTCGGTCCGATCGGCCAAGCCATGGTCTCGCTGGATTTCGACCAGGCGATTTTCTTGTCCGACCACGAGGCGAGGAAGGTCAAAACCTACCTGAAATGGCTCAAGTCGCATACAGAGGCTGGCCTTGAAGTCCATGCGGTATCTCTTTCCAGCCCGATGCATTTTGGCGAAATTTATGAGAATGTCAGCCGGGTTTTGGCCGAGCATCTTACCAAAGCCGCCCCGGATGAAGAACGGTTCTATCATTTAAGCCCCGGCACGCCGGCGATGACTGCGGTCTGGATCATCGCGGCGAAGACCCGTTTCCCCGCCACGCTCCTCGAATCCTCGATTCAAGAAGGCGTTCAGGTGGCATCGGTGCCGTTTGACATTTCGGCGGATTATCTCCCCGATCTCCTCCGAAAGCCCGACGAGGAGCTCCAGCGCCTTTCTCAAGGGCTCCCGCCCGAAGCACCGGAGTTCGGCGACATCATCCACCGATGCGCCGCCATGAGGCATCTTGTTGCACGCGCACGGCGCGTCGCTCCGCGAAACGTTCCCGTGCTGATCCTGGGCGAATCGGGTACGGGCAAGGAACTCCTGGCTCGGGCGATTCATCGCGCGAGCACGTTTGCCTCCGGACCGTTTGTGGCGGTCAATTGCGGCGCCATTCCCGCGGCGCTTGTCGAGGCGGAGCTCTTTGGTCACGAGAAAGGTGCCTTCACTGGGGCCGGAACGGCGAGAAAAGGCTATATAGAAGAAAGCAGCGGCGGCACACTTTTCCTGGACGAGGTCGGGGAATTGCCACGGGAAACGCAGGTGAAGCTGCTCCGAGTGCTGCAGGAGTTCGAGGTGACTCCCGTGGGTGCAAGCAAACCCCGCCGGGTACACTTCCGTCTGATTACCGCAACAAACCGCGACCTGTTCCGCGACGTCTCTGAAAACAGCTTCCGGGAAGACCTGTTCCACCGGATCGCGGTGGCCATTCTGCAAGTGCCGCCATTGCGCGAACGGGACGGCGATATCGGGCTCCTGGTTGACACCCTCCTCGAGAAGGTCAACCTGGAGGCCCAGGGCCAGCCCGGCTTCGAACACAAAGGACTTTCTGTATCCGCAAGAAATCTTCTAATAAACCATCCCTGGCCGGGCAATATCCGCGAGCTGATGAACACCCTCCAGCGGGCCGCCGTGTGGTCGCCTGGCCCCTTGATTGACCGCTCAGATATCGAGGAGGCGCTGCTCAATTTTCTCGCAAAGACCGGCGAAGGCATTCTGAACCGGCCTCTTGCAAATGGCCTGTGTTTGCAGGATATTGTAGCAGAGGTGTCCCGGCACTATTTGTCGCGGGCCATGGAGGAAAGTGGGGGCAACAAGACCATAGCCGCCCGCCTGCTTGGACTACCCAGCTATCAGACGCTCACCAACTGGCTCAAGAGGTACGGCCTGGAAGCCTAGGCCTTTTTGAGATACTACAGGCTGCCCACTATGTCGATTGGCATGAGGCTTGCGGTAAGTAATGCATGACGGCGTGAGGCAGCAAGCGCAATCAGGCGTTTGCACACGAACCGGCTGCGGTGTCGAGCGTTCATGCAGAAAGGAGTTCACCATGCCCGATCAGAAGGTTAAATGCCCGAATTGTGGAACTCAGTTCGCGGTTGAAGATGCCCTCACCGACTCTATTCGCGCCCAAATGAAAAGCGAGCTCGAGGCGGAGTTTGCCAAAAAGCAGGAAGAGGCAACCAAGCGGCTGAATAAGGCCAAAGAACTTGAGAAGTCCATTAAGGAGCGAGAACAGGCCATTGAGGACACCGTGGCCGAGCGCCTTGACGAAGAACGCAGGAAAGTCAAGGCGGATGAGCGCAAGCGTGCGGAGCGTGAATTCAAGCATCAGTTGGAAGACCTTCAGGAACAAATCGAGGAAGGCAATAAAAAGCTGGGAGAGGCGAATAAGCGTGAAAAGAAGTTTCTGCAACGCGAGCGGGAACTCCAGGAAAAAGAGAAGTCTATTGATTTGGAGATCGAGCGGCGCTTGACCGATTCCATGAAGAAGCTTCAAGAAGAAGCAGAGAAGAGGGCCGAAGAAGCGCAGCAGCTGAAGCTCCGTGAGAAGGACAACTTGATTAACGGGCTTCAGGATCAAATCAAAAATCTCCAGAAACGCATCGAACAAGGCTCGCAGGAGAGTCAGGGAGAGGCGCTGGAAGGGCAATTGCAGGATACCCTTGCCGGGATGTTCCCTTTTGATGCTTTTGAGGAAGTGAAGAAGGGCGCCCGGGGCGCTGATATCGTGCAGACAGTACGAGACCGGCAAGGCCGGACCTGCGGCAAAATCCTCTGGGAGGCAAAGAACGCCAAAAACTTCCAGAATTCGTGGGTGAGCAAGTTGAAGCAGGACCAGATAGAGACAGGCGCGGCCCTGGCCGTGCTCATGACAATGGCGCTCCCGGCGCAAATCAAACAGTTTGGGCAGATCGAGGACGAGGGTGTCTGGATAACAGACTACACGTCCGCGGTGGGGCTGTGCGCCGCACTCCGTGAGCAGTTGATCCGCGTCAATCGCGAAAAGATGATGGTGGAGCATCGCGAAACCGCCAAAGACATCCTGTTCGAGTATGTCACGGGGCAAGACTTCAGCTTGCGTGTTCGCATCATTGTTGATACGTACATCCAGATGCAGCAGGACCTGGAAAGCGAAAAGCGGGCCCTGCAGCGGCAATGGAAAAAAAGAGAGAGGCAGATCGCCATGGTCCTCGACAGCATCGTGGGGATGAGAGGCGAGCTGGAAGGTATGGTCGGCACACTTACCGCTCTGCCGGGTACGGACAGCCTCAGTCTGGAGCACCTGGCCGAGGATGAGGAACCGTTCTAATGCGCAATGGGCGTATACGCGGAGAAATCAAATGCTGAGAGCCTATAAACCAGCCACTCTAACTGCGATAACGCTGGAGAACTTCAAAGCATTCGGGAAACCGGCGCGAGTGCCGCTGGCGCCGATCACGCTGCTGTTCGGTGAGAACAGCGCGGGCAAAAGCACCATCCTCCAGGCGCTCTACCTCCTCAAACAAACCCGCGAATTGGCTCCTCCCGACGTCCCCCTGCTCCTGCGCGCCGAAAACGGCTACGTTGATCTGGGAAGTTTTGAAGAGATGGTTCATGGCCATGACACTCATAGGGAGGTCAGCATACGATTCGATGTTGAAGGCGACCCCAAGCTGGCTCCAGTGAGAGAAGAAGTCAGCGATGACCTTCCGCGCCGAGTGGGGATGCGTTTTCGTTTTGCTAAGGATGAAGGACGCACCGGGCCTCGTCTTTCTGGGTTTGATGTCTTTGCCAGGACCCCCCATTTTTTAGAGAGAAAAGGGGCCCTGGAAAGCGTTGGCATTCACTACCATAAGGAACCCTTGATTGCTTATTCTTCCGCGATTTTTGATGACCCACACTTTGGTTCTAGAGTCGGTTTGAAGATCACACGATTGCCCTCAGATCCATGCTATTGGCGTAATGCACTGCGGTTTCTTGAGATAGAATTGATGTCGGAATCTGTGAACATAGAGCAAGAACGCAGACATGAACTGTATCGAAAGTTGCTCGAATCGACGCGTTTGCCGATGCCTGATGATGTCCAGATCTCTCAACACGACGAAGACGTGAAGTACCTTCTACTGGAGCATTATGTCTTGGACGTAGGTTTTGAACCTGAACATACATGGCTAACCCCTTCTGAAGTACTGAGCAATGCCACGCCGGAGGACCTGCGCAGTGCGATCCAGGAGGCATGGCAGATCAGAAAAGTTCGCGAAACGATGATGAGATGGATTGAGACGGAGAATTATGGTCTCATCAAATATCTCGAGCACTTCATACCAAGCCCAGTGGTATACACGAGAGAACTAATCGATTCTGACCGTTACGAAGAACTCTGTGATCGGGAGGGTCTGTCTCTTTGGTTTGATGATGAGGACGAATGGTTTCAAGCAGCGCAACTATTCAGCCCTATATATATAGAACAGATGACGCCTCGCCTCGACTTGGAGAGCGTCACTTATGGGGTCGCCTATTTGGTAGATTCAGCTTGCAGCGTCCGCATTATTCCCTTCGAGCCGCTTCGCGCTGCCCCCAGGCGGTTCTACCCAACCAGCGGATTGAAGGTAGAAGGTGTGGGCACAAAGGGTGAGCTGCTTGGGGATTTCCTGGCACAAAGAAAAGATGTCACAAAACGAGTCAACACATGGCTGCGTCGACTGGGCATAGATTATTCGATCGCGATCAAACCCATTAGAACGTCTACATCGCAGTTGTTTGAGATTCGCCTTCGAGACACACGGCAAAAAAACGCCAAAACAGTCAATATCGCGGATGTGGGTTCGGGTATCGCACAAATTCTTCCGTTCTTAGCTCAATCTCTCGCGGAAGAAGGAGTACTCATCACCATCGAACAGCCTGAGCTTCATATCCATCCCCGTCTTCAAGCGGAACTGGGCAGCCTGTTCGCAGAGGGCATCAAGAAGGGCAACCGGTTCATCATCGAGACGCACAGCGAGCATCTTATCCTCCGGCTCCAGAAACTCATCCGGACCGGGGAGCTGAAACCTGATGACGTGGCCGTGGCCTATGTGGCCCGTGGCCCTGAAGGCTCAACCGTAGAGCAGCTCCGCCTCGACGAGAAAGGCGATTTCATAGACGACTGGCCGGGAGGCTTTTTCCCTGAGCGGTTGAAGGAACTGGAGGACGAATAGCATGTATGTGGCGGTGGTCCTTCATCCCGATTGCCTCAAGAAAGAGTATTTCGAGTCAGAGGGCTATAGTACGCAGGCGAGATTGCTATTCAAAGGGATTCAGAGCAACGGATTGATCATTGTTGATTCGGACGACCGGCTGAAGCGCATGGTTGGAAATGCTATCCGCGGCTTGCCCACCCAACACGGGCAACGCCTGCAGATTTGGTGGGAGGAATTTCTGAAAAAGCCTAAGCGAATCGTTGAGGCACGCCCCGAGAGGCGTGCCACGTTGCAACGGATTGATGATGAACTCCTGCCAGGCGAGCTTGCCCTAAAATGTCCAGTGGATGCAGTTATCGTGGAAGATGCCCGGGAAATGAATGAAGTCGCTTTGAGTAAGTATGATGAGAGCGAGGTCGAGGAAAGGCGGCGGAGTTTTATGGACGGTTCGGGCATGTTGGACACTCTCGCTGTTGAGCATGCGGATGACTTGATCATTCGCGCTATTCGCTATTCAAAATGGCTGCGCTTCTACGACAAACAGATCGGGAAGGGCGGTAATAACCTCAAAGCCTTCAGGCGCGGCATTGGACACATCCTTTCCCTTTGGCAAAAGCACGGCTATTTTGCTTCCGACAAAGAGGGCCAGGTGACCATTTACACGTGCGAAGCGGACCCAATACTGGATGGAGAAATAGGTAGAAGAGCCGACGAGAAGAGGCAAAGTAATTGCCGGGCCTACCAAAGCGTGTTGAAGCATCTTATTGACCCGCTGCGCAGCGAGTTCCCTGGATGGGAGATAGAGCCTTGCGTCAAGCGACAGATAAAAAATATCACTCATCCGCGGCACCTGGAGGCACAGGCTGCAATAATCTCCTTTGAACGTGGCTTCGATTTCCTGGAAAAAAGTGAGCAAGTTGAATATAAGCGGACTTGCTTACACGTCGACAACAAAGTGCGCGAGCATCTTGCGGAGTATCGGAAGCTTCCGGAGGCGGAATATTTGAAGGGATGCCCTCCGGCCCTCGGAGACTAGCGACATTGACAGGAGCCACCATAGGCGCCGTTAGACTGCACGGCGTCGTTAGTACGGCGGCGATAATCGCAGGGGGTAGAGATCCCTCCCATGGGCGGATGGCGCCGCGTTTGACTTGGCTGTTGGGCGTTTGCTAGACTTTGCGGCTGAAACGATAGATCGCCTCGTGTAGGAACGCATCGAAGACAGCCGGCGGCCGTGATGGCCTTAAAATTCGCCTGCCGAGACCGCGGAGCACGACGGAATCCCGAGTGAATTCTGTCCCGCACCGTCTTCGACCGTGCGGGATTTTTTTGTTGAGGCGAGGGAAGGGAGGTGACAGCTTTTGGCTAAACAGGAAAAAATTGATGCGGTGGCCGAGATCAAGGAGCGTATTGAAGCCAGTCAGATCGTCGTGATGACGAAGTACATTGGCATGAACGCGGCTCAGGCCACCCAGCTTCGCGCGAGACTGCGCGCCGCCAATGTGAAGTTCAAGGTCTACAAGAACACGCTGGCGAAACGCGCGCTGGACGAACTGAACCTGTCGGATGCCGCCCAGTTTCTGGACGGCCCGATTGGATGGGCGTTCTCGGAAGACCCCGTCATGCCGGCCAAGGTTCTCGCGGAGTTTGGCAAAGAAGTGCCCGTGGTGCAGATGAGCGGGGGCATTCTTGACAGCAGCATCATTTCGTTTGCGCAGCTGAAGGCCCTTGCGGACCTGCCGGCACGCGACACTCTGCTTGCGCAGGTGGTCGGAACGATTGCCGCGCCGTTGCGCAATTTCGTGGGCGTGCTCAACGCCGTACCCCGCAATCTGGTCAATGTGCTTGACCAGATTCGCCAGCAGAAAGAAACCCAGGGAGAAAGCGCCGCTTGATTTGCCCGCGGCGGGAATGTGACAGGAGTTACGACGAGATGGCAGACAAACTGAATGCGATTATCGAAGAAATCGCGGGGCTGTCGGTGCTCGAGCTGAGCGAACTGATCAAGGCCCTCGAAGAGAAATTTGGTGTAACCGCCGCCGCGCCCATGATGATGGCGGGGGTCATGCCGGCCGCGGGTGGCGCCGAAGGCGCCGAGGATGAAGGCCCCAGCTCGTATGATGCGATCCTGAAGGAAGTCGGCTCGCAGAAGATCCAGGTGATCAAGGAAGTGCGCGCGATCACGGGTCTCGGTCTGAAAGAGGCCAAGGAACTCGTTGACGGCGCTCCGAAGGCGATCAAAGAAGACTGCACCGAAGAAGAAGCCAAAGAGATCAAGCAGAAGATCGAGGCCGTCGGCGCGGTTGTTGAGCTTAAAGGCAAGTAATCCCGGTTTTCAGACAGGATTCCATCGCGGCAGGCTGCTTCGGCGGCCTGCCGCGTGCCGTTTCAGCGCCAGGTTTGCGAGGTTTAATCGAAGGTGCGCTGCAGGCCAACCACCACGCCCTGGATTTGCACGTCGCGCGCGGGAAGCAGCAGCGACTGCATGGCCGCGTTGGCGGGCCGCAATTCCAGCATCTCGCCCTGCGGATAAAACCGTTTGACGGTCGCCTCGTCCTGCACCAGTGCAACGACGATGTCGCCCCGGCGCGGACGGCGATTCGGGTCGACGAGAATGAGGTCGCCGTCGAGGATGCCGTCTTCAATCATGCTGTCGCCCTGCACGCGGAGCGAATAGCCATCCTCCAGGCCCAGCGCGGGGGAGACGGGGATGGTGCCGTCAATGTTCTCTTCTGCCAGGATGGGGGAGCCTGCGGCAATGCGGCCGACCAGGGGCACCATGGTTGCCCCGGCGCCGTACAGGTTGGCTGCGCCTTTCCCGGTCACCCGGATGGAACGCGCTTTGGAGGTCCGCTCGATGTAGCCTTTGCGCGTGAGGGCCACGAGATGGTCGTTTACGCCGTTGGTCGAGGCGATCTGGAAGCGGCGCCCGATCTCGTCAATGGTGGGGGGCATTCCGTTGTCACGGATGCAGCAGACGATGTACTCCAGGATTTCCGCCTGGCGGCGCGTTAACCCTTTTGCCATGTAGCCTCCTTGCACTATTTCAGGCAGACTCTGAATTCTTTTTCAGCATTTTATCCAATCACTGAAGATCTGTCAAGCGGTTGCGACTCCTGGCGCGCGGGCGTGATGGGAGGGGAGGCAGAATTCACACGCTCCGATGCCGCGTGCTCCGGTTGCGTGGGCTGGAGCTGTATGCTATTCTGCGTCATCATGACGGCGGGGGATTCCCGCCTGGGCGTAACTGTTCAGCAGGGAAGCGTTTCCATCGCTTTTCCAGCCCGAAAACCGAGAGGATGGGCCAACCGTGCGTACCCTGAAGAAATTCGTTGTTGCGGTTATGGTGGCGGGTGTGTCGGTCTGCCAGGCGGAACTGGTGGACCAGATTCTCGCGACGGTCGACACGGAAGCGATCCTCCAGAGCGACCTCATGATGGAGATTACGCCGCGTCTGGCGGAGCTGCAGTCGACCTCGACGGATGCGGCGTCGTTTCAACGGGCCGCGGACGCGCTGGTGCGGGAGGCGCTCGAGCAGGCGATTGATGCGAAGCTGCTGTTGCGGGAAGCGCTTCGCGCGGGCATCGAGATCGATGAAAAACGGATCGACGAGCAGCTTGCGGAATTCAAGAAGATGTACGATTCGCCGGAACAGTTTACGAAAGAACTGGAGGCAGCCGGCGAGACCCTGGGCGATCTCCGGGTGCGTATTCGCAAACAGAGCATGGCCCGGGCGATGGCGGTTCGCAAGCAGAGCGAATACGAAAAGCAGGTCGCGGTGTCGGAATCGGACCTTGCACAGTATTTTGAAGATCATAAAGACGAATTCGCACGGCCGGAGCGGGTGCATGTAAGCCAGGTTTTCCAGCCTGCCAGCGGTGACGCAGAGGAACGGGCCGTGGTCAAGGCGCGGATGGAGGAAATCCTGAGTGAATTGAAGCAGGGCGGGGATTTTGCGGCGGTTGCGAAGGCGTATTCGAAAGGGCCGGAAGCGCAGCAGGGCGGCGTCATCGGCTGGATCGTACGTGGCGATCTCGTGCAGTTGCTGGAAGAGGCCGCGTTTGCCCTGCCGCCGGAAGGTCTCAGCGATGTGCTCGAAAGCTCCGGCGGATTCCACATCCTCCGGGTGAACGAGCACCAGGAAGCGGGCCAGGCCACGCTCGACGATGTGCGCAAAGACATCGAGCCCCGGCTGCGCGCAGAAGCCGCTATGCTGCAGTACCGAAACTGGGTCCAGGAACTGCGCAACAAGAGCCGCGTGCGCGTGTTCTATTGATGCGCCGGTACGGCCAGCCGGCATCCGGATAGCCTCATGCTCGCGCGTGCGATGAAAATGGCGTTCTGGATCACCTACGACCATCTGGGCAAATTCCTGGTTGCGGGTTTGCTGTGGTCTCTGTCGCTGCTCGTGCCGGCGTGGGTGGCGGTCACGGCCCTGCTGAGCGGGCAGCCGGGGGTTCGCGCCGCCATCGGGCTTCCCGCGGCACTGTTCGCGGTTGGCGTCGTGCTGCCGGTTCCGAGCGCGGGGTTGGCGCACCTGGTCAAAGTCCTGATCGACCATCGCGATGGGAGTCTGGGCGATTTTTTTCGCGGTATGCGCCTGTATGCCCTGAAGAGCGTGCTGATCGGCCTGATCGCGGTGTTCGCGTTGGCCAGCCTGAGCACCAGCACGTGGTTTTATGCGGACAAATTGCGCGGCAGTGCTCCCTGGCTGGGTTATGCCCTCAGCGGCATCGCGCTGTGGGGGCTGGTATTTGCCGCGCCCATGGCCTTGCTTGTGCTTCCCACCCTGGTGCAGAAAAAGGCTGGAATTGGCGCTACCCTCAAGCTCAGCGCTTTGCTGGTCCTCGGGCATCCGCTGTTTTCGCTGGGATTGGCACTGCAGGCGCTGGCGTTGACGGCCGTCTGCCTGATCATCTTCCCTCTTTTTCTGTTTGTGTATGGGCCGATCCTGGCCGCGCTGACCGGCAGCGCCTATGAGATGCTTGCCCGGAAATACGCCCCCACTGACGCGGGCGGCCCGGCGTCCCAGCCGCCATATCCCACCGACGACGAAGACGACTACCTGAACCGCGGATTTCGCGATTTTCTGTTTCCGTGGAAAGGATAGGCGCGGCCCTTGTGAAGGGCGCCTGTCCGCAGCGCAGCGCCATCCGCCCCAGGGCTTCTGCTCACGGGCTGATTTCGGCGCGGTTGATCTGCTCCCAGCCATGCGGGTACCATGGCGAGCGGGGGGAGATTACCATCTCCGGCAACTGGAATCACATCCCGTCTCTGAATGAAAAAGGGGGTTCTGCATGGCACACCAGCATATTCGCACTTTGATTGCATCTGGAGTCCTGGCGACAGGCATGCTCATGTGGGCGGTTTCCGGACTGGCGGAGCCGGTTGACGCAGACGCACCCACGGAGTTCGGAGCGACCGCAGCGGAAGAGTACTCCAAATGGTTTTTCATTTTCGGCGTCGCCAATGTGCATCCCCGGCTGGAGGCGTCGGAAGCCCAGATCGACCGGCAAATTAACGGACTTCTCGGACCCTTGTTTCCCCGGTGGGAAGAACCGCGGACCTTTGTGGATTGGCGGGAAGAACTCCGTATCTGGGATCTCCATTTTGGGTTTGGCCGGGAGTTGACCCCGAAATGGGTCTGGCTGTCGACCTTTGGCGGTTCGCTGGGCACCGTGCGTAACGAACACCGCTATTATCCGCTGGCTATGCCATCCATGTTCCATATCGATTTTTCGCGAAAATTCTGGTTTGCCTCCACGGGGATGTTGTATTACCCGTGGGGCCAGTCGCTGTATGAGCCGGCCGAGGGCGCGCTGGAGCGTTTCCGGCGGTCGATGCGCGGAACGCGGCCCTTCATTGGAGCCGTTGGCGCCTATCTGGACCTGCATGCCGAGGCGGTGGTTCAAATTGACCTGCCATTGACGAAGTTTGATCCGCGTATCGTGCAGAAACAGCGCGCCCGTTCGTTTTATGGCAGCCCGCGTATCGGGGTGGATGTGCCGCTGACTGAACAGGGCGACCTTGTCCTGGCGGCGGGATACCTGTTTTTCTGCGAAGACAGCGCGGACCTGGACAACTGGTCCTTCTACGTGATGTACAAGCATAAGCTGAAGGCGCGGAAGCGGGACTGAGCCAGGAGCGGGGGCAGTCCAGCGGAACAGGAAAAGAGGCCAGGCCAGCTTGCCTGCGCCCCCCTGGACAACGCGCGCGTCCCCACCACCAAGCGCCTGGCCGCGCGTTGCAGAAAGGCGGATATTTCGAGTTTGCGTTTCTCGTTCCACGGCGGCTGGTTTGCGAACAAACGGCACCGTATGCTACCCTTCGCGCGTTTGCAAGACCATTTATTCCCAATTGAATGCGCGCCCGCATGGACCCGGGTGCCATTCCGGAGGTTGTCGGCATCATGAGCATGCTGATGCGTAAGTACAAGAAGGAAATTCTGTGGGTGACGATTATATTGATCGTGGGCCCATTCGTAGTCTGGGGGGGGTATCGCAGCGCACACCATGCGGATCCCGATCTGGAGAGCGCATTGGCGCCGGTGGCGGTGATCGATGGTTCGCCCATTTCGGCGGCAGAGTATCGCGAGGCGCTCAACCAGGAGGTTCAGCAGCGCAGACGCTTTGGGCAGGAAGCAGAATTCGCCGACCTGCTGGCCGACGGCTCCGCACAACGTGTGATGGAAGCGATGGTGTCCCGGCGGCTGCTTGAGGTGGAAGCGGAAAAATCTCCGTACAGCTTCGACAAAGACTACCTCGTCGAGCAGCTTAAAGACCAGTTCAAGGACGATCAGGGGAGATTCGACGGCGAACAGTTCAACCAGTGGGTGCAAATGATCGATAAGCGTTCGGGCCAGTCGTGGAACCAGATCTACGCCGGCGTTGCGGACCAGATGCGCCATGGGCTCGTAATCGCGGAGATCGCGGCTTCGGCGCGGGTGTCGGAAAAAGAACTCAAGAGCCAGTTCGAGGACGCCCACACGAAACTCGATCTCAAATACGCCGCCATCGCGCCTTCCATCGAACCCACCGCAGAGGAGATTCAGGCCCAATACGACGCCGATCCCTCGGTGTATGACATTCCCGGAAAGCGCAAGGCAGATTTCGTGGCGCTGTCGCTGCGGCCGCCGGTGCCGGCCATCGCGGCCGAGCTCATCCAGAAGGCACGGGCCGGCGAGGATTTTGCTGAACTGGCGAAGGCGCATTCCGAGGGCGCCGATGCGGCGGAAGGCGGCGACATGGGCTGGGTGGTGAAGACCCCGCAGACCCCCGCATTTCAGGAGCCGCTGTTCGCCCTGAAGCCGGGCGAGGTGAGCGGCGTGGTGGAAGGCCCCGCCGGCCAGTATTTCATCTACAAGGCGGAAGAAGAGCGTGAAAGCGCAGTGTTGCCGGACGTTCGCGACATCAAAGCGCGCCGTATCGTGCTCAGCCCGCGGCTGAGCCCGGACGAAAACACGGCGCTGACGGAAAAAGCCGAAGCGCTTCTGGCCGCCGCCAAAGAATCGGGCGACCTCGCGGCCGCGGCTGCTGAGGCGGGCTGCCAGGTGCAGACCACGGACCTCTTCGGGCCCGACAGCCCTGCGATCGCGTCGATTCCTCAGGAAGATGTGTTTCGGTTCCGGACGGGGGTGTCTGAACTGGCGCAGGGCGTGTTTTCGAACGTCATCTCCGGCCAGGCCAACCTGTATGTGGCGAAAGTGGTGGAATTGACTCCGGCCGAGCCGCAGCCCTTCGAGGCGGTGAAAGACCGGGTGCGGGACGATGCCATCGAGACCGCGCGCCGCTCGCCTGAGTACATCGAAAAATGCCGCGCGCTTGCGGAAGAAATCAAGGGCAACGTGACCGTGCTCGCGGAGATACCGGAGAAGCATCCCGATCTCCAGACCGAAGTAGTGGAGCTGGACGGATTCAGCCAGCAGGACTATATGTCGCTGGGCGGGTTGGCGGTCAATCCCCGCCAGCTCTATGCCCTGGCCAAAGGCAAGGCGCCGGGCGACGTTTTCGGTCCTCTCCAGGATTTCATGGGGCAGACGTATCTTGTGCAACTGGTGGCCAAACATCCGCCCACGGATGCGGACTGGGAGGAGAAGTGGCCCCAGGAGCATGATCTGTTGCGGGATCGCGCTTTGGCCATGGCGCAGAATCAGCGGCTCTCGGATTACCTGCAATATCTGCGGGATACCCACCCGTGGGGGCTCGTGGAGAAGACGTTCCAGGGCATCTTCCAAACGTACGACGAGGAAACGGAAGCGCCGGCGGGCAAAAGCGCCGCGCCCGCGCCCGGTGGCGACGACGCCCCGGCCGCAGACTCCGGCGGCGAAACGCAACCGTAGCAGGCCGCCACGAGTCGCGACACCGAAGAGAGGAGGTCTGGCGCGCGGGATGCATTTCCGTGCGTGAAAACCGCCGCATGAACGTCCTTCACCTCTTCAGCAACTCCAAATGGACCGGTCCCGCAGAGCCTGCGTTGAATCTCTGCGTTGCACTGCGGCGCCAGGGCGTAGAGGTTGCGTTCGCGTGCGCTCCCGGTTCCGGTGCGTCCATCAACAAAGTGGCGGAAACAGCGCGGGACCGCGGCATCGAGCCTGTTCTCGCATTTCGACTGAATAAACATCACAATCCATTAACCAACGCGCTGGATCGGGTTGCCTTGCGGCGCTACCTGCAGGCTCACCCCTTCGATCTGCTTCACTGCCATCTCGACAACGACCACCGGATCGCCGCCCCGGTAGCCCGGTCGCTGGGCATTCCGCTGATTCGTTCCAACTACTACGGCGGCGGCTTACCCGCGGGCCGTGCGCAGACCCGCCTGCTGGCCACCGCAACGCACGTGATCGAACCGTCACACATGGCCGCGGCGCACGATACGCGCGCGCACGGCCTTGAACCGTCGCGCGTCACGGTGGTGCCCGGCGCGGTGGACACCGAACGCTTCCATCCGGGACGTGATGTGCCGGATGGGCGGCGCTGGCTCAAGATCCCTCCCGATGCGTTTGTGGTGGGGATTGTCGCGCGGATGCAAACCCACCGCCATTACGAGGATTTCTTTGAAGCGATTCGGAAACTCGTCGATCGACATTCTCACGCGCGCGTGATCGTTGTGGGCCGCGGCACCCGGCGTGAAGAGGTGGGGCTGGAACCCGTGCGGCGGCTGGGCCTGGAAAATTACGTGCATTTCCCCGGGTATCTCGACGGCGAAAACTATGTGGGCATGCTCAAAGCCTTCGACGTGAAAGTCTTCCTGGTGCCCGGAAGCGACGGCACCTGCCGGGCCGTGCGTGAAAGCATGGCCATGCGAAAACCGGCGATCGTGGCCGATCGCGGCATGCTTCGGGAAATTGTGGAACACGAGAAGAACGGGCTGGTCTGCGAGGGTTCCGCGGAATCGTTGTTCCACGCGCTGGCCCGCCTGGCGGAAGACCGCCGCCTGCTTCACCAGTTGGGCCAGGCCGCGCGCGACACGGCGGCCACCCACTATTCACTGGAAAGCCAGGCAACGGCTGTCCGCGCCATTTACGAGCGGGTGCTCGCCCGCGGGATGTGACGATCTCGCAATGCGGAGCATGCTTGATCCGAGATACGGGCAGAGTCATGCCGGTGGCGCGCACGCGCCTTCGTCATTTGACGCCGGCTGCGGTATCATCTTCGCGTGGCTCTACGTTCCGGCGTATGGCTGCCCGCACGGGGAATACGGATGCGCCAGGGTTGGATCGCGGCAAACCCTGCGTCAGGCTGCGCTGCGTATGCTGGAGCTGCGGGAGTCGTCATTGTGACCCGAATCTGCTACATCATTCCAACGCTGAGCGCCGGTGGCGCTGAACGGCAGCTTCTGGAACTCGTCCGGGAGCTGGTTCGCGACCACGAAGTGACGGTCATTTGCACGCGGCGGGCGGGAGTGCTGGGCGGGGATGCCCGCCGGCTGGGCGCCTACGTGCGCGAGCTGCATTTACGCGGCAGCGGCGACTTCCGCGCGCGGTCCCGGCTGCGGCGCACCTTTCGCTCGCACCGGCCTGATGTCCTGCACACCTTTTTGTCCGGACTGGATTATCCGGCCAGCTGCGCGGCCCGGGAGACCGGGGTTCCCGTGATAGTCTCGAGCCGCCGGCAACTGGCCGCGTGGAAGAGAGGCCGCTTCATCCGGCAGCAACGCAGGGCGAACGAGCTGGTCGACTGCATTGTCGCCAACAGCCAGGCCGTTGCGCAGTTCGCCATTGAGCAGGAGCAAGCCGACCCCGCCCTGTTTCGCGTGATTCCGGAAGGGATCGCGGTGGAATCGATGAAAAGCCACAGCGATCCGGAGCAGGTACGCGCGCGGTATGGTCTGCCCCGCGGGAAATATGTCGTGGGGATGGTGGCCAATTTCACCCCGCCCAAGGATTATGCCCTGTTTGTCGAGATCGCGAACACCCTGGTGAAACGCCGGGACGACGTTCATTTTCTCGCGGTGGGCGCCGGACCGCTGGTGAGGCCGGTGTGGCGGCAGCAGACAGGCCGGCCTGGAGGCCCATTTCACCCGCACCTCCACTTTGAGCGAACTGGCGGACATCTACAGCGCCATGGACGTCTCGGTGCTGTGCCCCCGGACCGCAGGCTGCCCCCGTGCCGTACTCGAGGCCATGGCGGCCCGGCGGCCAGTCGTCGCGGCCCGCGTGGGCGGCATCCCCGAAATCCTGCAGGACGGCGAGACCGGCAGGCTGATCGAAGGCCGGGATCCGGCCTTGTTTGCGGAGGCCATCGAACCGTTGTTGAACGACGAGGCCGAGGCGCGCCGCCTGGGTGAGGCTGCCCACGCGTATGTGCGCGAACACCTGAGTGCAGACCGGATGGCCGACGCCTGCCGGCAACTGTATGCGGAACTGCTCATCCGCGCGGCGCGCACCGGGAGATGACCCCGGCAGCAGCGTCTCAGGCCGGGCCACGCGGTGCGGCGGCAGAAGGAACATCCGGTGTCCGCTGTTTCAGGCCGTTGATCACGGCGGAAGTACGGGAACCGGGCGGATCGCACTGATCGGGGGTTTTTGTGCGGGCACGGTGTCGCTCAACCGGTAAACGGGCACCCGTCGCGCGCGGTCGAGATCCAGGTCGCGCGTTGTAACCAGAGTGCGCAAAATTGATGACGGTTTGCGCGGTATCGCCTCGAGATCGAGAAAGATCCTGTCAAACCGGTACTCGAACACGATCACAGGCTCTGCTCCCGCCACGATACGGCTGGATTCTTCCGGATACCGGCCCTCGCGCAGCTCCTGCCAGTCGGTGACGAATCCATGAGGGGAGGCTTCCCCGGGCTGCTCCATGCCCTCACAGGCGAGGTACCAGGAGACGGGTCCGGGCTGGGAACTCGCGATGGTGGTTTCGCCCTGGGCGCGCAGCCACTGGAGCACCTCGGGGTAGGCCGAGCGGAGCCAGAACACCTGCACGCCGTTGCTCAGCGAGGAGCTGGCCGCCACGATCAAGACCCCGGCGACCAGCCAGTGCCGCCATTTCTTGTCCGAGCGGTCCCCCCGCCAGAGGGCCACGGCGCCTGTCGCGATGAGTAACAGCAGAAATGGCCATACGAAGGCGTGCAGGTGCAAGGTCGCGGGCGGAGCCGTCAAATGCAGCACGGCGGGCACAAGTATGGCTGAGGCGAGATAGAGGGCGGGCAGGCGAATGCTGGGCCTCTGGCGTAGCGCGGCATTTGCGTGCAGTTGCACCCCGATATACGTCATTCCCGCTATCAGCAGGACGGTCAGTATCCCCAGCGTGAGCCATCCTTCGCACGAACCGACGAAATACGGGAACAGGAGCAGCCCCGCCGGATACCAGCTGCACGCGGCATGGCTGGCCAGCCAATGGGCAGCGGCTTCGAAGAAGGTGGTATGCGGATAGAGCAGGTCCACGCTGCGAAACAGCAGAAACATGAAGTAATGAACGGCCTCGAGCGCCAGGATGGGCGTCAGTATCCCGCAAACGATGATGAAGCCGCCTCGCAGCATCTCGATAAGCTGCCGGCTTCGCGTGCGCTGTCGCAGGCAGATCAGGGCGTGTGCGGCGAACAGTGCGGGCAGTGCGAGGATGATCTGCCATGACGAAATGGCCGCCAGTCCGGCCAGGATGCCGGAAACGAAGAGCCGGCCGGGTTTGCGGCGGGCAAGCCAGGGTTTCCGCCAGGCGCGCCGCCCCCACCGGGTATGGACATGGAAGGCCAGCAACCACCAGAACAGCGGCAGGGTCAGAGCGACGGTGTTGCGGGAGCAATAGATGTGGAAACTCGACACAGCCAGCATTCCTGCCGCCAGCAGGGCCACCCGCCGCGATGTGAGCTGCCTCGCGTAGACGTAGAGCGCCGCCACGCAGCCCACACCAAAGAACGCCTCGAGCATGTTGCCCAGCCACGGCGTGAACCCCCAGATCAGCATGGCCAGCGCACCCAGGTAGCTCGTCAGATATTCCGGGAGCGCCGGTTGATACCGGGTGAGGCGCGCATGGGCCTGCGGAAGGAAATCCGAGAGCGGAAAGTCCGGCCCTCCGCGCAGTTCCTGCCATTTTCCCGCAACCAGACCGCCAATAACGCGCAATTCCTCGTACTTCGCGCGCGCGTCCATCAGCGTTTGCGAATCCTCGGCGCTGTATACCCCGGTGGATTCGATGTCGTAAAAACGCAGCAACACGGCAGCGGCGAGAATGGCGGCGAAAATCAGTCCGCTTCGGCACATGGGTGGCAGCTCTCCTTCCCCAGTGAATTGTAGCACCGAGGCAGTCAGCGCTCAATGAAAGCAGCCATGACCTTGTGCCTTTGTCTGGAAGAAGTCTGGTGAATCAAGGTTTTGATCGACTATCGGGGCCGCGTCATAATGCACCGCATTCAGGGGCCCGTTCAACGCTGCAAGGAGGATCGGCATGCGGTATGTCATGGGGATATGGATCGTGCTGGCGGCGGCACGTTGCGTGTTCGGCATGGAGACGTTTTATGTGGCGACAAACGGGAACGACGCCTGGTCGGGAAAACTGGCCGCACCGAATGGCGAGGCCAGCGACGGCCCGTTTGCCACGCTGCAACAGGCCCGCGACGCCATCCGCGCGATCAAGGCGCGGGGCGAGCTGCCCGTGGGAGGCATCGAAGTCGTGGTCGCGGGCGGCACCTACACCTTGGACGCGCCTTTTGAACTGACCGGGGAAGACTCCGGCACGCCCGCGAACCGCATTGTGTATCGCGCCGCCGATGGCGCCGAGGTGCGCCTCTCCGGCGGGAAAGTGATTGATAATTTCCAGCCGGTGACGGATCCGGCCATCCTCGACCGGCTGGATGAGCCTGCGCGGAGCCACGTGCTCCAGGCCGACCTGAATGCGCTCGGCGTCGCGGATTTCGGCAATCCCCAAGGTGGGGGCCTCGAGCTGTTTTATCAGGACGTTCCCATGACGGTCTCGCGCTGGCCAAACGACGGATTTGTGCGCATTCAGGAGCTTTCGGTCGAAGACGGCCACCAGATCCACGGCGTCAAAGGCAGCATGACCGGCAAATTCGTGTACGACGGCGAGCGGCCGCGGCGTTGGCTTCAGGAAGAGGATCCCTGGCTTCATGGCTACTGGTTCTGGGACTGGTCGGATGAGCGCAAGCCCATTCACGCCATCGATGTGGAAAACCACACGATCGAGCTGGCTGAGCCCGCCCACAGTTACGGCTACCGAAAAGGCCAGTGGTATTACGCGTTCAACATGCTCTGCGAGCTCGATACCCCCGGCGAATGGCACGTTAACCGCGAGACCGGCATGCTCTATTTCTGGCCGCCTGAACCCATACGCAGCGGCGCCGCCGTTGTGTCGGTGATCCCCACGATTATCTCCGCCAGCGATGTCTCCTTCGTGACCTTGCGCGGATTCACCTTTGAGGCATGCCGTTCCACGGCGCTGGTGATGCGCGGCGGCGCGATCAACCGGGTGGTGGCGTGCGTGTTCCGTAATGGCGGCGCAGACGCGGTGCGCGTAACCGACGGCACAAATCACGGCGTGATCGGATGCGATATCTATCAGATGGCCGGTGGAGGCATCACGCTCACGGGTGGCGACCGCATCACACTCAGCCCGGCCGATCATTTTGCGGAAAACAACCACATCCACCACTTTGCCCGATGGTACCGCATGTATCACACAGGAATCCGGCTCAATGGCGTGGGCAATCGCGCGGCGCACAACCTGCTCCATGACGCCCCCCATATGGCCATGGGATTCGCAGGCAATGACCATTGCATCGAATTTAATGAGATCTACAACGTCTGTTATGAATCCAACGACGCGGGCGCCATCTACACCGGCCGCGACTGGACCATGCGGGGCCATCTGCTGCGCTACAACTACCTGCACGACATTACCGGATTTGAAAACCGGGGTTGCATGGGCATGTACCTCGACGACATGTTTTCATCGGCCGACCTGGTCGGCAACGTGTTCTGCAACGTCACGCGGGCCGTCCTCATTGGCGGCGGGCGCGACTGCACGGTGACCAACAACATCTTCGTGGACTGCAAACCGGCCATACATCTCGATGCGCGCGCTCTGGGCTGGGCCCACGGCCATGCTGACGGCTGGCTCCAGGAGGCCGCGGAAAAAGGCACGCTCTCCGGCATCGCGTACAACGAGCCGCCGTACAGTGAGCGGTACCCCGCGCTGGCCGTCATGCTCGACAAAGAACCCAAGGCCCCCGAAGATAATGTCTTTTCCCGCAACATCTGCTGGGGCGGTGAATGGGACGGCATGCAGGAGGAGGCGAAGAAGTACGTTCAGATCGAGAACAATCTGATTCAGGAGGACCCGCATTTTGTGGATGCCGCGAACAGGGATTTTCGGCTGAAGGACGATTCCCCCGCCTTTGCGCTGGGGTTCGAGCCGATTCCCATGGAGAAGATAGGTCTTTACGAAAGCCCCGATCGCGCCTCCTGGCCGCCGCAACGCTAACGCCCAGAGCGAACGAGAGCCGAAAACAAAAAACCGGCGCCGGGTGCGTACACTCCGGCGCCGGGTGTCTGATGGTGGGCGACACTGGGCTCGAACCAGTGACCTCCGCCGTGTGAAGACGGCGCTCTAACCACCTGAGCTAGTCGCCCTGTTTAGAACCGGATCGTAGCATATGGCCGCCGGAACGATCAACAAACGGTCCCTCCGCTGGCTGTGTTATACTCGGCTTTCCGTCGTTGCGACATGGTGCGGACGGCGGCAGAAGGGGAGCCGGAGATGGCGGAGAAACGCAAGGATTATCTCAGCTGGGACGACTATTTCATGGGGCTGGCGATTTTGTCCGCACAGCGCAGCAAAGACCCCAATTCGCAGGTAGGCGCGTGCATCGTGGATGACCACAACAAGATCGTCGGCATCGGTTACAATGGATTTCCGTCCGGCTGCAGTGACGATGAATTGCCGTGGGCCCGTGAGGCTGACAGCACGCTCGACACCAAGTATCCGTACGTGTGCCACGCCGAATTGAACGCCATCCTGAACACGAACATCGCGGACACCTCGGGCTGCCGCCTGTACGTCACCCTGTTTCCCTGCAACGAATGTGCGAAACTGATCATCCAGAGCGGCATTCGCGAGATCATTTTTCTCTCGGACAAGTACCGGGATTCGGACAGCAACCGGGCCGCACGGCGGATGTTCGACATGGTCGGCGTGCGTTACCGCATATTCCGGGCACAAACGCCGCGCATCGTCATTGATTTCTCCGAACAGGCCGCCAAAGCTACCCAGGTGTAACGCCTCGGCCGCTACCAACCACGAAAGACCATCCCGAAAACATCATGAATTCCAGCGTAGAAATCACCGGTATGGCCCATGGCGGCCATGGCGTGGGCCGCGTTGAAGGCCAGGTCTGTTTTGTTGCCTATGCCCTTCCCGGCGACGTGGTGCGCATCGATGTCGTGCGCCGGACCCGCGGGGTTTTGTGGGCCGTCATTACCGAGCTCGTGCAGCCGTCGCCTCACCGGATCGCGGCGCCCTGTCCCGTGTTCGGGCGCTGCGGCGGCTGCCAGTGGCTGACCTTCGAGTATCCCGCGCAGGCCGAGTGGAAATGCCAGATTGTGCGCGATTGCTTTCAGCGCATCGGCCGGCTCGCGATCGATCCCGAATGGGCCGACTCGCCGGACTTGTACCTCGGCTACCGCACGCGCGCGGAATTCCACGAACATGGCGGGGCAGCCGGTTTTTACGCGCGCGGCTCCCACGACGTGGTTGATATCGCCTCCTGCCCCCTGTGCCACGACAAACTCAACGCCGCCCTCGACCGGATACGCGCGGCGCGGCCCGGGCAGTCCGTCGAGGTTACCGTAAACCCCGAAGGCGATGATGTGCTCGTGTGGACGCGTCAACCGAGTCCGTCGCTGCAGGAGGCGTTTCCGCAATACGATTGCGGGCGCGAACACGACACGCGGCACGGATTCATGTTCGACGGAGTGCCGATCGTGAACGGCGCATTTTCACAATCGAGCCTTTTGCTGAACCGCATGCTGCTGGAGGTAGTTCATACGCTCGTGGGACAGCCCGCACGCTTGCTTGATCTCTATTGCGGAAGCGGCAACTTTTCGCTCGGCTGGGCGCACGAAGGCGTCGAGGTGCTGGGCATCGATCGCGATTCCGCCGCAATAAGCTGCGCGGCCGCCCTCGGGGCCGGCGCCTACGAGGTGGGCGGTGAAGAGGCCTTTGCGCAGGCCCTGGGCCGCCGGGAATGGGACACGATCCTTCTTGATCCCCCGCGCTCCGGCGCGAAGGCCATCATGCCGCGCCTGGCTCAAGCCCGCGCGGAGGCCATCGTGTATGTCTCCTGCGACGCGGCCACGCTTGCCCGTGACGCCGCGGTGCTGTGCAAAGCCGGGTGGCGCATTGCGCGCACGGTCATCGTCGACATGTTCCCCAACACGTGGCACGTCGAGACCGTCTGCCGCTTCGAACGCGAGGCCGGGTCAGCCTGAGCACCGAATGCATCTCGTACGGGCGGCCGCTGTTGCCGCTCGAGGTCTCAACCGGCGCTGATCTGGACGGCGCGGCGGCTTTTCGCGCAATTTTTCTGCGATCGGCCCTTTAAAACCGTCAAAATGTGCGTATACTATGCCGGAAAGGCGGTGTTTGGCCGATCGTGCGTGTTTTGCGTGCGTGCAGGCGGTTTTCGTGATGCCAGCCGCGCGCGAAGTGCTGCACCGCCTGCGCTGCTGGCGCAAAAACTAAGGCAAGCTGAATTCGCAAAGGAGTCTCCCATGCACTGGTCACGGCGGCAGTTTTTTGGTTCTGGTCTGGCAGCAGCGGCAGCCTGTGCGCTGCCCGGCAAGGTACAGGCGGGAGAAGACTCCCCGGCTCCGCGGATCGGCTCGAAAATCGGGTTGAGCCTGGCGGCGTATTCATTCCGCGATTACCTGCCCCAGGGCGGCAAACCGGGCAAGATCACGCTGCATGAGCTCTGCGAAATGGCCGCGGGCTGGGATCTGGACGCCATCGAGCTGACCTCGTACTATTTTTCGTCGGAGGACTCCGCGTACATCCATTCGTTGAAGGCCAAGGCGTTTCGTCTCGGACTGGACATCTCGGGGATGCCCATCCGCAACAATTTTTGCCTTCCCCCGGGTGAGCAGCGCGACGCGGAGCTGCAGCATGTCCGGGCCTGGGTCGATCATGCGGTGGAGCTGGGCGCGCCCTGCATCCGTATCTTTGCCGGGCAGAAAAACGACCCGGAGAAAGATTTTGCCTGGATGGTGGAGGGCATGAAGGCCAGTTGCGATTATGCGGGCTCGCGCGGGGTATTTCTGGCCATCGAAAATCACGGCTACCTGACGGATTCCGCAGAGGCCCTGCTGCGCATCGTGGACACGGTCGACCACGAATGGCTCGGCATCAATCTCGACACGGGGAACTTTCGCGAGCAGCCGTATGAAAACATGGCCGCCGTGGCGCATCTGGCGTTGACCGTGCAGATCAAGATTGAGCTTCGTACGCACGATGGCTCGGGCGTGGAAAACGCCGATTATGCACGCATCGCCGCCATCCTGCGAAACGCCGGATACCGGGGCTATGCCGCCCTGGAATACGAAGGCAAAGAAGACCCGATGACCGCGGTCCCGCCGATTCTCGCGACGTTACGGCAGACCCTGGCCTCCTGAGCGGGAACAGCTCAGGACGCTTGAGACATCCGGCCCTGAAGGGTCTTCAGCGCGAGCGACACGTCCTGGCTGCCGTTTTTTTCGAGCGTCTTGCGCAGCTTTGCTATCGCGCCGCCCACTTTCTTGCCGTCCCGAGTCGTGCCGAACAGGTGGCGGCTGACGGTGGACTGCGTCACGTGGAGCTGCTCGGCGATCTCCACCTGCGTCATTCCCTTGAAGTAATACAGGCGCAGGATGGCCCGCTGGCGCTCCGTAAGGCGGGTATCAATCAGCGTGTTGATCGCCGGCAGGACGCTGCGGAAAAAGTCCTGCAGCGCATAGCGCCGCTCGCGGTCCTGCTCGGTCTCAAACCACAGATTGCGCTCTGTGGGGATATTTTCAAGGTACCTGGAGCTTGTGGGAACTTCCCAGAAGCCCGCGTTAAACCCGGACATGATTACAGACTCCCTGGATTGAACTTTTCTTGTGCGGCGCAGCCGTGAACGCGGGGGCCCGCGTACACAGGCACGGTCGGAAAAAGAAAAACGCCGCAGGCCCTTTCGGGTTCGCCTGCGGCGTCTCTGACTTCTCTGTTTGTCCGTCTATGCTATACGAGACTCCTCCGAGGACGAACCCCAGCGCGAATAATACGCCACGCGAGTCGAGCGGCAGGGCTGCCCGCCGCCGGCCAGGGCGTGGTTATCGCGTTACGCTTGCGCATTGTTCGTTTTGACCTCTTACTGGAAACGGTTCCGGAAAAAGCCGTTTCCTTTCCCGTTTTCGCCTCGTACGTGCATGTAATACCATACGGGCCATGCAAAAACAACACCGCCACCTTCAGGTAACAACGGCGGCTGTGCTTATGTGACCCGCCCTTATGCCTACTTTTTGGGTAAATCCCGTCGAGAGTGGCGTTCAATTTTGAACAGAAACCGGCGAAGAAGGCCGCGATGTTCATTTTTGTACACTGCGCCGCCGAAAATTATTTTCACAACCTTTACATTTTCAGCGGATTAAGGTAAATTGTTGACGTTGGCACAGTGGTTGCACTTTAAAAGCGGTCGACGCATCGTTTTTGCAGCGCTACCACAGCGCATTTCGAGGGCAATGGGGGATAATCGATACCCAGGTCCCGAGGGAGTGGAAGGGTCGCATCGGGGAAACGTACAGAGGTGCTGCAGTGCTACCGGACACACGAAGTGCAATTCTCGTAGTCGATGACGAAAACGGGCCCCGCCAGGCATTACGCATGCTGCTCAAAGAGGATCACGATGTCCTGCTGGCATGCAACGTGCCCGAGGCGCAGGAAATTTTGGCGGTTCAACCCGTCGACGTGGTCATAACCGACCTGCGCATGCCCAAGTTTTCCGGGGTCGACCTGCTGAAATGGATCAGGGAGTTCCAGCCCGAGATCGAGGTCATTATCCTGACCGGATTCGGCGAGCTGGAGACCGCCATGAAAGCCGTGGCGTACAGGGCTTTCGCCTATCTTGAAAAACCCTTCGATAACGATACGCTCCTGGATCACGTGAACCGGGCGCTGGCGCAACGGCGGCAGGATCAGGAGCGCCGCCGGCTGCAGGAACTGGCCCTGGACGCCAACCGTTTTGAGTCGGTGGGGCGTTTTGTCTCGGGAATTCTGCACGACCTGGGCACGCCCCTGTCCGTTATCGCCAGCCAGGTCGATCTCATCGTGCCGGAAGAGGGGCTGGCGGCACTGGAGCGGCGACTCAATCTCATCCGATCACAATCCGAGCACTGCAACATGCTGGTCCGGAAAGCCATGGGCTTTCTGCGCCATCAGACCAACGCCTTCTCCACCCTTTCCCTCAACGACGTGGTGGAATCGTGCCTCGACGTGGCCCGGCCCGTTCTGTTGCGTCAGGGCATTCAGGTCGAAAAATCTCTTGCCGCAGACATTCCCGCGTGTTACGGCGATCTCGTGCTCATGCGGCAGGCTCTGCTCAATCTGATCATCAACGCGTCCCAGGCCATGGAATCGCAGCAGACGCCGCGCGAGATCTACGTGCGCACCTGGGCCACCAACGGCTCGGTGTGCCTGAGCATTCGCGACACCGGCCCGGGCATCCCCGAGAAGGATCGTGAACGCATTTTCGAGGCGTTTTTCAGCACCAAGGGCAACAAGGGTTCCGGCATCGGCCTGGCGGCGGTCAGCGATATTATGAGCCGGCATCGCGGGGAGGCGGTGCTTGAAGACGTGGACGGCCCGGGCGCCAGTTTCAGGCTCACCTTTCCCGTCACCACCCCGGCATCTCAGCTTCACGAAAGCTCTGCCTCGGCCTGAGCCTGCCTCCTCAGCGAGACCTTGCCCCCCGGCGGGTTTTGCGCCGGGCGAGTGCGCACGCTCTGCATGAAATCGCCCAATAGTTTGGGGTATACTTGGCTGGACGTGTTTCAAGCCGGCCGCCTGGCCGCCGATTTGTTGTACTGACTGCTCCCGTACGGTACCCCTACCAGTCAAAGGTGTAGAGCCATGACGAAGAAGCTGATGGTCATTCCCGAAGAAGTACGCAAAAAGGCCGTGATCGACCTGGGCTCGATCCAGGTGAATGCGTATACCCGAACAGTGACGGAAGAAATTGCCAGTGATTCAGGCGTCACGCCCGCGGCCTGCCTGCGCATCTACCGCGATATGAGCATCATCCGCGAATTCGAGAATATGCTCGACAGCATCAAGAAACTCGGCTCCTACCAAGGCATCGAGTACAGGCATATGGGCCCCGCGCACCTTTCCATTGGCCAGGAAGGCGCCGCGGTGGGCGAGGCCTACCATCTGAACGTCGCCGACCACATCTATGGCAGCCACCGAAGCCACGGCGAGATCATCGCCAAGAGCCTGCGCGCCATTCTCGAACTTAAAGGCAGAGGCCTGCGCGAGGTCATGGAAAATTATTTCGGTGGGGCGATCCTCAGCCTGATCGAAACGCACGAACCGAATTGGGAATGCCTGCGCATCGACGGCAAGCGCGCAGGAAAGGCCAAGGGCGGGTTCGCGAGCGAGGAAGAAGAAGAAATCGGGATCGATTTCCTGTTGTACGGGCTGCTGGCGGAGGTGTTCGGCCGTGCCAACGGGTTCAACCGGGGCATGGGCGGCTCGATGCACGCGTTCTTCATCCCCTTCGGCGTGTTTCCGAACAACGCCATCGTCGGGGGCAGCGCCGACATCGCAGCCGGTGCGGCCCTGTTCAAACGCGTACGCCGTCAGCCCGGTATTGTCGTGGCCAACATCGGCGACGCGTCGATCGGCTGCGGGCCGGTCTGGGAAGGCCTCCAGTTCGCCTCCATGGCGCAGTTCAAAAACCTGTGGGAAGGGGAACACCGGGGCGGCTTGCCCATCATCTTCAATTTCATGAACAATTTTTACGGCATGGGCGGCCAGCCCATCGGCGAGACCATGGGCTTCGAATACCTCTCTCGCGCCGGCGCGGCCCTCAATCCCGACAACATGCACGCCGAGACCGTGGACGGGAACAACCCGCTCGCGATGGCCGACGCCTACGCGCGCAAGAAGGCCATCCTCGAGGCGGGCGACGGGCCCGTGCTGCTGGATGTGCAGTGCTACCGCCAGACCGGGCATTCGCCCAGCGACCAGTCATCGTACCGCGAGCGGGAAGAGATCGAAATGTGGCGCGCGGTCGATCCCATCACCGAGTTCGGCGCCAAACTCATCGAGGCCGGTGTGGCTTCGCAGGCGGACCTCGACACCGTCCAGGCATACGTCACCCGGAAAGTCACGAAAGCCTGCAGACTGGCTACCGACGACAGCCTCTCCCCGCGCATGACGCTCACGCCGCACAGCGGCCTGACTGACATCATGTTCACCAACGTGGATGAGGAAGAGCTGCCCGGGCTCGAGCGCGCGGACGACGTTCTCATGCCGCTCGAGGAAAATCCGCGCGTCAAGCAGATCGCCAAAAAATCCCGCGTGGGGCTGGACGAGAACGGCAGTATCCGCAAGGAAAGCAAGGCCGTGAGCCTGCGCGACGCGATTTTTGAGGCTATCGCGCATCACGTCTACAACGATTCGCGCGTGGTAGCCTACGGGGAAGAAAACCGGGACTGGGGCGGCGCGTTCGCCGTGTACCGCGGCCTGACCGAGGCGCTCCCCTACCACCGCCTGTTCAATTCGCCGATCTCGGAAGGCGCCATCGTGGGCACGGCCGTCGGTTTCGCCCTCGAAGGCGGCCGCCCAATCGTCGAGCTGATGTACTGCGACTTCATGGGCCGCGCCGGCGACGAAGTGTTCAATCAGCTCGCCAAATGGACTGCGATGTCGGGCGGCTACTGCCGCATGCCGGTGGTGCTGCGGGTATCTGTCGGCAACAAATACGGCGCGCAGCATTCGCAGGACTGGACCGCCCTCTGCGCCCATATGCCGGGGCTTAAGGTGTGCTTCCCCGCGACCCCGTACAGCGCGAAAGGGCTGATGGCGGCGGCATTGCGCGGCAACGACCCCGTCGTGTATTTCGAAAGTCAGCGCATCTACGACATCACCGAGATCTTCCATCCGGGCGGCGTGCCGGAGGAGTACTACACGGTGCCGCTGGGCGTACCCGAGATCTTGAAAGAGGGCTCGGATCTGACCATTCTCACCTTTGGCGCCACGCTGTACCGGGCCTACGAGGCCGCGCAGCAGCTTGAGCGTGACTACGGGATCTCCGTAGAGCTGATCGACGGCCAGACACTGGTCCCGTTCGACTACGAGATTCTCTACCATTCGGTCAAGAAGACCGGCAAGCTCATCCTCGGCAGTGATGCCTGTGAGCGCGGGAGCTATCTGCACACGATCGCCGCGAACATCTCGCAGCTGGCCTTCGACTACCTGGATGCTCCGCCGGCCATTGTGGGCGCGAAAAACTGGATTGTGCCGCCCGCGGAACTCGAAGACGAGTACTACCCGCTCGCGTCCAGCTTCCTGGACGTCTACCATACGCAGATCAAACCATTGCCGGGCTACGAAGCGCGTGAGCCCCGCCACCCAGCCGAGCTTATGCGCCTCTCGAAGGAAGGGATGCTGTAAACCGGTGATGCGGACGAGGCGCCGGGCCCTTTCGCGCCCGTGCTATACTTCGCAGGCCACGGGAAAGAGCCAGGGCGCGCAGCGGATGCGCGTGGGAAGTCTGCCATGATGGATGCCATCCAACGCATGCGCCGTGAACGGCGGGTGGCGCTGCTGCTTTTTGCGATCTTCGCCTTCGCCGCGCTGTGCGTACACGGATTCAGCGCGTCTGCGGTCCGGCATGCGCCCCGGCCCGTTCCCACGGAAACGCTGGAATGAACCCGCTTGGAGACAAATTGCGCGCGGGACTGCTGGTCTTGTTCGCGGCCGCGGCTCCGTGGGACGTGTTTCTTTTCATCCCCGGCCTGCAGATCCGCCTGACCTCGCTGCTTGCGCTGGCAATCCTCGTGCTGGAATTTATCGATTACGCGCGAACCCGCCGGCTCGGGATTCGTTTCGAATTGTTGTGGCCCGCCTGCGTCCTGCTCCTGCTCTCCCTGCCGCCAGCGAGACTTGTCCCGGTGAATGGCGCCGCGGCGATCCTTCTTGGGCTGGCCGTAGCGCGCTCAGCCGGAACCGCGCTCGCCCGCACCATTGTGGCCGCACTGGCCTTATCGGTCGGGCTGCTCGCTCTGTATTCGGTCGTCTATTTCTTGATGCGGTTCACCACGTCCGCGTTTATGCCGCCGCCTTCCGCCTACTCGCTGGACACCGGCCTGACGGCCCCCTTCGGGCACACCGTGGTGGAATGCGTGCTGCTGCTGTTTATGGGATTTGCCGCTGCGTGGTCGCGGTTTCTGCGCAACGACAGCGTCACGGGGTTTTTGCGTAGAAGCCTGCTGGCCTTCGCCGCGCCCCTGCTGCTGGCACTGGTCATACTCGCCTCGCTGTCGCTGGGCGCCATCCGCTTCTGGCGGCCGCCGGACCACTTTGCGTCGGCCGGCGTCACGCTGGCCGCGCTGACCGGCGGCTGGCTGCTCGCGCGCATCCTCGCCAAGTCGCTGCTCCAATGGCGGGATATGCGCCACACCATTGCGGAAAGCACCACCCTGATCCTCTCGATGCTGGCCCTCTTCGCGGTGCTGTTTCCCCTCGAACTGCGTTTGTTCTGGGGATTCCTGGCGGGAACCGCGGCGGGTGCTGTGCAGTCGGAACGCCCGCTGGCGCCGCCGCCCTCGAACTGGGCGCTGGGATTCGTGCCTCTGGCCCTGCTTGTGGCCGTCAATATCAACGGTGTGCACCCCGCTGACCGGCACAACCCCCGAAACTATGAAATCGCCGCCCGGCAG
>DAOSJS010000006.1:0-33352 GCA_035367355.1 Candidatus Hydrogenedentota bacterium
ACCCGCGACCCTCAGCTTGGAAGGCTGACGCTCTAGCCAACTGAGCTATTCCCGCTCATCGATGCGATCCGATCGCAACTCTATCGGCCAGCTCCGCACGCCTGTTCCAGGCGGCGAAGCCTGTATATCGTGGTGGTGGGCGCTGGATTCGAACCAGCGTAGGCGCAAGCCAACGGGTTTACAGCCCGTCCCCTTTAGCCACTCGGGCAGCCCACCACGAGCCGCAAGAACGCGCACGCCGCGCTGTCCTTCGCAATGGAGCTGGCGAAGGGAGTCGAACCCCCGACCTACGGATTACAAATCCGTTGCTCTACCAACTGAGCTACGCCAGCGCCAAAAAACAAACGCCGCCGAAAGGCGGCAAGAGGCACTATACCAAACGGCCGAAAAGCATGTCAAGTCGCCGGAATCGCTATGCAGGCGCAATTTGATAATGTCCGCACTGCGCAAAGTAAAAATCTCCTCTTTGTCCATGTTCAGGAGGAAAAACATGGGCATGTACATAGCGGGGAAGGAGTTGGAACGGTTGACGCTGCACCCTGGTATCTTGATGCGGCGGCTGTGATGCGACATGACGTGTACTCACTGTGAAAGCCCAAGGCGCGGGCGTAGAGGTGCAAATCCCGGCCCAATGAAGCGCAGGAGACCCAGGCAGCGCGTCCATTCGCGCTCATTCTCCCCCGTCCAGGGGCCACCTTTCTCAGAAAAACAGGGCCAGCGCATTTAGAAGATCAACCGGCACCGCGGGTACGATGCTTGAAGCAGGCCTGCCCGATCGGCATAATCGCGCTTTAATTAGCATTTCGCCGCCGGACGAGCCCCGCGCGGCCATTGGAGAACAGCATGCTGCGCGATTTGATTTTGCGAAGCCGGAGTATCCGGCGGTTTCATGAGGATACCCCCGTCAATCCGAAGGCCTTGCGGGAACTGGTGGATATGGCGCGTCTGACGCCTTCGGGCGCCAATCTGCAACCGCTGAAATATGTCACTTCCACGTCGAAAGAGCTGAACGAGCACATTTTCAGCACGCTGGCCTGGGCCGGCTACCTGAAGGACTGGGAAGGCCCCGTCCCGGGCGAGCGCCCCGGCGGATACATCGTCATTCTGGGTGACCGGGGCGTCGCGCCGTCGTTTGGCTGCGACCACGGCATTGCCGCACAGACCATTTGCCTGGGTGCGGCAGAGCTGGGGCTCGGCGCGTGCATTGTGGGCAGCATCGAGCGCAACGAGCTGCTCGCCATCCTGGAGCTCCCGGTAAGCCAGTATGAACTCCTGCTGGTAATCGCCCTGGGAAAACCGCGCGAACGCATCGAGCTTGAACTCGTGGCTGAACCCGGAAAGATCGAGTATTACCGCGACGAAAATGACGTTCACCATGTGCCCAAACGCCGCCTCGAAGATGTCCTGATCGCGGAACATTAGTGCGCGACCATTTCATGGGCCAGGGCGTTTGAGACTGGCAGCCGTGCTTTATCCCTTTCTCCCCTCCTTGGAACCAGCACACGGGGCGGGCGGCTCTATTGCCGTCAGCCTCCGCCGCTCGTGACCCGGACGCCGCGCAGGACCAGGTTGTTATGATAATTGACCAGGCGGAAGTCGGCGCCGCCGTTCTGGCGGTGAGTAAACGCGGCATTGGGCAGTTCGAAAGTCAGCTCCACCCATTTGCCTGAGCCCGTGAGCGTGTGGCGCGGGCCGTCGCGGTAGGCGCCATCGTCATGGGAATCGTAGTGGATGCCGATTTCGCCGGGCGCGCTGTCGAGCACGGTTGCAGTGACCACGGCGGTTTTGCCCGGGGCAGGCTGAAACGGGACGGCAAATGCGTCGGCGAACTCAAAATAGACGTACCGGGTCTGCTCGGCTCCGGCCTGCCGCAGCACCATCTCTTCCCCCGCAGTCTCGAGCGCAAAGGGTCCGTCGCCCACCCGCACGGGTGCGAGCCCGTGGATAGATGCTCCGGCAACGTATTCCGCCTCCGTCATCACGGTCAGCGCGACGTCCTCCCTGGCTTGTTCGTGTGCTTTCAACAAGAGGAAGAAGGTGTAGGGATCCACGAAGGTGAGGCTGGAATCTATGGCCATGGCGGCGCTCATGGTATCGCGGTGCCACGACGGCGATTTGAGGATTGTGCGGATAAAGAGAAATTTTGGCGCGTTGACTCCAGCCAGGCTGGCCAGGGTGGCGCCGGCATCGGCTGGTGAGCCGTCGAGGTCGAGTTTCATGCGCACATACGGCAGGGTGTCCCGAAACACGCCCTGCACCGGGATCTTCTGGCCGACCAGCCCATCGGGCGCGAAGGTGAGATAGGCGTCCATGCCTTCGTCGCCCATGCCGGGCGAATGCCCGTCGATGATGAATCCGTTGATGGAAAGGTCGTAGCGTTCGGCGTATGGGCGGTTGTGGGCGACCCAGGCATCGAGTCCCGACGGCAGGCCCGACACGCCGCGCCGGTGCTCTTCGAGCAACATGCCCGGATTGAGATAGCCCGCACCTGAATCGCCGAACATGAACCAGTCGTTGGCCGTCTGATGCGTCCGGATGTAGTGCATGGCGTGGGGTGCGCGGCGGTCCAGATTCGGGTTAAAGGCCCAGGTGCAGAGGGTCTGGCCGTGGGCGGGGTCCTGCCACCACTTGGGCACGTGCCGGTTGAACCACGAGGCCGCGTCGTAGTCGCCCATGTAGAAGCAGATGTAGGTTTTTTCCGCGGGCGCGCCGGACTCGAGCAACAGTCCTCGCTCGCGCAGGCTCGCCGCGGTGGGCTTCGGGTTTTGCGGATAGCGCTCGCGCAGTGGGAAATGCCGGTAGAACGACGCGTTGGCCATGCCCGCCAGCCCGAGCGCGTCGGCATCCATGATGCCGTTGTAGGCGGAGATGATCCGGGCGTATTCCCATTCGCTGTCGACCGGGCCGTGCTGGCTCCCCGCGTTGCCGTGATTGGTGTATTTCCAGGCCCAGGGGACAAATCCGCCGATGTGGATGATGCGGCCCCCGGCCTGTGCGTACATGGATTTCAGGAGCTGGTGCAGCGTCGCGGTGTCGGTGCCGGGCTCCTGGCCGGGGTCGTCAACGGGCGATTCCTCTTCCCATACGTGCAGATCAAAGAAAAATGCCTTGTTTGCGATGAAGAAATCGTGGTTCGTGAGCGTGTTGTTGGGCAATGAATTCAGCGTCGGCGCGGTCAGCCAGTAGGCATCGATGTAATAGGCCATAAATTCGCGGCTGCAGGCACCCGTATCGAGATACCGGTTTTTGGCCCAGAGATAGGCGTCGCACTTCGCACTGCCGGTTGAAGGCCTGTCCGTATCGGGAATAAGGCCCTCGCCTGTGAACAGGGGCGAGCCGTCGTCGCGGATGAGCCGGGTGATGTCGCGCGTAAACGGCAGGTCCATCGCCAGAACCGCCGTGTAGAGTGAACCGGCAGACGGGTCGTACCGCAGACAGGCGCGGTTTTCGATGCCCACGATGGTGCTGGCGAGGTTGGATGTGGCCGGTACGCGCTCATCATAGACCACGAGGCCTGTAAGCGCGCCGCCAAACCTCCGCAACAGGGCTTCCAGCGACGGCAGGGTCTCGACAGGCCTTTCCGTGAGCCAGCCCGATTCGCCCCGGCAGTAATCGAACCAGAAATCGTCGGGCTGCTCCATAAAGCGGATAAAGAGCCGTGGCCCGTCCCGGTTGACAATGCCTTGTACCGATGCGACCAGGTGGGCGGTATCCCATGCCCGCCGGGCCTGCACCGGATCTTTCAGGTCGGCGCGATTGAGCCCGGTCATGTCGTAATATGCTATCGGCTGCGAACCGCCTTCTTCTGCCGCCGTCATGACGGCAGCCAGACCCAATACGGCGCATCCCATCAGCACACGAGTCGCATTCATGAGCAATTCCTTCAATAACCGGGCCAGTTGCCGTGCGCGAGCATCACACGGCACGCAAGGCCGAATCTACAGTTTTGACCACACTGACCGCACTGGGCGCGAGCGCTGCGGCTACGCGTTCCGCCAGGGCGCGGCTGCTACAGACGCCAAAGACGGTCGGACCGCTCCCGCTCATGGCGGCGGCAATGCAACCGGCCTCGAGCAGACGGGATTTGATGGTTTCCAGGCCGGGATGCTCTTCAAATACCGGCGTCTCCAGGCGATTGAAGACCGCCTGCGCCCAATCGCCCGCGCGCAGGGCATCCAGGGCCCGGCGAAACGCGCTGGTACGCCCGGCGACTGGTTTTTCGGTGTTGCGGAGCAATCGCGGGCTGTTGAACACGGCAGCGGTGCTCACCTGTATTGGCGGATGGACGAGGACGCACCAGGTTTCGGGCACAGGCGGCAGGGCGCTGAGACGCTCGCCGCGCCCCGTCGCTTCCTGCGTTCCGCCAATGAGGCAGTAGGGCACGTCGGAGCCCAGTTCGAGCGCGAAGGCCTGCAGCTCCGCAGGCGAGAACGACAGATCCCAGAGTTCAGTAAGGCCTACGAGGGTTGCCGCAGCATTGCCGGAACCGCCCGCCAGGCCCGCCGCCACCGGAATATTCTTTTCGAGATGGATCTGCGCGCCGCGGGTCTGGCCGGCACGGGCCTGCAGCAGCGCGGCCGCCCGGCAGACGAGGTTGCGGGGTCCGCAGTCCAGGTCCGCTCGGGAACAGGTCAGCGTGATGCCGGACGCCGCCCCGGCAAATTGCAGGGTATCGGCCAGTGAAACGGTCTGGAAAATGGTCTCGATGTCGTGGAATCCGTCCGGCCGCCGGCTGAGGACGTCCAGGTAAAAATTGATCTTCGCGTGCGACTGGAGGGTCAGTGTATGGGCCATGGGCGCATCCATCCGGTCAGATATTCCGCGATCGGAGAATGGAGACCACCAGCGAGAGGCCGAGGATGCCCGCAAAGATGAAGCCGCTGAGACCCAGGGTGCGCGCACCGATGTCTGCGCCCAGCAACAGGCTTGAACCCACGATGACCGCACCGGTGATCAGGCCCACGGTGACGCGGTTGCTTGCCCGGTCCATGGCAGCGGCGAGATGGGTGATGCCTTCGTGGTTGAGCTGGATCTTGAGTTTGCCGGCGCGCAACATGCGCAGGAGATGGCTCAGGTCGCCCGGCATCTGGCGCCCCATCCGCACGAAGAGCGCCATGTTGTGACGGGTTTCGCGGGCCAGCTGCGCGGGCGAGAACCGGTGCGCCACGATGCGCTCAACATACGGTTTGATGATCGGCACCATGTCGATGCCGGGATCGAGCGCGCGACCCGTGGATTCCACCGTGACCAGCGCTTTCATGAGCAGCGAGACGCGGGGCGCGAGTTGAAGACGGTATTTCCGCATGATGGTCGTGAGCCGGTCGATGGCTTTGCCGACCTCGCCCGTAGACAGGATGGCCTGCGCATCAAACGCGATGTAGTCGGCCACTTCGTGCACGAGCGCGCTATAGTCATCGGCCTCGCCCGACGTGGTGAACTGGAGCATGGCCTGAACGGCCGATTCGGCGTCCTGTCGGAAAATCGCCCGCAATACGTCGGCAATGGTCGCTGTGTCGGCTTCTTCGAGACTGCCCACCATGCCGTAATCGAGAAATGCGATGCGGTTCTCCCCGATGAGCAGAATATTGCCGGGATGGGGATCCGCATGGAAAAACCGGTATTCAAAGACCTGTTTGCACAGCGTATCGGCGCCGGTGGCGGCTACGGTGTGCGGGTTGGAGCGATACTGGGGGTACTGCGCGATATCGTCCACTCGAACGCCTTCCACCCAGTCCATAGTCAGCACGCGTTCGGATGAGAGCTCAGAATAGACCCGCGGAACGAAAACCTGCGGGTCGCCATCGTAGTTCTTGCGGAATTGTTCGATGATGCGTGCTTCGATATTGA
The DNA here is from genome assembly GCA_035367355.1 of Candidatus Hydrogenedentota bacterium. Lineage (GTDB taxonomy): Bacteria > Hydrogenedentota > Hydrogenedentia > Hydrogenedentales > SLHB01 > UBA2224. The sequence goes on from DAOSJS010000006.1 coordinate 5,848, forward strand.
AATCAAGCTCGCGCCGCACCGACCGCGCGAACTCATCAACGGTTCCCGCGGGGTTCATCCACGCAATGTCCGGCACGCGCTCGGCGATCCATTCGGCGATGGCGTGCATCAGCAACAGGTCGGCCTCAATAATTCGGCGGATCCCCGGACGCTGCACTTTCACCGCCACCTGATTGCCGGTGCGGGTGCGGGCCCGGTAGACCTGGCTGAGTGACGCCGACGCCACCGCTTCTTCATTAAACTCGGAAAAGAGGTCCGCGATTGGTGCGCCAAGCTCTTCCTCGATCACGGGCTTGAGCTGGTCAAACTCGAGGGCATGTACATGGTCCTGAAGCTGCCCGAGGTCTTTCGCCAGCTCGGCGCCGACCAGCGCGGGGCGGGTGCTGAGGATCTGGCCGAATTTCACCGCGGTGGGCCCCAGCTCGGTCAATGCCTCCCGCAGGCGCCGGCCCTGGGTCTCGGGTTCACCGGAGGGCGCCTCGATGAGCCGCAATCCCCGCAGGACCTTTGCCGGCAACCCTTCGTGCAGGCTCAGGCGATGGACTACGTCGGAGAATCCATAGCGAACAAGCACCTGTACGACTTCAGCCAGCCGCACGGCATTTCCGACGCGTTTTGAGATGGTTCGGTACACCTTGAGGTCCTCGACGGCCCGGATCCGGCCGGGTTCGTGCCGCTCCATCCCGGCCTGCGCGGTTCCAGCATAGCCAAGCACAGAGGAAAAAACCAAGCGCAAGACGCCGGCCTGTGCAGGGCGCGCCTACTCCGACGGCAGGATGATCCCGCTTACATCCAACAGGTACATCTGGCGCTGGCCGGAACACTTCGAGTCGATGCAGACGGAGCGCCCGTCGCGGCTCCATCGCGGATGCAGGTCGCACCGCCACTCCTGGTCCGTGGGTTGCTCCTGGTAGAAGCGGCCCAGGCTCACCAGTGTGCCATCCTCCGGGCGGAACAGCACGAGATTCTGCATCCGCTCGCGGCCGGGATAGGTGTCGGTGAGGATCCAGTGCCCATCCGGCGAATAGGTGCAATGCCCGTCGACCGTCAGGACGCCCGCTCCGACGGTTTCGACCGTTTTGGCCTGATCTTCATAGAGATGAAAGAAGTTGCCCGCGGGTTCGGTCGACCATGCGAGAATGTGTTTGGGATCGCGCCAGATGAAATGAGAGACCATCCCGTGTTCGCCGAAACAGAAGATATCGCTGCCGTCAGGGCGCGCCGTGAACCCGCGCGTGAAACGGCCAGGCCCCTTGCCTTTGTGCCAGCGGTGGAGAAAGATGAAGCGCGAACCGTCTTGATTGAACAACAGGTGGTTGAACCAGTGTTTTCCTTTGTCCATGGTCTCATCGGGCGCAATCTGCACAATATCCGCCAGCGAAATGATGAGTTTCGATTCGCCCGTGGCGAGATCGATCCAGTAAATGCCGTCGTCCCCGGGATACAGGCTTTCTTCGTTGCGATCGGGGAACCCGTTGTACCCGTAGCCGGGGCGAGTCCAGGCGACGCGCGAAAAGTTGAGGCTGACGGCATATTTTCCATCGCCGCTTACGGTGTATATGGGATGGGACAGGCGGCGTTTTTCGCCCGTGAACACGTCTTGAATCACCGACGCATAGCCGACTTCAGTGCGGATGTTGTAGATGACCTCGCTCTCGGAGCCGGGAAGCCATTGGAGCATGCAGCCCTGTTGCCAGCACCAGGCGGAGGTTTCCGCTAGCGGGATCCAGGTGTCGCCGTCTTCGGTATCGACCATGCCCAACTGGATCACATCACTGGCTTCGGGCGCACGGTCTTCAAAGGCGACCTGGTTGCCGAGCACGTAGCGGTTGTTGATGTCGAACTGCCACTTGTCGTAATAGGCGAACCAGTGCGCCTGCGGCCCCGATGTGATCGCGCGTATCGGCACATTGGCCTGCATTTTCGGCGTCTCCGCTGCGGGCTCTTCGCCTGCACCGGCCCCGCTGCCAGCCAGCACCAGCGCAAGACCCGCCATGATCATCCCAGCAACCCGCGGCACGTAGGCTCTCTTTCGCATAGCTTCCCCTCTATTCCACCATATCTTGCGCAAAATCGCGCGCCTGCACCTCCACGTTCGGCCCGAACTCCATGTTCAGGCGGCAATAGGGCACCACCAGACGGCCTGCGCGTGTGCAGCGCAGGTATTCCGTGAACCGGTTGAACACTTCCGTGATCAAGTCGGCGTTGCCGTCGTCCGGTCCCCCCGCGGTCACCAGCAGGCCCGCGCGCTTCCGCTCTAACAGGTATATCGGATCGCCATCCGCCGGGCGCTTCACCAGGCATACGCCGCGGTCAAGCAGCGCCTTCAGCGGAGCGGAAAACCCCCAGCAATACAGGGGCGAGGCGAGAATAAATCCATCCGCCTCGATCATGCGCTTGAAGATAACGCCGGCGTCATCTTCCATGGGGCATCCCGTACCCCCTTCCGCGTCCTGGCATCGGAAACAGCCGTCGCAGTATCCGATCGAGCGATCAATGATGTTGATGCGCTCGATCTCGTGCCCCCGCGCCTTCAGTTCCTCCTCCGCCCAGGCCAGCACCGTGGCGGTATTTCCTTCTTTACGCGGACTCCCCATCAGTGTCACAAACTTCATGTGTGTGGCCTTTCCGTAATCCGCGCCTGGATCCGGGCGGCGCTGCCGCTCCCGTGTCCAGCCGCGTTTGATCTGCCTGCCTCAGGAATCAGTCTCGAAAACCCGCGGGCGGCATATGGAGCACTCCTCCATACGCCTCGCGTGCTGTGTGGCCATTTCCATGGGAAACGGAAAATCCGTCCCGGACTATCCTGTCGCGAGATTCGCCCTGTACCCTAACAAATACCGGACGGAGAAGAAAGAATTTGCGTCAATCGCCGGCGTCTGCGCCTTCATTCCCGTAGACATAAATGAGCCAGAGGTTGCGGGCATAGATGAACAGGGTCGCAACGATTCCCACGGCATACACCCATTCACGCTCGCGCGTGAAGCTCGCGCACATGAGCGCCGACGCCACCAGGCTCAACCACCAGAATGACGTTGGCACCACGCTCTTTCTGGAGCGTTCCGTGGCCACCCATTGCACGAGGAAGCGCAGGGCGAACAGGATCTGTCCCAGTACCCCCACGCCCAGCCACAGGGCCGTCTTGCGCAATTCGCCGCCCGGCCCCGCGCTGCTGCGATCATAGACATGCCACCAGGTCCACGCGGTTACGGCCACGGACGCCAGGATGACCACGGCGAGAAAGACGTGCACGCCCAGGTTGAGCCCGAACGACAATCTGCCCTTCTCACGCCAGATGTGGATCAGATTGCGGCTGTACACGGCGATATTGAAACAGTGGCTCAGCGTGCCCAGGGCGGAGGTGGTGGCTACGCCATACACCAGGAGCATGAGCGAGCCCAGGCTGCTCATGTACCAGAACGAAACGGGCACGATGCTCTTGCGCCGAAGTTCCGAGGCGATCCACTGCACGTAGAAACGGCCGTAGAAGATCACGCTCGCGGGAACGCCCAGGGCATACCAGAGCAGTGAAGGTTCGGCGGCGGCGGGGTCAGTCATGCCCGTCTTCCCCTTCCACTTCGAACCTCACATACCGTTTGCAGAGCCAGCGTACTCCGGCAAGATCGTAGAGGCCCCGCCAGAGCCGGTTGTGGATGCCATACTTCGACACGCCGTGCTGCCGGGGATGATGCGTCACCGGGCATTCGGTCACGGTGAAGCCCGCATTGACGAGCATCGAATCGAGAAAGCGGTGCGCGCCGTTGAAGGACATAATATGTGGCGCGCATACCCGCCGAAACCCCTTGCTGCCGCAGCCGGCGTCGCGCGTCCCCGTCGGCACGAACAGAGCCCGTGTCCGGTTAGCGAGCCTGCTCGACAAGCGCCGGATCCACGAATCCTGACGATGGGCCCGGTACCCGCACACGCAATCGTAGTCCTGAAGCAGTTCGAGCATTCTGGGGAAATCGCAGGGATCATTCTGGAGGTCGCCGTCGAGAATAAAGATGTACGCGCCCCGGGCGCGGCGAATCCCGGCCACCAGCGCGGCCGACTGGCCCCGGTTCGCCACCAGGTGCAAGGCCCGAACGCGCGGGTTCGCTTCCGCCAGCCGGCCCAGTTCAGCGCGGGTGCCATCGGTGCTGCCGTCGTTGACAAAGAGGCACTCGTACTCGCAGTCCGTCAACCCGGCAAAAACCGCGTCGATCTTTGCTGCAAGCAGTGGCACATTGGCTTCTTCGTTGTAAAACGGAACGACCACCGACACCAGTGTCTTCACGAATAGACCCCCTCAAACGCAAAGGCCGTATTATACACTGCCCACGGCACAAATGCTGCTGTCGAATATTCTGAAAAGGACCTGTTCCGCCTGCATGCCGCCTCCGGAGGACCGGGCCGGTCACTCCTGGAGCGCATCCTGGTATTTGCGGTACAGGCCGCGAAACTGGTGATACGTGAGCGCGAGGCTCTCCGCGGCTTTCCTCTGGTTGAACTGGCAACGGTGGAGCGCGCGGCGCAACAGGCGGATCTCGACCTCACGGAGCACCTCCGCGTAGGGCCGCGCGTCGTCCACGTCCCAGGCTGGGGGTGCGGGAACCGGGGCGGATGTCTCGGCAGTCGGCACACGGCATGGCTCCGCCGGAGGACAGGCGGGGGGCGCAAACACGCCCGCAAACGGATCGAACACAATGGATTCTACATACGCGGAGCCCGCGCGATAGACGCTGCGCTCGACCACGTTTTTGAGTTCGCGCACGTTTCCCGGCCATGCGTAATTTTCGAGCGCCAGAAGGGCTTCGTCGCTGAATTCGGGCACATCGTCCCAGCCCAGTTCATGGGCCATCCGCGCGGCAAAATGGTTCGCCAGCAGCAGGGCGTCGTCCTGGCGCGCCCGCAGCGGCGGCAAATGGAGCACTTCAAACGACAAACGATCGAGCAGGTCCTGCCGGAACCGCCCCGCGTTAACCAGCGTGCGCAGATCGGCGTTGGTGGCGCCGACAATCCGCACATCCACGTGGACCGGCCGCGAGCCGCCGACCCGTTCAAATACGCCATACTCGACGGCGCGCAGGATTTTTTCCTGCGTTTCAAGCGGAATGAGGCCGATTTCGTCCAGAAACAGGGTGCCCTGATGGGCCAGTTCGAAGCGCCCCGCCCGGCGCGCCGTGGCGCCCGTAAACGCGCCGGCTTCATGCCCGAATAACTCGGATTCGATAAGCGAGGGGGCGAGTGCGGCGCAATTCAGGGCCACAAAGGAGTGTTGCCAGCGCAGGGACAGGAAATGAAGCCGTGTCGCGGCGAGTTCCTTTCCCGTGCCGCGCTCACCGAGGATGAGTACCGGTCGATCCACCCGGGCCGCGCGCGACAAGTGTTCCTGAAACGCTAGAAACGCCTCCGACTGCCCCAGCGCCTCCACAAGCTCGGGGATGGCTGCCTCGACATCTTCTCGCCGCCGGCCTTCATGAGGCTCTATCATGGCTTAAAACCCTTCATTTTTGACTATTTTCGCCAAATAATAGCGATTTTCGCCAAATCCGTCAAGCGGAAGTGTTGAAACAACCAACATAAACCGTTAAAATCGTATCAGTTATGGCGCAGGGCGTCTTTTGGCAAGCTATTTGCAATCCTGAAACCAATCCAGGCCTCCAGGGAGGCTTATACTGTGTGTCGTCACCGGCACGGGCGGCATAACGGGCCCAGACATGAAGTCGAAATATTCAAAACATCCGCCGGCTCGCCCGGGCCGGCTGCATGCAACCGCACAGAGAGAAAACGGCAATGACGATTGAATACCGCCCTCGAGGTTCTGGCCTGTACCGATCGCCCAACGGCATCCTGTTTGGCGTGTGCCGGGGCATTGCCGAATATTTCGATCTGTCGCTGTTCTGGCTCCGGATGATCGTGCTGGCAGCGTTCATCCTGACCGGTTTTTTTCCGGTGGCTCTTGCCTACATCCTCGCCGCTTTGCTGATGAAACGGAAGCCGGTATAAACCCGCGGGGCTCGCGCACCCTTGCGCCGGTCTCAAAAAGCCACTGTCCCGGGCGCGCCGGCGGCGTGGCACCTGATACAATGGCCCTGGCGTGCCGGATGGCACGAACGCAGGGAATCCAGTGAAACGCGGTATCCACATGGCAGTCGCCCTCGGGGTTACAGCCCTGATGGCCGAGGCGTCGGCGCAGCATCTGCTCGTGCGGACAACGGCCCGGACTGCATCGCGCCAGGAAACGCGGCAGACCCTGCACGTGGTGGACATGGCCCAGGGCGATATTTTTCCGTGGCGCGCCACGCTTCCGGGCATGGAATGCGCCTCCCGGCTGACCATCTGCCGCGACAACGTCTGTGCGTTCGTCGCCACGCGGAAGCTCTGGCCTCATCCCGAAGGATGGCCTGCCCGGCTGACTGCGGTCAGCGCCGTGTCGCTGAATCCGCTGGAGGTGCTCGAGGCCGGCGGGGCGGGGGTGCTGCTGGAGCCGGATCAGGAATTCGGCTGCGTGATGCCTCAGCTGGGCGCTTCGTCGATCCCCGTTCTGATGTTTGACCCCCCGGACTCGTTGCCGGATACGGGTCGAGTAACGCTTCGCGGATTTGATCCGTCCGCGGGCTTCGAACCTGCGCCACGGGCCTCATGGCGGGTGCCGGGCGTGCCGGTTCAGGCCTTGCCGCTGTTATCGAGCCAGCGCGCCGCCGTGCTTTGCCATGGGCCGCATGGCGCATCTGTGGTAGTCGTTGATCTGCGGACACAAGGCCTTGCCGCGGAAGCGTCCCTGCCGTTGCCGGGGGGGGAACCGGTGCACGGCGCCGAATCACCCCTGGAAATGGCGATTTCCGCCGATGGTTCGCGTTTGCTGGTGCTTACGTCCGGATTCTCTCTGGAATCCCCGGAAGGCACCCGGCGCTCCTGGCTGCACCAGTTGGATGCCGCCACGCTGCAACTCGTAGATGAACCGCTGGAACTCCCCGGCGTTCCGCAGTCGCCCGCACGGAGCCTGTGGCCGCTCGGTAACGGGGCGTGCTGGATCGCTACACGGCGCCCGGGCGAGGGGTTTGCATTTCTACACCGGCTTCCGCTGACCGCCTCTGCCCCGCGCGCGGTGGAGCAGCCATTCACGAACGTGCCGGAAGCCCTCCTGGCGGCGCCAGCTCCGAAAGGAGACGCCCTCGCGGTCGGCGTCCGCAACCGGCTCGAGATCTGGCCCGCGGGAGAGCCGGCCGGCATGCCCCTGCAGTTTGAGGACGAGCTGACGTTCGCCACGTGGCTCGAGTCAGGCCTCTTCGTGGGTGAAGGGCGCCGGCTGCATCAGGTAAATCCCGGCACGGGCGTGGTCATGGCCACGATTGCATTTACGACCGGTATCCCCGCGGAAGTGCTTCCCCTCGAAAGCGGGGCGGCCTCGATGGAGCTCCCGCTCCCGGACGGCGGAGCGTCAGCCATCTGGCCCGCGGTGGTGGCGTTTCGCGGGGAGGCCGTGGGTCACGAGCGGCGCGTGATACGCATGCGCGCCGAAGGCCAGCCCGAAATCCCCTGGCGGCTCGAATACGACGCAGCCGCCATGCCCTGGCTGCACGTTCACCCGCGCTCCGGTGGTCCCGGCCAGGCGGAATTCGCGGTCATGGGCGTTGATGCGTCGGTAAGCACGGCTCAGCCGCCCGACGCACTCCTGAGAGGATTCATCCGGATCATACTGGGCGACGAGGTATCACTCGCAGGCGGCCCGGGCGCCCGCGAGCATGCGATGGTGGTGCTGGTATCGCCACGGCCGTCGGGTCCGCGCCGTATTTTGTGGCTTTTAGGCCATTCTGAAGGCGCGGAGGAATTGCTCATATCCGGGGGAGGCCATCCCCTGCAGGCTGCAACGGCGTTGCTGGCCGGTCCGCCGCACTGGTTCAGTCATCAGGCAGCTTCGTCGCCATTGAGCGAGCCTCTGACGGAACATACCCTGGTGGTGCTGACGGCCCGGGCCGCCTCGGAAGGCATCGTGACGCGCCAGGCGCTGCTGTCCTGTGTGGCCGCCGGGGGTGGCGTCCTTTTTCTGGGAAGTCATCTTGAGGAATCCGAGGGCCGGGCGCTCACAGATTGGCTCGCCCCCATTGGAGTGCGGCTGGACACCACGAAAGCCGTCTCTGGTGAATTTGACGTGTCCGGAGCGCCTCTGCTGTGCCGTAACTGGGATCGGGTAGCCATTCAGCAGGGCTGCCGGATTGAGGTGAACCCGCCGGGCACGACTCTCGTACGCGACCCTGCGCGAGGCAGCGCGATCTTCGCCGTGGCGCCCTACGGCCTCGGCCGTTTCGCATTTCTCGCGTCGGCCACGCCGCTCGAAAATGCGGCGCTGTCTGGCACGGCACAGCGGCGTTTCGTGGGCGACCTGATCCGCTGGCTCGACAGCGCTGCGCGCGAGGTATCCGACGTGGATGGCGATGGAATTCCCGATGCTATAGAAGACGCGAACCAGAATGGCGCTCTGGATCCCGGTGAAACCGACCGGTTTAACCCCGATACCGATGGCGACGGCATCCCCGACGGCATTGAAGATCGCAACCGGAACGGTCGCGTGGATGAGGGTGAAACCAGCGCCATCAACCCGGATTCCGACGGCGACGGCATCCCCGATGGGGCAGACTTGTCGCCACTCCCCGCCGCGGGCGCGCCCGTAATCGATGCCGTGCGGCCTGCCGCATGGCCTGCCGAGGGCGGGACCTGGGTGCAGCTCAGCGGACGTAATTTTGCGCCGGGCATGCGCGTGCGTTTTGGCGGGCTCCCTGCGGAGCAGGTGCGCGTGCTTGGACCCCAGGGTCTGGAGGCGCTCCTGCCCGCGTGGCCGCAAGAGGAAGGCGGCGTGGTCGATGTCGCTGTTGAGGGGCTTGCACCGGGGCCGGGCAGCACGATTCCCGGCGGGTTCCGCTACCTCCCCCGCAGTGCCGTCACGCTCGAACTGGGCCCAGTGGACATCACCGGCAACGGAGAGTTTCAGCTCGCACTTACGGCCTCCGCCGGACGGATGGCTCAGGTGGACCGGCTGACGTTTCGCGTGAACACGGAACCGCCCCGCGCGCTGGAATGGCTCGATGTTCTCCCCGGCGCGGACGCGCTCCGCTCCGGGCGGCAGGTCACCTCCCGCCCTGATCCCGAAGGCGGCCTCTGGCTCGACATTTCGCCCGCACGCGCCGGCTACCCGCTGGGCGTGCTCGTGCGGATACACGGGCGCCCCACCGCGCAACCATCGGAGACAGCCCCTGAATTCACCATCACCCGCGCCCGCGCTTTCACGCCCGGCGGGGTGCTCCTCGAAGTTGTAACGGGAAATTAGCAGGACGGCCGGGCTGAAAAGCAGCTTTCGCGGCCTCCGTGCACTCGAACCCCGGGGCCTGCCTGCCTCCGGGAGAGCCGTTCAGGGTTGGCCGCACGGACTTCGTGCAGCATAACCCGGCGCTATTGAAAGAGCTCTTTGAACGGATTGGCGGCGATGGAGTATGCGAGGAAGACGGCGGTGACAAGCCACAAAAACAGGCTGATCCAGAAAGCCGCCGACCAGAAATGGCGCACCAGGGCGCTCCGGCGCGGATGCGCCTCGGGGAACCAGCCCAGCAGCAAGCCGCCCGCCAGGCCTCCGAGATGAGCCGCGTTGTTCACCCGCGGGACAATGAACCCGAAGATCAGCATATAGACCACCCAGCGGACCAGGGCATCGCGGTAGATGCGCAGGCCGGGGCCGCCCGTGTGAAAGTACGCGATCCCAAAACCAATCAGCCCGAAAATCCAGCCCGAGGCGCCCAGAGTGGGCACCAGCGGCATGCCTTGGGCGAGGCCGTACCAGATAAAGGACCCCGCCGCGGCCGTCAGCTGGCACACGGTGATCACGACGAGCATGCGCGAACGGCCGACCTGATTTTCCATGATAGGTCCAATCTGGCTGAGTGCGAACAGATTGAACACGATATGAATCAGGCCCGCGTGATACAGGCCGAATGCCAGAGCCCGCCAGTACTGCAAGGGATCCCGCATCATCAAAGGCATCCAGCCGCCGAATCGGAGCAGGGTCTTAAAATCGGGCCCCACGAGGGTCTGCAGGCCGCCCAGAAGGAGGCTCAGCCCGAACAGGCCAATCATGACGGCCATGAAAATCATCACCGTCGGCGCCCCGCCCTGGGGCGTGATGATCCCGAAGAGGCGGAACAGCTTGTATCCCAGGAACGACGGCAGCCGCGCCCCGCATTTGTCGCAGCGCCGCGCATCCCGATCGTTCAGGGCATTGCAGTTGAAGCAGAACTTGTGGGGATACGTCATCCATTGCAGCCGGGTAGGCAGGGCTGTGCCTCGCTCGCGCGCCGCTTCACGTTTCTTCTCCCACTGATACAGTTTCCAGCGGAGCTTCTGTGTGCGGATCCCGAGCGCTTCCAGCCGGTCCAGCATTCGCAGTAGAAAATCAGCCATGCGTGAAGTGTAGAATTTCGAGCACACCATACGCAATGCTGCGCGTGCGGGGCGTTTCATTCGTGAAAAAAGCCTCGGACTGCGGGAGTTCGGGAGCCGATCGCTAAATTGCTTGTACCCGAACAGGCGCTTGGGTCATGATAGAGTCAACAGAGGAAGTCCGCCGGTTCCAGCCCCCCGGGTGCGCACCGGAGCGCACCACCCCCGCGAGCTTGCGGGTGGCATGGATACCGGGTTTGCCGCGGGCACCGGCAAGCGCGCACAATGAGGTCTGAACATGCCTGAATCGGTCACCGGCCCGTCTTCGAACCCTTTCGATATCACACGCGATGTGACAGCCATCATTCTCGGGGGCGGGCGCGGCAGCCGTTTACGGCCGCTGACCTCCGAGCGGGCCAAACCCGCGGTGCCTCTGTGCGGGCGTTACCGGCTGGTGGACATCCCGATCAGCAACTGCATTCATTCGAAGATCAACCATGTTTTTCTGCTGACTCAGTTCAACAGCGCGTCGCTGCACCGGCACATCTCCCACACGTACAAATTCGATGCCTTTTCCCAGGGATTTGTCGAGATCCTGGCGGCCGAGCAGACCTACCAGAGCGGGGACTGGTATCAGGGCACGGCCGATGCCGTCCGTAAACAGCTGCGCCATTTCTGCAATCTCAACGCCAAATACTTTTTGATACTGTCGGGCGACCAGCTGTACAGCATGGACTATGGCGCCATTCTGCGGACGCACATTGACAAAGGCGCGGAGATTACGGTCGCGGCGCTGCCGGTTGCCAGAGACGCCGCGCGCGGGTTTGGCGTGATGCAGGTTGACCCCAACGGGCGGCTGGTGAATTTTGTCGAGAAACCGTCGGACGAAGCACAGTTTCAGGAACTCGTTACCCCCAAGGCGGTATTCGACGATTTCGGCCTTGACTCGGAAGGCCGCAACTATCTCGGGTCGATGGGGATTTACGTGTTCAACGCCGACCTGCTGCCGGGACTGCTGCTCGAACACGTTGACTGGAACGATTTCGGCCACCATGTGCTGCCAAGGTCGCTCCAGGAGCGGCCGGTCTTCGCCCATCTGTTCTCGGGGTTCTGGGAAGACATCGGTACGGTGCGCTCCTATTATGAAGTGAGCATCCGGATGGTGCAGCCCAACCCGCCCTTCGAATTTCACCGCCCCGGCCATGTGGTCTACAGCCGCGCGCGGTTTCTGCCCGGCGCTCACATCTCCAATGCGGCCGTGCGCAATTCCATGGTCTGCGAAGGAAGCCGTATCGAAGACGCCACCATCACGGACTCGATCATCGGCATCCGCACCATTGTGGGCCGGGGCGTCGTCATCAACCGAAGCATCATCATGGGCGAAGACTTTTTCGAGGAGGAGTGCCCACCCGGCCGGATCCCCATCGGCATCGGTGAAGGCACCCATATCGAAGGAGCCATCGTAGACAAAAACACGCGCATCGGCAGGAACGTCCGAATCTATGCGGCCGACGCCCTGCCCGATCAGATCGGCGACGGCTGGGCGATCCGCGACGGAATCGTCGTAATCCTCAAAGGCGCTGAAATCCCCGACGGCACGGTCATCGGAAAGGCCTGATTCGCGACGCGGGCTGACCCCACGGCCATGCTGAAGGTTGGCAGGCTTGATGCCGGTGCTATAATCGCACTCATGCACCACAACCCGCGAAGGAGATGCGCCATCATGCCGGACAAAAAGAAAGACGAGGCCTCCGATTTCCGATACGAAACGGGAGAGGCTCGGATACCCTGGGCTGCCGTCGGCGAACAGATCCGCGAAGACGACATCCTGGCATTGATCAAGTTTCTGCTGCGCCCCGCCCGAGGGGAAGAGAAGAAATACGACGCGCATTTAAAGAAGGTCGCCGCTCAGCTCCGCGATCTGGGCGCGGTGTCCACGCCGGCAGGCAAACTCAGCCTGGCGGGGAACGTTCAGGCCCTGGAAGAAGCCACCGCGCGTTTTCTGGGCGCGAAACATGCGGTGTTTATCACCAATGCCACGGCCGGCTTCGAGATCGCCTTCAAATATGCCGGCCTGAAACCCGGCGACGAGGTCATCGCGCCGGCGCTCACCTTCATTGCCACCATCGCCTATCCGCTCGCCATGGGCGCGAAGGTGGTGTTGTCGGACGTCGAACCGCGCAGCCTCAACATGGATCCTGCCGATGTCGCCCGCAAGATTACGCCCCGTACCAAGGCGATCATCCCGGTGCACCTCGGCGGTTACCCCGTCGACATGGCGCCGCTTATGAAGCTGGCGCGTAAGCACAACATCACGGTGATTGAAGACGCGGCCCACGCCTTCGGCGCCTCGTATCGCGGCAAGATGATTGGCACCATCGGGCACTTCGGGTCGTTCAGCTTCCACGAGGTCAAGAATGTCACCTCGCTCGGTGAAGGCGGGATTCTGACGTCGACCACCGCATTCGGCCGGGAACTGCGCCGCGCGCGCTTCCTCGGCCTCGATTTGACGCACCCGATCCCCAACTGGCTGTACGACGTGCCGGCGTTCGACGGAAAAGACGGCCCCTTCTTCACGGGCAACTACTCCACCACGGAGATCCAGGCCCTTGGGCTGCTGACTCAGATGAAGCGCCTCCAGCGCATCATCGCGAAACGAAAGAAGGCCGCCCAGTATCTCGACAAACGATTTGCCAAGGTCGACGGCCTCCTGACCCCGCCGGGTGATGACGCCCGGATCAAGAGCACGTACCACCTGTATCTGTTGCAGATCGAGCCCGGCAAAGTGGGCGGCGACATCCAGGCCCTCAAGAAAAAACTCGACGCGCGCGGCGTCGTCCAAATCCCTCATTTCGCGCCGTTGTACAAGTTCAGCGTCATGAGACAGCTCGGTTACGACACCGCAGCCATGGAAAAGACCTGTCCGGTCGCCGAGGAGGCGTTCCAGCACCGTTTTACCCACCTCCCGCTATACGATTTTACCAGGGAGCAATTGGCGTATCTCGCGGACGCAGTGATCGAGTCGATTGGCGAGATGAAGCGGGGCGTTTAACCGGGCAGCGCATCGGACGGCTTGCCGAGCCGCCCGCAGACACAAAAATGGAAATAACCGCGCGGTACGCGTTTGGGTCAATGGATTTTCTTGCTGTCAATCGAGTATCCTATACGGAATTCGAGATTTCGGAAGAGGAAGGAGAACGTAGAGCATGACACGGATCACAGATGTACGGGCGCGGGAAATACTGGACTCGCGCGGCAATCCCACCGTGGAGGTGGAAGTCTACCTGGCCAGCGGCTTTCGGGGGCGCGCGGCCGTTCCGAGCGGGGCGTCGACCGGCGAAAATGAGGCCCTGGAGCTTCGCGACAAAGATCCCAAACGGTATCTCGGCAAGGGCGTCAAAAAAGCCGTCCAGAACGTGAACGATATTATTGCCGAAGAGCTGATGGGCATGGAAGCCACCGACCAGCGCGGCATCGACAGCCTGCTGATCTCGCTGGACGGCACCAAAAACAAAGGCAAACTGGGCGCAAACGCCATGCTGGGCGTCTCGCTGGCCGCCGCACGCGCCGCTGCGGAGGCACTCGAAGTGCCCCTCTACAAATACATCGGCGGCGTGAACGCCCACGTGCTTCCGGTCCCGATGATGAACATCCTCAACGGCGGACAGCATGCCGACAACAACGTCGACGTCCAGGAATTCATGGTCATGCCCGTGGGCGCCAAGAGCTTCAGCGAAGCCCTGCGCATGGGCGCCGAGGTGTTTCACGCCCTCAAGAGCGTGCTGAAAAAGCAGGGCTTGAACACGGCGGTGGGCGATGAAGGCGGATTTGCCCCCAATCTGGGCTCGAATGTCGAGGCCATCGAGGTCATTTTGAAGGCCATCAAGGCGGCAGGCTACAAAGCAGGCAAAGATATCTGGCTGGCCTTGGACTGCGCCAGCAGCGAATACTACAAAGATAAGAAATATGTGCTCAGTGCGGAGGCCAAACCCGAATTGACCGCGCAGGAAAATGTGCAGTTCCTGGCGGATTGGGCCCGGCAGTACCCCATTATTTCGATTGAAGACGGCATGGCGGAGGGCGACTGGGCGGGCTGGAAGCAGCTTACCGACGCCCTGGGCGCGACAACCCAGCTCGTGGGCGACGATCTGTTTGTCACGAATACGCACTATCTCAGCCGCGGCATCAAAGAAGGCATCGCCAACTCTATCCTGGTGAAGGTCAACCAGATCGGCACCTTGTCGGAGACCCTGGATGCCGTGCAGATGGCGCAGCGGGCAGGGTATACCGCAGTGATCTCCCATCGCAGCGGGGAAACCGAAGACTCGACGATCGCCGACCTGGTGGTGGCGACCAATGCGGGCCAGATCAAGACCGGGTCGGCGTCGCGCAGTGACCGGGTCGCGAAATACAATCAACTGCTCCGTATTGAGGAAGAGCTGGGCGAACAGGCGGAATACCCCGGGATGGACGCCTTCTACAATTTGGCCCCTAAAAACAAGAAATAGGGTACAATACGGTACGTACCCGAAAACCGGGCGACTCTCTGGACAGAGGAGAGTTCATACAGCGTATAGACGTTAATGTCGCAACAAGCTCGAAATCGCTACATGCTTTTGGTGGTCGCGATGGCTGGCATGGTGATAGCCTATGCCCTCCATCGTGACCTTTTTGCACTTTACCAAAGTTACCGCGACCGCGGGGCCGAGGTGCAGGCCTCGCGGGACGAGCTGCGCGCGGCGCAGGCTTTCGAAGAAGAGTTGTCGCGCAAAGTTGAGCATCTGGACGGTGACGCGGTGGAAATGGAAGCAGCGATCCGCCGAAACAAGAATCTGGTACGTGAAGGCGAGACCATTTACCGGGTGGAGCTGCCGCCGGAAATCGAACCGAGCGGCGCACCGCGTTCTCAGTAGTCGGACCGGTTTGAGGTAAGACTGCTCTGACACACGAGATACAGCTAAATAGCCAGGAAGAAGCCGTAAAGCTTCTGGGACGAAACGGCGAACTGCGCAGACGGATCCAGGACGAGACCGCCGTGCGAATTGTCGATCGCGGGATCAAGGTCGTGGTCGTCGGCGACGACGCTGAAACCGCGCTGGTCGGGCAGATGCTGGACGAGATGCTGGTGGCGGTGCGCAACGGCCACACCCCCAGCGCGTCTGACGTCAGCTATGCGCTCAGTGAGGCGCGCAACCGCCAACTGGACAAGCTGGGCAGCGTGCTGGGCGAAATCCCCGCGGCGTTGCGGCGCGAATTCCAGATCAAACCGCGTACGCGCGGACAGCGGCGATACCTGGACACCATTACAACTCACGATCTCACGCTGGCCATCGGCCCGGCAGGCACAGGCAAGACCTACCTGGCCATGGCGGCGGCGATCTCGGCCCTGCTCAACAATACCGTGAGCCGGGTGGTGCTGACGCGGCCGGCGGTGGAAGCGGGAGAAAATCTGGGGTTCCTTCCCGGCGACCTGCAGCAGAAGGTCAACCCGTATCTGCGGCCGCTTTACGATGCGCTCTACAGCATGCTCGACTACGACCGGGTACGCCGTCTGATCGAGCGGGAAACCATCGAAGTGGCGCCGCTCGCCTTCATGCGCGGACGGACCCTGTCGAACGCGTTCGTCATCCTCGATGAAGCCCAGAACACCAAAACCGAACAGATGAAAATGTTTCTGACCCGCCTGGGTGAAAATTCAAAGGCGGTTATCACCGGCGACATCACGCAGATCGACCTGCCCCGGGGGGTCAAGTCGGGCCTGGTCGAGGCGCGAAGCATCCTCAAAGGCGTCACCGGTATCGGCATTGTCCACCTGACCCGCGGCGATGTGGTCCGCCACGCGCTGGTGCAGGAGATCATTGCCGCGTACGAACGTGCGGAAGGACGCGCCGGGACGGAGGACGACCACGCCGCGCGCGGCGGTGAAGAGATCTCGCGCGTCCGGGGGGGCCGCGCATGATCTTTCGTCCGCATGGAAAGAAGCGGTATCGAGCCGGTATCCCCTTCCGGCCACAGGACAAACGCGTCGGTCTGGCCAAATGGATACCCCGAAAGAGCCGGTGGGCGCTGCTGGCATCGTTTCTGGTGCTCAGTGCGGCACTGTCGCGCTATGTGGAATCCATTCCGCTTGCGCTGCTGGAAGGGATGGATTACAAAGCCCTTGCGCCGGACGCGATTCAGGCGGATATTGCGTTCGACGCACCGGATCCTGAAGCAACCCGCCTGGCCCGGGCGGAGGCTTCGGCAAAAGTCCCGGACACCTTTCGTGTAAACCGCGAGCGCGTGCAGGAGCAGCTGGCCGCATTCGACCGGTTCGCGGCGAGCGTGCTGAGCCAGCGGAAAGGCTCGGATGCCGCGCTGCGCGAGACACTGCTGGCCTCTGACTCCTCCCAGAAGATGGAAGACCTGGTCTGGGCCACCGCAGTTGCGCGCGCCCGGACACTGCTGAAAGGTGAAAGCGCCCCGCCGGATCTCCTGCCCGAGGATGCCGCCGTTTTGCTGCTCCCTGACCGCCGTTCCATTCCTGACCGCGAGTTTGAAGGCGTGACCGAATGGGGCGTTCCGGCCCCGGGGCAGCCGCCCCGGCCGGCTGTTGCCTTGAAAGACAAGACGCCCGCCGCGGGCAGCCTCTCGTTTACTGCCGCGGACGATTTGCTTGAAATGACGCGCGTCGCGCTCGAATACGGGCTTCAGTTCGGCATCCTGTCGCCTGAGGCTCGGGGCACCGTGCTTGAGGGCGAAAAACAGCCCGATATCAAGATTGTGCGCGATTCGCCGATGCCCGATCAGGCGCGCAGCGAGGTCTTCGCGCCCAAGGAAGTCCCCAAACCCGATTCGTCGCGCAATCTGCTCAGCATCCGCCTGGCGCAGGCATTGCAGGGCGATTCAAGCCCCGCAGCCGAACTGCCCGTGGAACGATCAAAGGCCCTGGCCGGCGCAGTGGCCGTCGCGGACGCCTTCACGACCGCCACACTGGAATTCGACAGCGTCGGAACGGCTTCGGAACGCGAGGAAGCCGCCGCAAAAATCGAACCCAAGACGCTGCATGTGCCTCGCAGGCACATCATCATCAATGCCCGCGAGGAATGGACGGAAGCGGCTGTCGCGAAATACGAGGCCTATCTGGCCGCAAAACGCGCGCGCCGGCCGATGCAGCGCTATCTCGTTGAACTGGGCGCGCGCATGGTGCTGGTGGCGCTGGTGCTCGCCTGCCTCTTGCAGGCGTTGCGCGCGGTGCGCGACCGGCGCGCCGATCCGCCCCAGCAGACCAACGTCACGCTGCTGATCATGTGTTTTACTGTGGTGGCCGGTACGGTCATTTCCATCTCGGCCCCGTCAGGTTTTGTCGTGCCGGCCGCCGCGGGCGCCATTTTGCTCGCCATCCTGATCAACACGCGTGTGGCCATGGTCGGCAGCCTGCTGACGACCGTCCTGTTGTCTATCGCCTATGAATACAGCTGGGGCCTGTTCCTGGTCCAGAGCGCCATGTGCCTGGCGGGCGTGTTCAGCATCCGGGTGGTGCGCCGCCGCAGCGACATGACCCGCGCTTCGGTCAAAGCCACCGTGGTCGGGCTCATCACCGTGTCCGCGGTGCTCCTGGCCACCGGCGACCTCCTTACGGAACAGGCGCTGCGGACGGTTCTCCTGATCGGCTTGAACGGCCTGCTCTGCCTGTTTCTCGTGCCTGGACTGCTCTCGCCCCTTGAGCGCATCTTCGGCATCACCACCGACATCCAATTGCTCGAATACTCCGACCTCAACAACGAGATCCTCAGCCGCATGGCCATTGAGATACCTGCCACCAACGCGCACAGCCAGCGCCTGGGACAACTGGCGGAAGCCGCCGCCGATGCTATCGGCGCCAACGGCCTGCTGGCGCAAGTCTGCGCGTATTATCACGACATCGGAAAGCTGCGCCGGCCGGAGTATTTCGTGGAAAATCAGGCCGGCGCCAACATCCACGATGAGTTGACGCCCCGGCTGAGCGCGCGCGCCATTGCCTCGCATGTCCTGGAAGGTGCGGAAATAGCCCGCGAAATGCACCTGCCGAAACCGATTGTGGACGGCATCCTGGAACACCACGGCACCTGCCTGATCAGCTTTTTCTATCAGGAAGCCCTGGCGCAACAGAAGCACGGCGACGTGCGCGAAGAAGATTTCCGCTATCCCGGGCCAAAACCGCAGAGCCGCGAAACCGCCATCCTCATGATCTGCGATGCCTCCGAATCCGGGGTGCGCTCGATCAAAAATCCCAATGAGGAGCGAATCCGCGAATTCGTCGACAAAATCGTCAAAGCCCGCGCTGACGACGGCCAGTTCGACGAATGCGACCTCACCCTGAAAGATCTCGATACCATCAAGGAAATCGTGACCTCGCGTCTGGTGAGCTTTGCGCATCAGCGCATCGTGTATCCCGACCAGAAGGAACCCCCTCAGCCCAAGGCGCCCAATGTCGTGGCCCTTCGCGGGAGGTATGAGTCGTGAGCCAGGACAGGCCGCTGGCCGTCCATCTGGACGTGATCAACCAATCCGAGCGCAAACGCCTGTACCGCACGGACGCGCTGCGCCGTCTCGCAGAACGAGTCTGCGCAGGGGAAGGCCTCACCGGGAACGTCGAGGTGAGCGTGCTTTTCTGCGATGACTCGCGCATCACGGACCTGAACCGGGATTACCGAAACCGGGAGCAGCCGACGGACGTGCTCTCATTCAGCCAGGCTGGAGAATTCAGCCCCAATCTTCGGATTTTGGGCGATATCGTGATATCATTGGAGACTGTGGAGCGGCATTGCCGGGGCGGGCGCGATGCGATGCGTCAAGAAATACGGCTGCTCTTTTGCCATGGCTTGCTGCATCTGTTGAATTACACGCATTCCGATGCGTTGACGCGGCGCGCCATGACGAAAAAACAGGCGCTCTACCTGGATATCCCCCTCAAAAACGCATGGCCGGGCATGCCGAAGACACATGCGGCAAATCCGGCATGAGTGACATGGGAGACAAGTCGCAATTGGACGATGACGCGGGGCCTTACCGAAGTACACGCGCAAAGGTGCTCGGCGTGACGGCAGCCGTACTGCTTCTGGCGCTCGTTTGTTGCGGGCTGCCGGCGGCCTCTGCCGCGGGCGGAGCCTCCGGCGGGGATACCGGGCAGACAACGGGCCTGGCGGACCACCTGCCTGCCCCTGTGGTGGCCTTGGTTGTGATACTGCTGGGCTTGTCGGCCTTCTTCTCGGGTTCAGAGACGGCTTTCTTCTCCATTCATCGCTTGCGCCTGCGCGTGATCGCGGAAGAACAGACCCTCTCCGGGCGATTCATCACCACGATGATGCAGACGCCCGGCCGTTTGCTCACGACCATCCTGGTGGGCAACACGATGGTCAACGTTCTGATCTCGGTGCTGCTGGGCACGCGGGTTCAACTGTATTTCGAACGCACGTTCGGATGGAGTCGGCCGGTGGCGTATCCCGCGGCTGTGGCCGCATGTACGGCGGTACTGGTGTTTTTCGGCGAGATCTCGCCCAAGATCGTAGCCGTGCGGGCCGCCGAACCCCTGGCCCGGATCGTGGCGCTGCCGCTCAGCCTGGCCGACCGCATCCTGGCGCCCCTGCGTAACGGGCTGCTGCGCCTGACCGACCTCATCTTTCGCGCCACCCGGTTCAATGAAATCCATGCCGCACCGTTCATCACCGACGAAGAACTCAAGGCTGCGCTGTCGACCGGCGAATCCCATGGCGCTATCGAAAAGGGTGAGCGCCAGATGATCCAGGGGATTCTCGAGTTTACCGATACCCGGTTGCGCGAAGTGTTGACGCCCCGGCCCGATGTCGTGTCGCTTTCGTTCTCGGCGACAGTGCAGGAAGCCCTCGACGCCTACCGCGAACACGAATACTCCCGGATGCCCGTGTTTGAGGATGATATGGACCACATCCGCGGCGTCATCGTCATGAAAGACCTCCTCCCCGCCATCGCGAAAGGCGAAATGAGCCGTCCGGTCAGTGCGTTTCTGCGGCCGCCGCTCTTCGTGCCCGAGACAATGACCGTCCCTCAGTTCGTGCGCAGCGCCCAGCAGGGGCGGACCCACCTCGGCATCGTCGTCGATGAGTACGGCGGCACCGCGGGCATTGTGACGCTCGAAGACGCGGTGGAGGAAGTGGTTGGCGATATCATGGACGAAGACGAACAGGAGATGCCGCCCTACGAGCGTCTCGGAGAAAATATCTTCCGCGTCGAAGGCGGATTGCCGCTTGACGAGTTGAGCGAAATCCTCCGCATCAAACTCGAGGACGAAGAGCACGAGACTGTGGCCGGGTACCTCATGCAGATGAGCGACCGCATTCTCCAGGCGGGCGACGTCCTGGAACAGCAGGGAATGCGATTTGTGGTCGAGCGGTGCGAGGGGAAACGCGTGGAATCGGTCCGGATCGAGCTGCTGTCCGGCCCGGACGACGCACCCGCTACAGAAGAAGGAGGCGCGCAACCGCAATGACATCCGTTCTGGCGCTACTCGGCGTGTTTTTCGTCGCCGTCGTGTTTCAGGCCCTCTTCGCGGGGTATGAAACGGGGTTTGTGTCGGCGAATACGATCCGTATCCGCTATCTTGCGGAAGACGAAGGCAACGCCCGCGCGCGCGGGCTGCTCCGGTATATCGAGCAGCCCGAACAGATGCTTGCCATGCTGTTGATCGGCACCAATGTAGCCACGATGGCGGGCACGATGGCGATCACGCAGGAATTCAACATGCTCCTGGGCGCGCGTGCACCCGGCCTCGAGCACGCGGTATCTGTGGCTCGATGGAGTGAATTGGTGACGATGATCTTTGTCACCCCGTTGCTGCTGGTCTTTGGCGAAATCCTCCCGAAAAGTGTGTTCCGCGCCCATCCCAACCGGCTCGCCCTGGCCCTGTTTCCGGTCATCAACGCGTTCTACTGGGTGCTGGCGCCGGCCGCCAAACCCGTGGCCTGGCTCACCCAGACGCTGTTTCACCGCCACGACCGGCGCAGCTACCTCAGCCCGCTTATGTCCACACCCGAAGACGTGCGCGTCCTCGTGGACGAAAGCGCCCAGCACGGCACTATCGACGCGGAAGAACAGCGCATGATCCACGCCATCTTTGACCTCCAGAACATGCTGGCCAAAGAGATCATGGTGCCGCGCATCGACATCAGCGCCCTGCCCGACACCACGACCCGCGCAGATCTGCTCGCCACGTTCGAAGCATCGGGCAAAACGCGCATCCCCATTTACCGCGAATCAATCGACCAGATCGTCGGCGCGGTCACGGCACACGACATTCTGCTCGATACCCGGTCCGGCAGCGAGGGCATTCGCCCTCTCATCCGCGACATCATGCACGTGCCGGATACGATCACCCTTGGCGATGTGTTCGAGGAAATGAAACGCAGGAAGCAGCACATTGCCATTGTAATCGACGAATACGGCGGAACCGACGGGCTCATCACCCTGGAAGACATCCTGGAGGTGATTTTCGGACAGATCCAGGACGAACACGACCGCGAGCTGCGGTCCATTCAGCGCGTCGGCCCCGACGCCTATGTCATCGACGGCCGCATGAATCTCGAAGAAGCCGCCGAGTTCATGGAAGTGGTCATCGAAGACGACGAAGTCGAGACCGTCGGCGGCTGGCTGATGCATGTGGCAGGCCGCATCCCCGCACAGGGCGAAGTGATCATGCACAACGGGTTCCGGGTCATCGTACTGGAAGGCGGCCTCAACCACATCACCAAACTTCGCCTCGAAATCCTCCCCGAAGCAAGAGAAACTTACGGCATACAAGCACATGAAACAAAAGCGAATAGACGCCATGGCCCGACCGTCTCCTGATCGAAGCCTCTGGGGAGGAATCCGCTTCCTCTACGGCAAACTCTGGCGCATCCTGGTCGCGGGATTTTTGCTGTGGCTCCCCCTGATCATCACCCTGTGGGTATCCTGGTGGGTGTTCAGCAAGCTCGTCTTCGGGATTGAGCGCCTCATCAAGGCCATTGTGCTCAACCTGCACGTCCTTGCTGAACGCGTGCCCGCACTGGGGTTCTTCTCCCTCGTGCGATACCAGCCCGGCCTGGGCATCCTGCTCACGATCACGATCTTCCTGGTCAGCGGCTACCTCGCGCGCTACCTCATCGGACGCCGGCTCATCGCCTTCGGCGAGCGCCTCTTCCGGTTCATCCCCTTCTTCAACCGCATCTACCAGGCGGTCGTTCAGATCCGCGACGTCTTCGTCAGCCGCCAGGGTACCGTGTTCCAGCGCGCCTGCCTCGTCGATTACCCCCGCGCGGGCATGACCGCCGTCGCCTTCGTCACTTCGTCCGAGCAGGGATCCATCCAGCGCAGAAAAGGAAAAGAACTCATCGCCGTGTTCGTCCCCACCACCCCCAACCCAACGTCGGGCTATCTCATTTACATCCCCCCGGAAGACATCACCGAGATCGACATGCCCGTCGAAGAAGCCATGAAACTCATCGTCTCCGGCGGCGCCTACCTGCCCTCCAGGCATGGCTGGCTGCCCGGCGACGAACTCCCTGATGGCACCGATTCCCCCAAGTCCGACACAGCCCCCGACCAGGAAACGGCGGACTGAAAACCTCTCCAGGCTGTGATGCAGGGCGCACAGCGCGGGTGGAACCTGCCGGGCGTCCGGCAGGCTGGAGGCTCAGGCGGAGGCTCAGGCGGCGGCCATGGCCTGAGCGATGGCGCGCACGTGGTCAGGAGTCGAACCGCAGCAGCCGCCGATGAACCGCGCGCCCGCCTTGAGGAGCAGAGGGACCGTCTGCGCAAAGATGTCGGGGCCGGCGCGGAAGATCATGTTGCCGAGGCCGTCGGTCTCGGGCAGGCCGGCGTTGCCTTTAATCCAGATGGGGAGATCGCTTCCACAGGCGGCGAACTGTTCCGCGACATTGGGGAAGGTGTCGATGCCGGCGCCGCAATTGGCGCCGACGAAACTGGCGCCGAAGGTCCTGGCCATGGCATAGGCCTGCGGGATGCTCACGCCCATCATGGTTTTGTCGTTGTTTTCGCCCGAGTCGAAGGTGAACGACACGCCAACGGGCAGGCTGCATCCGCGCAACACGCCTTTGAGCAAGGCCTCGGCTTCGGCGATGTCGCTCTGGGTTTCGATGACGATGGCGTCGGCGCCGCCGGATTCCAGGACGTGCGCCTGCCGTGCCGCGGCCTCTTCCACGACGGCGGGGTCGATGTCGCCCATCATGACCATCTTGCCGCACGGGCCCATGGACGCGAACACGTAGGCTTTGCCGGCGGCGGCGCGCTTGGAGATTTCAGCGCCCGTGCGGTTAAGTTCGGCGGCTTTATTCTGAAGGTTGTGGCGGTGCAGGGCGATGGGGTTGCTGTTGAAGGTGTTGGTGAGGATGATCTGGGCGCCGGCGTCGACGTAGGCCCTGGCGACCGCCAGCACGACCTCGGGCCGTTCAAGGTTCCAGCAGTCGCAGACATAACCCGGATCGCCCGAGCCTTGTTTGGCCATTTCGGTGCCCCAGGCGCCGTCGGTACACAGTGGCGGTAAATCCTTGATGTTTTCGCGGGTGAGTTTCACGGCGGGATCGAATTCCATGGCAGACCTCGCTTCCTATCGTTTCACTCGGCTACCTGCGCACGTGCGTTCCGGAATCGCCCGGACCGGATTCATTTTCGCAGACTCGCGGCCGAATTGCCAGCCTTTTTGGTGCGGGAGCGCGTTATCTGGCCGTCTGCTTGGGGGAGAGCAGCCGAACGCATGCGTCGTAGACCATCTCCGGAGTGATGGGGCTGAGGGTTTCTCCGGTGCTTTCGCCTTGAGGAAGCAGCTCGTGGGCGCGTTCGGGCGTGAGCACTTCGCACGGACTCCGGTACGGCGCGTGCTGTACCGCGTTGGTGCCGGTGAAAATGGCCACCACCGGCGTGCCCATGGCCGCGGCAATGTGCATCGGACCCGTATCGCCGCCGACGTAGAGGTGGGTGCGGCTCAGCAGCGCGGCGTAATGTTTGAGGTCGGGTGTTTCCGGCGCGATGACCGAAGCGCGGCGGCAGCGCGCAAAAACCTTCTGTGCGATCTCTTGCTGACCCGGCCCCCAGGTCAACATCACTTCGAAGCGGCCATCAGCGATGAGCAGGTCGCACACTTCGGCAAAATAGTCCAGCGGCCAGCGTTTTTCACGGCGATCGACCGGCGCATGCACCGCCACCAGGCGTTTCCCGGCCTCGAAGGTGCGGTCGATGTAGTCATCCACCGCTTCCTGCACCTCGGGCGGGATTTCAATGGTCGGGCTGGGACACCCCGCCCGGACCGGCACAACCGCCTCGCACAGGATCATGTTCTCCTCGACCCGGTTCAAGGTGCGTGCAGGCAGGCGCGTGCGCCGGTTCGTGAACAAAAAACTGCATTCCTGGCTCCGGGGCCGGGCAAATCCGTAGCGTTTCGGGGCGCGGGACGCCCACGCGAGCAGGCCGCTCTTCAGAACACCGTGGAAATCGATCACGATGTCGTACCGGCGGTTTCGGATGTCGCTGCACAGTGCCAGAAACGATTTCACGGCGTTCCGGGCGCCTTCGGGCCGTTCAAACACGAGGATGCCGTCCAGGGACGGGTGATCGCGGCAGATGTCGGCCGATTTCTTTTCGACGACCCAGTCGATGTGCGCATCGGGCAGGGCGTCGCGGAGGATCTGGAGCGCCGGTAAAACCCGCACCACATCGCCGATGGCGCTCAAGCGGATGATCAGGATACGAGGGCTGCCCCCCACCATATTGGGTGCGCGTTCCTTATTCTGGCCTGGAGCCCGGGATGCGCTCCGGCAGTCGCCGGGCATCCTCCGCTCCCGTGGTTACTCCCCGATTGGGGATATGGCGGAGAGGGAGGGATTCGAACCCTCGGTACGCCTTGCGAGCATACACACGCTTTCCAAGCGTGCGCCTTCAACCACTCGGCCACCTCTCCGCGCGAAAGCGGAATTGTAGGAAGTACGCGGCAGCAAAGTCAAAACCTTCGCGTGAGGCCCCGGCAGAAATCACACGATTCCGGCCGTACGGTGGTTCAGGGCGAACAGTTCCGGCCTTTGCTGTGAGCCGGCACAAAAAACGGGCCGGACACCCGGTGCCCGGCCCGCAGCACAGGCGATGGCCCGCGTTTATTCGAGATACTCGCGCGGCGGATTGCGCAGATAGCGCTCGGTAAAGATGTCGTCGGGCAGGCCGATGTCATACTTGACCGACGTGTATTCGAGCACGGTTTCGCTGCCCCGGATGAGATCTTTGACGCTGTTCTTGACGGTGGTTTTGTAGCCCTGGATATCTTTCACCGACAGGACCTTCATCTCGCGGTAGACCTTGCCGCCCTGTTCAAACTGCATGCTGACCGGCAGGAAGGTGGCCATGTGGATGTAGGAGGTGTAGGAATCGAACTCCACCTTGGCCTTATTTTCCGGTTTGGGCGTGCTCTTCACGACATAATAGGTGCCGTCAGTCTTGATTAGCTCGTGATCGTCTTCCCGGGGATCCCGCCCGGAAACGTCTTCGTAGAAGAAGTCAGAGCCCACAAAACTGGTGCGCTCATCCGAGGCTGCAATCCGTTTGACATGGCCGAGCGCGGGCAGATAGAGCCAGCGGTCGTCATCCTGCCCCACGTGCTTCCAGACCATGAACACCGTGCCGCTTTCGTCGGCGGGCTGATGGAAATAGACATAGAACCGCTGCTCTTTGTCCTGGTCGTCCATGTTTTTGCGGAGCATGGTGAGTTCTTTTTCACGTTTCCGGCCCTGGGCGTCGATGATGGTCATTTTGACGCGGGCATTGCCGTCTTTGCCCTGATAGTAAGCCATGTGCTTGGCCTTCTGTACGATTTCGTCGGCCGAGAGCTCTTGCGCGGCGCTGGTAGCCACGGGAGCACACAACAGGACGGCCAGCAGCAAGGCCCACGGTATCCGGTGTAAATGCTTCATGGTTCTTCTCCTCGTTGAGCACGCCCTTCAGACGCGCGCCGATACGGGTTCATTCATTTGGACTCATCGCACTGGACCCGGCATTTCTCGCGCCGCGACATCAGATAGCATCCGATGCCAAGCACAGGCAGCGCAGCCAGGGTGGCCCAGGTCAAGACGTTAATGCCCACTTTGAGAAACTGATACACGTTGATCGCCACCAGCAACACGCCAGTGACGCTTGTGAGCACGCAGGTGCCGCACACGCAAGTAATCGAGCATGCTTTTGTTTTGGGGAAGAGCAACGGTTCGGCCACGCGCACGAGCGCGGGCAGGAACAGGAGCGCCCCTATCCCTGAAATAAAGAGGATCGACGCCAGGAAGAATCCTACCGTGATGTACGGCACCAGCGGAGCGGCCAGCAGCGGCAGGAAACCCACGGCAATCACGATCACATTGCGCATGATGGCGCGGCCCGGTTCGCCAAAGGCATACAGATAGGCCTTGTCCCAGGCCCCGTGGCGGGCGTAGATCTCACGCGACCGCACCAGGAAGTGGATGGCGAAGTCCACCGCCATCCCCAGCGTCAGAGACGACAGGACCGCCACCGGCATGTCGTAGTCTTTGCCGATATAGCCAATCACGCCGTAAATCAGGCCAATGGTCAGGGTCAGCGGGATCATGGAGATCAAGCCCCAGAGCCCCGACCGGAACAATATAATCATCATGAACAGCACGACCAGGAAGCTTCCCATGAACGCTTCCGCCATGCCCCAGACCATCTTGTCCTGCCAGACCACATTGATGTAGGTCAGGCCGAACCACTCGTATTGCAGGGCCTTGGGCGGCGGGTTCCGGGCGATGTACTCGTCGAGCGAGGCCGCGACCTTCGTCATGTCCTTGTTGTCGCCGCTGGTCAATTGCACCCACACGCTCGCCACGCGGTAATCAGGCGTGACCATATGCCAAAGGTCCTGCGGGCGGTGGCTGCTCTGGTACTGGGCCAGGCACTGCGCAACGGCCGCCGGCGTGTCCGGCACACGGTACGACTCAGCCCGTCCGTCGATGAGTTCCCGGTGCACGGTCTTCACGATGTCGGTCAGTGAATTGGATTTGCCCACGATGCCCGTGCTGCGCAAATGCGCCTGCAGATCGGCGATGTAGCGCAG
>DAOSJS010000007.1:0-31334 GCA_035367355.1 Candidatus Hydrogenedentota bacterium
CAAGGTGGTGAACCGGGCGTACGATCTGGCCATGTGGCTGGGCGCGCACCGCACGATCCCGCGTCTGATGTTCCCCCGGCATGTTGTTGCCGGACGCCTCGTGCATTATCTCGAGCATGTGGGCCACGGGCCGGATTCGGGCGTGACCGACGTCTATTACGGGCACACGCATGTGGCAGTGCGGGGTTTCCAGTACAACGGCCTCAACTTCCACAACAGCGGCGCCCCCCTGCCGAAGCTGGGCTTTACCATACTGCGCGCCACGGCATAGCGCGGAATCGAGGTTCGCGGGCTCAGCTTTCGCTGCCTTTGCGCAAATGGACTTTTCCGTTGGCGAGATGGGCATGGAGCGGGCCGGGAAACTGCTCCCGAACGTGCAGTTCTTCCTCCGCGAGCCCCAGGCAGCTCTCCGGGTAGACCACTTTCAGGATTTCGAGCCGGGCCCGGGTATTATTTTTCGAATGGAGCTTCAGGTCCTCTGCCTCGGCCGTCAAGATCTGGATGCGCCGGGCCACCTCGTCCATTTCCTGTTGGAGCTGAGCCGGATCGTCTTTTTGTGAGCTGTCCGGGCGGCTCATGGGCAAGCGCCGGGGCGTGGCTAAGAATTTGAGTTTCATCTCAAGCTGGCCTTGCTGGGCGAAAAGTTCGTTAATTTCGCGGCGAAGCGTCCGGAGCTTGCTGTCGAGCCGGAAATCGCGGCCCGCGGTCAGCACCGTAGGCACCAGGGCTTCGCTGCCCACCTGGCCGACGATGAAGCCGGCCCGCGCGACAGCCTCGCCGCCGACGATGCGCCCGCGCGGCACACAGATCGAACCCATCGAGCAGACGAACGACTGCACGATCTCCCGCTCAACGATGATGTCGTGGCCGGCCTCCACCTTGGAGTCAATGATGTATCGGGCCTGAACCCGGCCCTCGACCAGGATCTTGTATTTTCCGCGCCCCATGATGCCGCCCCGGATCACGAGGTTCCCGCCGGCCTCCACATCGGCTTGCTCGACGATGCCACTGACTTCAATATCGCCTGTGGCGCGCACCACGCTGTTCGGTTCAATGTCCCCTTCGATCAACACCGTTCCGAGATGGTTGATATCGCCCGATTTGAGGCCGACGTTGCCGCGGATCACAAGCACTTCGTCGACCGAAACGGCCCTCATATCATGTTGGATGCGCCCGTCGCGCGTGGCGAAATACGCGGTGTCTTCCTGCCGGACATTCCGGCCCGCGCGCAGATGCACGCTCCGCCCTTTTTTTCCGGGGACGCGATTTCCGTAGACATCGACGCCGTCTGCGCCGGGTTGAGGGGGATGAACTGTGGCCAGAAGCTGCCCGGCCTGCACATTGCGTTCCGCGGCGGGTTTGCGGTAATTGAGGGCGCCGGTCTCTTCATCCAGTACAAAGCCTGATTTGAAAAAATCGCCGGCCCATTCGATGTATCCATCGACCGGTTCGCCGGGACGATCGCCTTCGGCCAGGATCAGGCCGCGCCAGGCATCGTCGCTGACTGCGGCGCGGATCCGTCCGCCGATTCGTTCATCCAGCAGATCCGGCCGGATCTGCAATTGGCCCAATTGCCCCAGCACCCACGCAACGAACGCGTCGAGCTCATGGGGGATCGAGCTGGCGTCGAGGAGC
Source organism: Candidatus Hydrogenedentota bacterium (assembly GCA_035367355.1). Lineage (GTDB taxonomy): Bacteria > Hydrogenedentota > Hydrogenedentia > Hydrogenedentales > SLHB01 > UBA2224. The sequence goes on from DAOSJS010000007.1 coordinate 1,636, forward strand.
ACGGCCATTCGATCCCGGGAAACGCTCACCCGGACCTCGGGGAAGGACACATCCGGCGCGCCGTCCAAATCTATGTCGCGACGATCATCCTGCCTCATGCACGCGTTTCAATCCGGCACGTTTTTCTGAACCAGCCTACTCCAGTATGCAACAAAACAGGGCTCAGAACAGAGGTCCTGAGCCCCGCGAACACTTGCTGGCAGCCGTGTGTCCCGCTATCGCCGGCACCTCCGTGTACGGACCTCACCATGCATCGCGCCGGGATCCATCTTCTGGAGGCACGCAGCAGCGTGGCAGGCCCGCCTGCCAGCGCCGGGTCTTCCCGGACTTCCCATCGATGGACCACCTCCTTTCCACCTGGCGGAACATCCCGCGGTCCCCTCATCGGGCCGCATCGTCAGCGCGAGGATTTCTCTGGCTAACTATAGACACAATTCACCTGAAGCGCAAGGGGGTTTCTTGACAACAGGTTCCCCAAAAGACTTTCTGTTTTGTGGGTCCACGTGAAAGAGCCGTTTGGCTGCCATCCGGGTTGCAGGGGCGGCCCCCTGTGGCCGCCCTGATCCACCCGGCGCCAACTGCCGGCAATCACACGGCAACAGCCCCGTCAAACCCGATATACCACCCCGGAAAACACCGCCCTCATACACCATCTGCGAACTTCGCTCTCTTACCCGAAGATTCGGCAAATTGCAGTTTGTGCCAAAAGCAGGTATCCTGTCCCTGCGTGTGTGTAACCATCAGGCCATGGGCACCCATGGACAAACTCAACAATGTGGAGAGGTTTCTATGAGCGGCTCGGGTGGCAGTCACAGTTGCCCGCGTTCAACACAGGAATTCACTCAGGAAGACGCTGAAGACCCTGGGGCGCACCCTTTGCGCCTCGCGGCCTGTGACGTACACAGCCGGCACCGCCATCAAGCCTAGCTCGCCGGTTCGCCTCCGGCCGCGTCCAGCGCCTTGACGTGGCCCAATATGGAGGTGGACCATGAAGGATACGAATCTGCCCCTCTGCCCGGGACTGCCCGGGGCATTCACCGCTGGAGCGGCAACAGCCGCCCGCATTCCGGATGCATTCGCCTGCCCCGCCTCCCGTGCGCGATGCGCAGCCGCCCGGACCGGCAAGACCGCCTCTTCGCCTGCTCGCTCTAATCATTTCCCGGTTTCGCCGGAGCGCGCGGCCTTTGCTCAGCGATTTCTGCTGGAGGCCGGGCCTTGGTACTTCCGCCGCACGCACAAGAAGGGAATGCTTGCGCCATGAAAAAGATCCGTTTCGCCAATAGTTCTAACGGAAATACGGTAGCCTCCTGCGTCCAGCGGGCGCCTACCGGGCATGAGCGCCGCCTGGTACAGTTGTGCACAGTTCCTGTCCGGGAGGCTGTAGCTACACTGGAATCGTCGCTTCGGGGCCTCAGTGGCGAAGAGGCGGAGCAGCGCCTCGACGCATTCGGCCCCAACGAACTCACCCACCTGCAGCCTCTCGGTTTCTGGGGCGATTTGCTCCGCCATTTCAAAAATCCACTGGTGCTCCAACTGCTGATCATCGCTCTTGTCTCGGCAGGTATCGGCGAGCACGCGCCCGCCATCATTGTGGGAGCAATGCTTCTGCTCAGCGTGGGGCTCTCCCTGATACTCGATCGCCGTTCCAGCCAGGCGGTGGAGAACCTGGGCAAACGGGTTCAATCCCGCACGTTTGTTCTGCGCGACGGCGCGGAAAGGGAGGTTCGCAACTCGGAAATTGTCCCCGGTGACATCGTGCTCCTGCAGGCGGGTTCTATCATTCCGGCTGATCTGCGGCTGATCACCGCCAAAGACTTTTTCGTCAGCGAATCGGCGCTGACGGGCGAGTCGATGCCTGTGGAAAAAACCACGGCCCTTCCCGACGACCAGAACATAGCCGCCCTGGAACTGCCGAACGCCTGTTTTTTCGGCACATCGGTCAATAGCGGCGCGGCCCGGGGTCTGGTGGTCAACACAGGCGCCTGCACCCTGTTCGGGGCTATCGCGGAGCGGCTTGCCGGGAAACCTGAGGAGACCGATTTTGACCGCGGCGTACGCTCGTTTACCTGGCTCATGATCCGGTTCATGGTCGTGATGGTGGCCGTTGTCTTTTTCGTTGTGGGCATGAGCAAGGGCGACTGGGTGCAAGCCCTGTTGTTCGGCCTCTCCGTGGCGGTCGGACTGACGCCGGAGATGCTGCCGATGATCGTCACGGTCAACCTGGCCAAGGGCGCGCTGACCATGGCCAAGCGGAAGGTGATCGTCAAGCGGCTGCCATCCATCCAGAATTTCGGCGCCATCGACATTCTGTGCACCGACAAAACCGGTACCCTGACCCAGGACCGGGTCGTCCTGGAACGTCACGTGGATACCCTGGGGCGCCCGAGCGAGGAAGTGCTCGATTACGCCTACCTGAACAGTTATTTCCAGACCGGTCTGCGCAACTTGATCGACCGTGCGGTTCTGGCGTATTCCGATCTGGACACCCGCCAGTGCCGTCTGGTGGACGAACTGCCCTTTGACTTCCAACGCCGCCGGATGTCCGTGGTCGTCTCCTATGAAGACGACCATGTGCTGATTTGCAAGGGAGCGGTAGAGGAGATTTACGCGTGTTGCAGCCGATACCAGTTCGAAGAGCAGGTTTATCCGCTGGTCGATATGATCCGCGGGGTGCTCTTTGAAGAGGTCGAGGCACTCAACCGCGATGGATTTCGAGTGCTCGGCATTGCCTATCGGGAGTTTCCGAGCGATAAGACGGTCTTCTCGATTGAAGATGAATCCGAGCTTGTATTACTGGGATATATCGCCTTTTTCGATCCGCCCAGGACGTCGTGCGCGGAAGCCTTGAAACGGCTCGCCGGCGCCGGCGTCCAGGTCAAGGTGCTCACCGGCGACAACGGTCTCGTGACGGAGAAAGTCTGCCGTGATGTCGGGCTGGCGGTGGAGCAGATCGTAACGGGTACCGAACTGGCCCACTTGTCTCCGGAGCAATTCTCGAGCGTGGTGCTGGATGCCAACGTCTTTGTGAAACTGTCCCCGGCACAGAAGGAAGAGATCGTCGAAGCCCTGCGCCGCGACGGCCACGTGGTGGGATTCATTGGCGACGGCATCAACGATGCGCCTGCCCTCAAAGCGGCCGATGTCGGCATTTCGGTGGATTCCGCGGTCGATGTGGCCAAGGAAGCGGCTGATATCGTGCTCCTGGAAAAGAGCCTGCTGGTGCTGGAAGAAGGGATCATGGAAGGGCGGCGCGTTTTCGCCAACATCGTCAAATACATCCGCATGGGCGCCAGCTCCAACTTCGGCAACATGTTCAGTGTGGTGGGAGCAAGCTACCTGCTTCCGTTCCTTCCGATGCAACCGGTTCAGATCCTCATCAACAATCTCCTGTACGATTTTTCTCAGACCGGCATCCCCACGGACACGGTGGACGACGAATTGATCGCCAAACCGCTCAAATGGAACATTGGAAACATCAAACGATTCATGGTCTTTATCGGGCCGGTCAGTTCCCTTTTCGATTATGCAACCTTTGCGTTGATGTGGTTTGTCTTTCAATGGGGCGCCGTTTTCGATTCCAGGCTGTTTCAGACCGGCTGGTTCGTGGAATCACTGCTCACGCAGACGCTGATTGTCCATATCATCCGGACAAAACGCGTTCCGTTTTTCGGGAGCCGGGCCTCGCTGCACTTGACGGTGACCACGCTCATCATCATGGCCATTGGCATCTGGCTGCCGTATTCGCCTTTTGCGAGCGATCTGGGAATGATGCCGCTGCCGGCAATTTATTGGGCCTGGATCGCGCTTTTTCTTACGGCCTATGCCGTTTTGACCCACGGGGTTAAAACCTGGTTCTTCAAGCGCTATGGAGGGGATTGATCATGGATACGATTCTGGATGCACTCCAGGAAGGGCGGCTTTTCGAGCTGCCGGATAACGACAAAACGGATGCGCTTCAGTTCCTGGCCCACATCATCGAAGCGTTCCCTGAGGTACCCGCCGGAACGGACGTCGTGGGGAATGTCCTGAAAAAAGAGGAGGCAGCCAATACCGCGCTGGGCAAGGGATGGGCCTGTCCGCACGCGCACGTGCCTTTCGATGAAGACCTCATGTGCGTGATCGGCTGGAGCCCCGCGGGCATCGATTACGGCGCCACGGATGGAAAGCCCGTGACCATCGCGATCATGTACCTGGTGCCGGAAAACCAGCGCAGACACTACCTGCGCGAGATTTCGCTGCTGGCCAAAGCCCTCCAGACATATCCCGGGCTCGATAAGCTGCAGGAAGTGAAGGATCTCGATGATATCCGCAATTACCTGCTGGATCTGATAGATTCTTCGAAAGAGTCGGCGGGACTGGACACCCGGGCGAGGATGATCCGCTTGCAGGCCAAACCAGCGCCGGAATTGCCGGTTCTGCAGGATTTGTCGAACCTGCTGGTAGAATCCGTCACCCTGGTTGCCGGGCCGAGCTTGAAACCTGTTGTACTTACGCAAAACCCCGATCTTCTCAAATGGCTGGAATCCGCAGACGATTTGGCGGGAAAAATCGAGGTTGATGGCTCGTACCAAAACGGAGGCTGGCGGCTCGTGCGGCGTGGAGCGGTTGCCTATCAGGGGAACCGCCTCGTTTTTGACTGCATCGCCGTTAAGCTGGTCGCTTCGTGATACCTGGGCCTCAGAGGGGCGGAGACTTCGTTCTCCGTGCAACCGGCCGGACGCTCACCGATGGGGCCCGTTTCGCGAAACCGGCAATGGCTTCGCAACGGGCGTTTGAACGGCAACGCAAGCGTTTGCTATACTTCGACGGTTTTGCTGCGGAGAAACCGGCGGGGCTTCTTGGATTCGTCAGGGCGATTTGCGCCGGCCCGCAGGCTGCAGTTGAGGAGTGGCCGTGATCGAGCGAACATTTGTGATGGTGAAACCTGACGGCGTGGGCCGGCGGCTCATTGGTGAAGTCATCGGCCGCTACGAGGCAAAAGGCCTGAAGCTGGTGGGTCTCAAAATGCAGATCCTGTCACGGGCCCAGGCCGAAGCGCACTACGCCGAACACCGCGACCGGCCGTTCTTCGCTGGACTGATTGCGTTTATCACGTCGGGGCCCACCATCCAGATGGTATGGGAGGGGGAAGACGCGATAGCCGCGGTGCGCAAGGTTAACGGCGCAACGGATTGCCGGGATGCCGATATCGGCACAATTCGCGGTGATTTCGGCCTGACTAAGCAAAAAAACATTGTGCACGCCTCGGATGCGCGGGAGACCGCCGAACGGGAAATTGCACTGTATTTCCAGCCGTCGGAATTGTGGGACTACCGGCAGCCCGGGGAAGCCTGGCTGCAGGAGTAGCGGACGGCTGGGCTGCCTCGCATCATTACACGAGTCTGGAGACGAAAGGAGGCCATTGCATGGCTGGTGGACGCAAGGTTCGTCGCGCGAAGATCGCCAAACACAAGCGCAAAAAGAAGCGTCGCGCGAACCGCCACAAGAACAAGTAGCACGCGTATGGCGGCGCGATTTGGGTGTCATGCCAACTGACCGCGGCCCCGGTTTCCGGGTCCGCAGGCTCTGGTGGCAGTGTCTGCCCGGATCGCGGCCGTGCAGCGCAGGAGGTGAGCATTCATGGCGGATGAAGACAAAAAGATCTTCATAGACGAAGACTGGAAAGCCCAGGTCGCCCGCGAAAAAGAAGAAGCCCGCGCCAAGTCCGCACAGCAGAGCGAACCTGCTTCGGAGACAGACGAGGCCGGCTCTCCTCAAGGGGATCAGCCCGGCGCGGATACCATCGAACCCAATTTCAGCGGTCTGGTGGACAGCCTGGCCATGCAGGGCCTGATGGCCCTGGGCCTCATCGCTCCCCAGGATGCGAAAGAAGTGTATGTGGACATCGCGTCGGCGCGGTTTGTCATCGACACGCTCATGATGCTGCGGGAGAAGACCAACGGCAACCTGACCCCGGACGAAACGGGGCATCTCAGCAGCGCCCTGGGTGAATTGCAGCGGTTCTACGTGGCGCGCGCTCAGCAGGTTCAGGAGCAGGCCATGAAGCAGGCAGGCGTCGACATGAACAACCTGAGGGCGCCCAGGCAATAAGGGGCGGCGTATGGCGCCTGCGTCGCCAGTGGCCAGCCGCACAGATGAGGACGGTGCCATAGAGCGGTTTTTTCAGCTGGCTGGAAGTACTGCCTGGCCGCCCGGTGTGAATGAAGCCGCGCCGGATCATTTGTGGCTGTCATGAGACTGTCTTGTGCGAATTTGTGTAAACGCAACGCCCGGCTCCACGGCCGGGCGTTGCTGTTTCTGGCGGCAGCGATCGGAGGCTGCCTGGCAAGCCCGGAACCACTCAGCCCGGACGAAGCCCTGGCACGCGCGCACATTCAGATCACCCGCCTCCTTCAGGAGGAGCTGACGCGGTATCCGGAAGCCATCGACATCGAAGCGCCTGAGGCCGTCGATAACCCGGCGGCTGTCACCCTCTGGTACCCCGCGCATTCGATCATCGCGCCCGCACTGGGGAATCCGGAGATTCGGCGTGCGTTTGACGCGGCACATCCAGGCATCGAGCTGAAACCCCAGTTCATCGGTGACTGGCACGTGGCCATTCAGAAGTTGACGGTGAGCATTGCAGCGGGCGGCCTGCCGGATATCGCGATCGTCGAGCGCAGCTGGGCAGCGCGCCTGGCCCAGGCCGGGCGCCTCATGCCTCTGGATGGCTTCCTCGATGTGGAGATGCTCGACGACTTTCACCCGAACGCCCGCGCCGCATACACCCTGCAGGGACGGATCTGGGCTTTGCCCGCGGATGGCTTTTGCTCTGTTTTGTTTTTCAACCGGGCTGCAGTTGCTGACCCGCCGAAAACCTGGGAAGAACTCCCCGTCCAAATCTCCGAAACGAAGGCTGTGATCGGCCATTTGCCCTATATTGAGATGCTGTGGTCGGCGGGAGGGCGGGTCTGTGAGCACAACCAGAGCGGCCTGACAGCACCCTCCGCCATGCGCGCGCTTCATTTTCTTCTCTCGCTCCGCGATACCGGCCAGTCGGACGCGCAAATGCTCGCCGACCCCGCCTGGGGCTTCGCTGCGTTTATGAAGAATAGCGCCCCCATGACGGCGGCCTCATCGGAATGGCTTGTGCGCACGCGAGACGCCGCCTTCCCCGCGGGTATGGCAGCCCTTCCGGGCGCAGAAGGTCCGATTTCACGCGTGGGCGACATGGCGATCGTGGTTTTTGCAAAACATGCGGCGGCAAAACACGATGCCATCGTGGCAGCGCTGGATTGGCTGACCGGCCCCGCAGTGCAGGGGGCCGCTGCCGCAGCCCGAGGTTCGATGCCGGTGCGCCAGTCCGTAGCGGAAACCGTGGATATCCCCCCGGGGTTGCGTGCGGCCTATACCGCGGCACAGGCGCCTCCATTCGCCGGCGTCTGGAGCGCCGCCGAATATGAATTGTCGAGCAACCTCGCTCGCGTCTGGCAGTGGAAACACGAATCGCCAGAATCTGAAGCCTCCCGCCATGGCGGCACTTGGGAAACAAGTCCATCGGGCAATTGACTGGGCGGGCGGGGATAATTACACTCAGCGGGCGGGCGGCCGGCGTGCGGAAGGGCCGCCTGCTCTGGAAGGCCGCGGTTCGTGAAACCGTGGGTGTGTCTGGCGCGTCCTAATACCATGCAGCGAACCGGTCAGAGGGGAGTCGGATGAACATCCTGTATCGCGTGTTTGTAGGAATGTTGCTGTTGGTTCTGGTGGCCGGCGGCGCCGTGCATGCCGCTGAGAGGCCGCTGTTGAGTGAGGCGGGAACGCGGGCAGAGTCTCCGGAGCCTCTGCCGACTCCGGATGCGCCGGATGCCGTTTCAAACGCGGCTGAATCCACTGCACCGGCGGCATCTGAGGCACAACCCTATGCCGCGCCGCGTTTTCACGAGAAGATCGATCTGGACGCGATCCAGCTCGAACCGTTCTACGAAAAGCTCGCCGCCAAGGCGGCCCCTGAAGAGACGCTGCTCACGCTTGAAGAATGCATCCGGCGCGGCCTCAAATCCAACCTGGACATTCAGATCGTATCGTTTGGCTCGCTGAAATCGGCCGCGGACATTCTGGCTGCGCAGGGGGAATTTGACCCCATCGGCACGGGCTCGGTCACGTACACCGAGACCGAGCAGCAGGCGTCTTCGCAGATCTTCGCCTACGGTGGGATCTCCACCATCGACGACTATCGTGCGCGCGGCCAGGCCGGCATCCAGGGGAAGCTCCACTGGGGCACGAAATACGATGTGTCCATGCTCCTGGAATGGGAAGAAAACACGTTCAACTACTATATCAAGGAATGGAGCGGCGGCCTCTCGCTTTCCCTGACGCAACCGCTCCTCCGCGGGCGCGGCAAGGCCGTCAACCTGGCCCGGGTGCGCATCGCGCAGAATGCCGAGGAGACGGCCGAACATCAGCTCAAAATCCAGACCATGAGCTCGCTGGCTGAGATCATCAAGGCGTATTGGGACCTCGTGGGTGCGGTAGAGCAGCATAAGGTGCGCCTGAGCAGCATGGCCAACGCCGAACGCCTGTTAACCCTCAACGAGAAACGGCTTGAAATCGGCACCGGCGCCGCGATTGACGTGGTACAGGCGCGCGCAGGCCTCGCCGCGCGCCAGAGCGATGTGGTCTCCGCCATGGGCCTCATCGCCGACGCCGCCACCCGGCTCCGCACCTTGCTGCATGTCGAGCCGGGCGATCCTCTGCTGGAGAAACGCATCGTCCCCGTCGACCGGCCACACCCCGATGACTCCCAGATCGACCTCGAGGAGAGCATGGCGCGTGCCCTTGCGCTGCGCCCGGAGATTCAGGCTGGCGGCCTGGTCATCGATAATGCCCGCATCAACTCCGCCGTCGCCAAAAACAACCTGCTCCCGCAGCTGGACGTCGGCGGTTCGGTGTTCCAGGGTGCGCGCGGCCCTGAAAAATATGACGTATTTGAAGGCATCCGCGATCGCGACGACAATTCCGTTTCAGTAACGGTGCAGGGTTCCGTGCCCATCGGAAACCGTGCGGCACGCGGCCAGTATCAGCGGTCCCGCATCGAAATCAGTGAAGCCGAACGGCAACTCGAAAAGGCGCGACAGGACATACTGCTCGCCATCCGCATGGCGTACACGGCCATTGAAACCAACCGGACCCTGGTCGAAAGCAGTACGCAATCCCGCAAACTGCAGGAAATCAACGTGGCCGCTGAAGAGAAGCTTCTCGAACTCGGTCTGGCCTCAAGCTACCAGGTGCTGGACATGCAGGGCGACCTCACGGCCGCCCAGAGCCAGGAAGTGCAGGCCACCATCGCCCTCGAAAAGGCGTTTGTGGATCTCCGGCTCGCCGAAGGCTCGCTGCTCGAGCTGCTCGGCATCGAGTTTGTCCCGCCGGCAGCCGAGCCCCCTGTCGGGTATTTCCGCAGCGTCCTGCCCTTCGTGAATAAGGATTAGCCCGAACACAGACGGGACCGACCCCCGGGCGGCCTCACGCCATCCGGACAGAAGCTCCCCGGGCAGGATATTCGCCCTCTGCCTGTGAGCCGGCAGCTTCATGCCTGTGCACTGGCTATCACGCAGTGGATTGCGCCGTATCTTTCTTGTTTCTGCGGCGACGCGAACCGGGACCGCCCTGGCCGCCGTCGGGCGTCGTGCTCTGTGCCGCTTTCTTGCCCCAGTACTTCTGAATGTAGAAGGTGACGGGGCTGGCGATGAAGATGGACGAGTAGGTGCCGACAAGAATGCCGACGCACAGGGCCAGCGCAAAGTCGTTGATGGCGTCGCCGCCGAAAATGAACAGCACCACCGTCACAAAGAGGGTCGTCAGCGACGTCAACAGGGTACGGCTGAGGGTCTGGTTGATGCTGGCGTTCAGCAGCTCAGTAAACGTCATGCCGCGGCCGCGGTACAGTCTGAGGACTTCGCGGACCCGGTCGAACACCACGATCGTGTCATTCAGCGAATAACCGATGATGGTCAGAATTGCCGCGACGACCGGCAGGTTGATCTGCCGCCCCAGGAGCGCGAATACGCCGAGCGTGATCAGCACGTCGTGCGCCAGCGCAACCACGGCGCCAATGGAGTATTTAAGCTCGAACCGGAACCACAGATACAGGATGATGAAAAACATCGAATACAAGATGGCCAGAAGCGCGTCGCGCCGCAACTGCGAGCTCACGGCCGGGCCAACGGTGTCCACCCGCTGAGCCATCTGGCTGGGATCGGTGCTCAGGTCGGCCAACGCGGCCGTGATGCGCATCGAGACCGTGTTCACGGCGGCGCTTCCGTCCTCACCGGCTGCCGGGGCGTCCGTTTCGGCCGGCGCGGCCGCACCCGGCTCCGGGGCAAGTTTCTGCTCGGTCTGGCTCACTTCACTGACACGAATCAGGAACTGCGTGCCGGGGATGTTCTCGTCTTCTTTTTCAAACAACTGCACGAGGGGATTGACGAACCCCGCGTTTGTGAGGCGGTCGCGGATATCCTGGTCGGCGATATCATCTCGTGCATCGAGCGAGACGATCATATTGGTGCCGGTCGTGAAGTCCACGCCGAAATTGTCGTTCCCCCGGATGGCGAAGAGGATCATGCCGATGACAATCGCGATGCTGCTGATGCCGATCGCGAGGACGCGGCGTTCCATGAACCGGATTTTCGCGTCGGGACTGATCATGCTGAACATGCGCAATTGGGTGATGATCTTGCGCTGGATCAGGAAGTCCATGACGGCCCGGCTCACGATGAGCGCCGTGAATACACTGGTGCAGACGCCGATGCTCAAGGTCACCGCGAAACCTTCCACGGGCCCGGAACCGAACTGCATCAACACCGCCGCCGCGATCAGCGTCGTGATATTGGCGTCGAGAATCGTGACGGTGGCGCGATCAAAGCCGCTGTCCACCGCAGCAAGAAGCGATCGGCCGTTAAGCAATTCCTCGCGGATGCGCTCATAGATGAGCACGTTCGCGTCCACGGCCATACCGACGGTGAGGATGAGGCCCGCAATGCCCGGCAGGGTCAGGGTCGATTTGAAATAAGCCAGCGCGGCCAGCAGCAGCAGGGCATTCATGATCAGCGCAATGTCGGCCACGATGCCCGCCCAGAGGTAATACACGGCCATGAACACCACCACGACGATCACGCCGAGGACCGACGAGAGCACGCCCCGCCGAATCAGGTCGCGGCCCAGGCTCGCGCCTACCTGCGCGCTCGATTCTTCGACGAGCGGCACCGGCATCGAACCCGAGCGCAGCGCGATCGCCAGGTCCACGGCCTCTTCACGGCTGAAATTACCCGTAATTTGCCCGTTGGTGGTGATGCGCTCCTGGATGTTGGGAGCGGATTCGACTTCGCCGTCGATAACGATGGCGAGCGGTTTGCCGATGTTCTGTTCGGTGACCTGGCCCATCTGCGCGCCACTGGCGGCATCGAACCGGAACAGGATCATATAGCTGCCGCCGGCGGTGCTGTCATTGATCCGTGCCATGGCCTGCTGGAGGCCCGAACCCGTAATGGCGGGGGTTTTGTTGATCAGGTAGATGGTGTAAACCTGATGGTCGTCCCAGGGTTGGGGTGCACCGCTGAACGCAATGTCCATGGCCTCGGGGATCAGCCCCTTCACCTGGCGGGCCTCTTCGGCGAGCGCCTTGACCTTTTCAATATTTTCCTTCGGAACCCACAGGTAGGGGCCCGAAATGGGTTTCTGCATCAGGCTGAGGAAATTGGCGTTGCGGGTCGTCTGGAAGTGCTTGTCGATCGCGAGAAAGACCTGCTCCTGCTCATCAGGCATCGCTACGAGGTGAAACGTCAGATAGGCCGATTTGAAAATCAGGTCGCGGGCGCGGTCCAGGTCTTTTTCGCCCGGGAGCTGCACTTGAATCTTGTCGTCGCCGAGACGGGCAATGATCGGTTCGGTCGACTGGAATTCAAACACACGCCGCTGGATGGTGCGCAGGGTCTGTTCCTGGAAATGCCGGACGATGTCGGTTTTCGTCCATTCCTTGGGAAAGCTTTCCAGGACTTTGGGGTCGGCTTTGGAGACATCAAACCCGACGATCATGTTGATGCCGCCCTGCAAGTCTAGGCCGAGGTTGATGACCCAGTTCTTGTTGAATTGCGACCAGCGTTTGATGCCGGTGGCCGTATCGCGGAAGAAGTTGGGCTGGCGGGGTTCGAGATCCTCTTTTTTCCATTCTGCAAGCCGACGCTCGCGCTCCTCGGGGCGGAGGGTCATCCATCCGAGGGTGGGATAGATGTAAATCAGGCCCCAGATCAGCGCGAGAACGATGATAATGGCGCGCACAGTCGGGTTTTTCATCGGAACGTCTCCATGGGCCGCGCCATGCGCGGCGAATCAGCGCGGATCGCGCGGTTATTCGTCACCAGAGCCGGAATCTTTGGTCGCTACCCGGGAAACGGAGCTCCGCTGGAACTCCATTTTGACGGGTGGGTCGTCGCTGACGCGCAACACGACCGTTTTTTCGGTCAATCCGACGATGGTCCCATGGATGCCTCCGGCCGTCACCACACTATCGCCTTTAGACAGGGCCGAGAGCATTTCCCGGCGCTCTCTTTCTCGTTTGGTGTTGGGGCGGATCAGGAAGAAGTAGAAAATGGCGAACATCGCCACGAGCATCAGAACCTGGGGGCTGCCTAGAAAACTCCCGCCGCCGGGTCCCGGGGCTGCCTCACCGCCACTCTGGGCCGCCTGCTGGACGGCCTCTGCTGCATACAACAGTCTCCACACGACGAACAATCCTCCGTTTCAGGAATAGAATGCCCCCTCAGACCCGGTAACTCTGAAGAAAGGAGGCCTTGAACTCAATAAAGCGCCCGGCACGGATGGCCTCACGCATCGCAGCGGATAAGTGTAGCATAAAGAAAAGGTTGTGTAAAGTATTCAGGCGGAGCGACAGCACCTCCCGCGCCAGGTAGAGATGGCGCAGGTACGCCCGGCTGTAACCCCGGCACACCGGACAGTGGCACGCGTGATCGAGTGGCCCGAAATCGCGCTGGTATTTCTGGTTTTTGATGTTGATCCGGCCTTGTGAAGTAAACAGGCAGCCGTTTCGTGCGTTGCGCGTGGGCATGACACAATCGAACATATCCACCCCGCGTTCCACCGCGTCGAGGATGTCCTCGGGCGGCCCGACGCCCATCAGGTAGCGCGGTTTTTCTTCGGGCAGATGGGGCGCGGTCCATTCCACTGCGCGCAGCATCTCTTCTTTGCCTTCGCCGACACTGACGCCCCCGATCGCGTAGCCGGGAAAATCCAGGGCGAGGGTGCGGTCGACGCTTTCGCGGCGCAGATGTTCGAAGGTGCTGCCCTGGATAATGCCGAAGAGGGCCTGATTCGCCGCCTCACGTTCCAGCCAGCGCTGCTTGCAGCGTGCGGCCCACGCGGCGGTCATGCGCATGGATTCCGCAGCCTCGTGTTCCTCGACGGGGTATCCCGTGCATTCATCGAGACACATCATGATATCGGCCCCGATGGTGATTTGGAGGTCGACGGCGTTTTCGGGGCTCAAAAAGTGTTTCGAGCCGTCGATATGGCTTTGAAACGTCACGCCGTCCGGGGTGATTTTCCTCAATCCGGCCAGGCTGAAGAGCTGAAACCCTCCCGAATCGGTCAGGATCGCGCGTTCCCAGCCCATGAACCGGTGCAGCCCGCCCGCCTCACGGAGGACTTCCGTGCCGGGGCGCAGGTAGAGGTGGTAGGCGTTGGCGAGGATGATCCCGGCGCCGAGGCTGCGAAGCTCGTCCTGGGTCATGGCTTTGACCGTGCCCTGTGTGCCGACGGGCATGAACACGGGCGTCTCGATGACCCCGTGCGGCGTATGAAGGCGGCCCGCCCGCGCACCGCAATGCGGGTCGCGTGCCTCGACCTCGAATGTGACCGCACAGTTCATGATGATGGTGAATTCCTGTCTAGTCGCCGGTTTTCACGAAATCCCGCTCGAGCAGACGGATTTTCACGGGAGGCGCGGCCTTTCCACCCGGCAGGAAGGTGTAGCGGGTCGTGACCCACAATTCGCCCGGTGTGCGCTCGAGGATGTAGGGGTAGGCCAATTGGCCGCCGGGTTCACGCATCAGCACGACGGGATCGGTCCAGGATTGGCCGTCGTCATCGGAAAAGGCGATCGAGAGTTCTTCGCGGTGGCTGGGCGCGGGCACTTCATGGGCCTGGCCATGCCAGAACGAGGTGGGTTTTTCAGCGCCCTCGGGTTTGGCGCGGTTCCACACGAAGACCAGGCGCCCGCTCGCAAGCCGCTCGACCCAGCCCGGCGCGCTGCTGGCATCGATGCCGCTTGGGCGAATGATCCGCCAGTACTTGCCGTTGTCCTCTGAAAACGCATACCAGAACTGGCCCAGCCCCGTTCGGATGAACATGAGCAGCCGCCCGTCGCTCAGGACGGCCACGCACGGCTCCACGGCGCCGTCATGGTGGCCTCGCCCGCCCAGGTCGATGATATTGCCGCGCTGCCAGGTTTGCCCCTCATCATCCGAGACAAACGACAGGGCCACCCAGCGGCAGAGTTCCGGATCCAGGTGTTCCACCGTGGCGACGAGGCGCCCTGAATCGAGTTGAATGAAGCCCATGAAGTCCGCGTTGTAGCCCGGCAGAAGCTGCTGGGCATCGCTCCAGGTCTTGCCGCCATCCGCGCTTCGGATCGTCCAGAGTTCCAGGCGGCATTCGGGGTTGGGCTCGCCTTTTTCGTCGTTCCAGCTGAAGACGTAGTTGGCCATGTCGAGGTAGACCACGACAATCGTCCCGTTGCGGGTCTGAAGGAACTGGCCCGGATGCCCGCCGTAGTTGATATCGAGCCCCGGGGTGATCTCGCCGCTGACGGCCTCCCAGGTTACTCCACCGTCGACGCTCTTGCGCAGCACGTTCCGATCGATGACCAGGAGCGTTCCGTCGCTGAGCTGTTCAAACGGGCCGTTATAAGGAATGTCCAGTTTCTCGCAGAGCGGATGCAGCCACAGGGCCGATTCCTGTGCCGCGGCCAGGCCCATCAGGCACACGCCGAGCGCCACCGCACACCCCATCACATACCGCATCAGACTTTCCTCCCGTGAAGGCGCCAGGACCGGCTCAGCGGCGTGTCTCAGGCGCGGCGTCATCCACTTCCCCGTCCGGTCCGCCGGGACCGAGCGCGTTTGCATCGCGCGGCGGCCGGCATTCGGCATCGGTATAGCCCAGGCGCCACAGCTTCGCGTATTTTGCAAAAACCGAGAATGCGCCGAGCATACTCAACACCGCGCCGTGGTATCCATCGAGAAAACCCCGGTTGATGACATACATCTTGAAGAAGCGCAGGGCTGGCCGCAGCGTGAGGTCGCTCCATGAGGCGCGTCGGCCTTTTTCGAACAAATCTTCCGCACCCCAGGCCGTGAACCGCTGGAAAGTGCGGAAATATTCGTCAAAATCGCGATAGGTGTCGTGGAACATCACCTCGTGGATGCGGCCCATGGAGCCCTCGACCTGCACCTTCGAGTGTACGCGGCGATCGAGGTAGCGCCCCTTCGCTGTCCGGAACAGCCGCACATTGTAGTCCCGCCCCCAGCCACAATGCCGCATCAGGCGTCCCATGAAATATGACATGCGTTTCACGTGGTATCCGTCGCAACTCGCAGGATCCCGGATAATTTGCTGTATGCGCGCGGCAAGCTCGGGCGACACCCATTCGTCGGCGTCCAGCACCAGCGTCCATTCGGTTTCGATCTGCGGCAGGGCCCAATTGCGCTGCGTGGCCGCATTGACGTATTCATGAACGACCACACGGCTGGAATACTGCCGGGCCATCGCGTCGGACCCGTCGCTGGTCCTGGGGTCCACGACGCAGAAAATGTCATCGGCCCATTGCACACTTTCCAGACATCGCGCCAGGCGGTCGCCCGCATTGGGGATGAGTGTCAGGACAGTGATATCGTGCACGTACCAGCTCCTCGCCCGGAAATCGCCCCGGGGATCGCTTGAAGGCGCGCCTGCTGCAATCGCTTGCGCGAGTGACGGCCGTGGTCTCCCATCGGGCGCCCCCGCGGGCCGCGTTGTTCCCCCGCCTTCACGTTGGCGCCATTTTACTGACTCCCTGCCCAATAAGAAAGGCGGGCGGGGCCTTGTTCAGGCGCGCCGCCCGCATAGAGTCCGTTCGGGGTCTTCTCAGGTCCAGTTGAAGCAGTCGGCGACCTGCGCCAGAGCTTCATCGCCGGTGGCGGTAGTGTAACCGCACTCCAGGGCCACATAGCCCTGGTAGTTCGTGCTGGCGATGGCCTTGAAAATGTTGGCGTAGTTCAATTCGCCGGTGCCGGGCTGTTTCCGGCCGGGATTGTCGCCCACGTGAATGTGGCCGATGCGATCGATGTTCTCCGTGAGATTCCGGATGACATTGCCTTCCATGATCTGCTGGTGGTAGATGTCGAAGAGCATCTTCACGTTGGGACTGTCCACGGCCTCGAGGAGCAGCATGGCCTGATCGGTTTTCGACAGGAAATAGCCGTGGTGGTCGACGAGGGTGTTCAGCGATTCCATCACGAGCGTCACGCCGTTCTCCTCGGCAA
Source organism: Candidatus Hydrogenedentota bacterium (assembly GCA_035367355.1). Lineage (GTDB taxonomy): Bacteria > Hydrogenedentota > Hydrogenedentia > Hydrogenedentales > SLHB01 > UBA2224. Next base: position 18,204 of record DAOSJS010000007.1, read on the forward strand.
TGGGGGCGAGACGGCGCAGGCACCGGATCACGTAGGTCATGTGCCGGTCGTAGGAGATGTCGTCGCGGGCGTTCCCCGTAAGACCCACGAAGGTGGTGACGCCAATGCTCTTGCCGAACGCCACCCGCTCGCGGAAGTTTTCCTCGAGGCGGCCGTGTTCCTTGGGCTGAACCATCTGGCCGGGGGCGATGGCGCCCACGCCGCCGATGCAGCTCCACTTGACGCCCGTTTTTTCGGACGCGTCGCGCAACTCGTCGGCGCTCTTGTCGGGACCGAGCCATTCGACGGCGGGCAGCCCCCACGCGGCAGCCTGCGCCAGGCGTTCGGCCGGGCTTCCGTCAAACCAGCTGTACGGCGCTACAACCTTCAAGGGCAGGTTGGCAAACGGCTTGGATTCCTTAGCCGCGGCGATGGCCGTACGGCTCAGGGCGGCCATGGCGCCCGCACCCGCCGCGCACGAAGTAAGAAACGTTCTACGTTCCATATCCATGGTGCTTGGTTCCTCCACGGTTTCCGCAGTTGCGCTCTATTTGTTCTGCAATTCGGGGAGATTACCCGCACCGACCTTTCCGGGCACCGGAACCGGCTCGTTCGGATAGGCCCGGTCCCAATCCAGCTCGGGCACGATCGAGTAATCTTTCAGCTTGCCTTCCATCACATCTTCCCAGGTCACCCGGCGTCCGTTGTAGGCAGAGATGCGGCCCATGATCGCGGTCATGGTGCTGTACGCCACTTGCACGCCTTCGTTGTAATGGCGGCCTTCACCGGTGATGCTGTTCACGAGATCGATGTGCTCCTGAACGTACGGATCGGGGCCATACTCGCCCATGTCGCGGCAGTTGCTTATGCCTTTGGTGCCATACGCGGCCTCGAAGATTCCGTCGTCGAGCCCGTCCCAGTGACGGCTGAAGCTGGTCATATGTACGTCATTGGGGTATTCGAAATCGCACGAGAAGTGGTCCCAGAGATCACCGTATTTGGGCTCATTGGGCTTGAACTGCCGGCCGCCCGAGGCAAACACCGAAATCGGGTGCTCGATGCCAAAGCCTTCCATGACCCAGTTGCAGACGTCGAGATTGTGGACGTGCTGCTCGACGATGTTGTCGCCGCAGACCCAGCAGTGGGCGTACCAGTTGCGGATGCAGTATTCGAGGTCGCTGGTCCATTCGGGCTTGCGTTCATGGGCAAACGGAAGGCCGCCGCACCAGTACGCGCGCAGGGACACGATGTCGCCGATGGCGCCTTCGTGAATCTTGGCGATGGTTTCCCGGTAGGGCCTCTGGTGCCGGCGCTGTGTGCCCGCCACGAAGGAGAGGCCCAGCTCGTCGGCGCGTTTCGCGGCGCGGATGACCTGGTGGATGCCGACGGGGTCTACCGCAACGGGTTTCTCCGTGAAAATGTGCTTCTTTGCCTCGACAGCGGCTTCCAGGTGCATCGGACGGCAATAGGGAAGCGAGCCTTCCAGGAGGATATCGATGTCGGTCTTCAGGATGCCCTTGTAGGCATCGAGCCCGGTGAAGCAGTGGTCGTCTTTGATGTCGCGTTTCTGGGCGAACTCGTCGGTGCTGTAGATCTGCGTGCGGGTGCGTTCGACTTTGTCGGGGAATACGTCGGCCAGAGCGATAACCTTGACGTTGTCGTTGCCCTGCAGCATCTGGGTCAGGGCGCCGGTGCCGCGGCTGCCGCAACCCAGCAGTCCCACTTTCAACACTTCCGACGAGCCCTGAGCCGAGGCGCCCCGCAAGACGGCGAACGTCGAGATGGCAGCGGCCGAAGCCTTCGCAAACTCCCTGCGTGAAACCATGGTTTTCGAATCCTTCTTCATGAGTCGTTTCCTCCGCTCTGAGCTGATGTCGGCAAGCCAGCGTTCAAAGCATAAATTTGGTTGAAGCCCCAGGCCCCCGAGCCGGGCGCCAGGAAGTTGAGCATACCAATCGCCAGGTTCGCGGCGCAAACAACCCCGCCAGCCGGCGCCGTGGTCCGGCGCGATTCCCGGCGAAGGCAACGGGGCACAAACGGCCTCAGCCCATCACCGGTTTTTCAAACTCCAGGCCGCAATACAGGCAGCGGTAGTGCTTTGAGGCGGAGACCCGCCCGCACTGCGGACACTTGACGGGCGTATTGGTAATTTTCCCGTCGAGAACCCCGTCGCGCAGATCAACCTCGCGAACCTTGGCTTCGAGCTCCTGTTCGGTGAGGCCGAGGCGCTCACACAGCAGCTCCCACAGAGACTGGTTCAGGAGCGCCATGCGCGCGACCTGATGCTCCAGCTCGCGTGTTTGTGTGATGAGCTGGGGGATCAGATCGCTTTTCGCGCCCGGGGCCCGGTCCATCGCGCTCATACCATCCGCGAACATTTTAGCCATCCAGAAACCCATACGGCATCCTCCACGCCCGGCCTTAATTGTCCCGCTCGAAACTTCCTGCAGGATACCCGTTTTCATAGGAGATCACATACGCTCCGCCCGGTACCTCGTAGCGGATGGACTCTTTGCGCTCGAAATCGGCGGGGCCTTCGCGCACCGCGAGACTGGGGCTGCCTGGCATCAGACAGGCGTCTCCCACGCGAAAAACAATGCGGGTACGGTCGCCCAGGGAATGGTCCGTGGAGGTGAAGGTGTCGCCGTCGAGCATCTCCGAGGTCACCCAGACCGCTTCGACGTCAAGTCCCGCCGATTCCATGTTGGCCACCATCTCCCGGGCGTCCTCTATGGGGCACACGTCGTCATCCGCACCATGCACCACGATCATCCTGGCGGTATTTCCGAGTTGCTTCATGGTGGCCAGGTGTTCGGGATGACCCACAAAGCGCAGCATCTGGGCGCCATGGCTCAGATAACGCGGGCTCTCCGGGTCGGATCGGTACCGTGCGTTGAGCCGGCTGCCGCCCTCGAGATTGAACGCGATATCGTCGGTCAAACGCGCCATCCCGCACTTGTCGATGCAGCATGCGAACGTGCGCGGCGCCAGTTTGTTGGCCATGAGGGTCACGTTGCCGCCACCCGAACCGCCGGTGCAATAGAGGCGCCCTTTGTGGAACGCCACGCCGCGCTCTTCCAGCCCGTGATACACAAAATACAGGCCCCGCAGCGCGTCCAGCGCCTGCAGGTATCCAAAATCGTAGGGCGGATGCTCCTCCTCTGACGGGCCGCTCTGCAGGTAGTCCACACACACCGCGACCACGTTGTAGCGATTGGCCAAGGCCTCCGGGTCTGCCGTGCCCGTATGAAACGTGCCGCCCCAGTTGTGCAGGCTTAGAAACAGGCCGGTTTCGGCGGTCACCTGGGCCTGCGTTCCGCCCGGATACCGGATGTAGACTCGTACGTCGCGCGGCCCCGGCTGCCAGGGCCACTCCTGCGCCGGGATCAGGCAGTCGCCGTCGGTGTCCGGCAGCGCGGGCCAGGCGGCCATTGCATCACCATACGCTGGAACGCCAGCCAGCATGAGGCATCCCACGCTCAGGACAAGTGCACGCATCGTCCAGGTTTCCTTCCTCAGTTGAACGCCACTTTGGCGAGATAGATGCTCGTTTTACCCTCGTGCGACGAATAGTAGCTCACCCAGAGCAGGCCATCGTGCCAGACCAGCCCCGGATAACTCGTGTCGCCCCCGGACGGCAGGGTGAGGACTTCGGTCAGCGTGCCGTACTCCGGGTCGACCAGGCAGATCCCGGTCCGCACGCGCTGATCGTAGAGCCGTACCGCCGCGACGAACCGGCCATCCGGGATCTGGATCATGCAGGGCCCACCGATACGCGCACCGAGATCCTGCCAGGTCCAATCCGTGTACGGCGGCTTGGCCGTCCCGAGGAGGCCGGTTTGCAGCGGCGCGGGGCTGTCCCGGCGCAACAGGCACAACGCGGTATCGTCTTCAAGAAAAATGATCGACGATTCGTTCGAATACTCGTCTTTGCGCAGTTCCGGCACGAGCGCGTCAAAAGTGCGCCCATCCGTGCTTGAATACAGGCGGATGCTGCGCCCGCCCTCTTCTACGGTCTTGTATCCGATGCCGTAACAGGTTCCTTTGTGCCACGTCACCCGCCACAACCAGAAGTTGGGATCGGCAACCGGCACGCTGTCGCTCCACGTCCGGCCGTCGTCGGAGAAATAGGCGACGCTCTGGTGGGTGGCTGCCGATTTGTCGTGCAGGGCTGCGGCGCCCGACAGCATCAGCTTGCCTTCGGGCGTAACCGTGATCTGGGCATCGCGCAGATCCGCCGTTTCCGACCTCACCCGCGCCGCTGACTCCCAGTGCCTGCCGTCTTTCGACACAAGGATGCGCAGGGCGCCGTCCGGCGACACGTGGCCCTCTCCTTCGCGGAACACGCAGAACCACTCATCCTTAAACCGCACCAGGTTGGTGAAGGCATTGTGCGGCGCCTGGTCCCAGATCTTGTACTGTTCGACCAGCGTGGCCTGAGGCGTCCGGCCTTCAGCCACGGGAAGCCAGGTAACACCATCCCTCGAGGCGCGAAGCCGTCTGGCGCGGATGCTCGAGCCCTGGCCCTCTTCGTAATAGACAATCAATACCGATCCGTCGTCGAGATTTACCATCGACGGATACGCGCCGATCACCGAGTCCACGGGCACGTTGCCGCTCCAGGTCGCGCATTCGTCGAGGCTGTAATGCAGGCTCGTCCTGGGCAAGCGGTGCGCCAGGAGGATGATGTCATCGGCCGTCCGCAGCAGAAACGGGCAATGGCCGGGAAATCCGAACGCCTCCGACACGCTCCAGGTAAGCCCCCGGTCTTTTGACACGGACCACGCCATGGTGTCGCCGCGTCCGCGCTGCGCAGCAAACAGATCGCCGTTCTTGAGTTCGATAATGTCTGTCTCGGCGTCCAAGGGCATGCCCGCGTTGTCAATGTCGATCACATCGCCCCAGGTTGCGCCGTCATCATCGGAGATCACCACGGCGCCCCAGCCGCGATCGCCTTCCTCTCCGTACAGGCCCAGGATCAGGCGTCCGTCTGAAAGCTGCCGGACTGGCGAGCTGCAGTAGTATTTCGCCGCGATCTGCTGCGGTTCAGACCAGGTTTTTCCAAGATCTGTCGAGGAGACCATCCAAGTGCCCAACCCTTCCCAGGGCCGGGGCCCCCCTTCTTTGGCACGCAGCGAGAAGAAGTTGCAGATCAGTTTGCCGCTGCGGGTTTGCATAATCGAGGGATCGCGGTCGTCATCCGGGCCATCGTACAGTATTTTAGCTGCACTCCAGGTGACGCCTTCGTCGCCGCTGGCGCACCAGGCGATTCGTCCGCCGCGGGGCAGTTTTTCATTAGGGAGCGCCACATGCCCGTACCCAGCGTAAAACACGCTCATGAGCCGCCCGTCCGACAACCGGCACACGTCCGGAAAGGCCTCATACCCGCCCGCATTGGCATCCGTGCAGACGTGGATGAAATCCGGCGCGGGAATCTGGAAGCCGTCTTCGGCCGCTTTGGCCGCGCCCGTCACAACGATGTCTTTGACATGCGCCACCCCCTCGCTGGCGTAAAACCCGATACGCCCCATCGCGATCGTATCATCCTGGGCCTCGTAGAGCAGCGTGCCATTCAGCGAGACCCGCAGTGTGTTGCCAATGCACGAGAACTCGCCTTCGTGCCATTGTCCCGCCGGCTTGTCCAGGCTGCCTGCCCGCTTGAGTTCGTTCCACGATTCGGAGGCATCCGACCGGCACAGGATCGCCTGGCCCCGGTCATAATGCACGTAGTAATAGGTGCAGGCATCCCTGGCGCGCACGATGAAGCCGCAGGCCAGTACTCCTTTTTCCTGCGGTTCCACCATGAATTTTGCCTTGAGAGTGACATCGCCCCAGGCCGTGGGCAGGAAGAATGCCTGCGTCATCCCGGAACGCCCATCCAGAACCAGTTCTCCGTCCCGAATGGCGGTATTGGCATCCGAAAACGCCCAGGCTTCGCCCGCATCCGGCTGCTGAAGGTCCAGGGCCAGATCCTGTGCCCGCGCCGAAGCCCCGGGCGCGGCGAGAAGGACGGTGGCCAGACAGATCACGACGATGGTACGCAACATGGCAGGATTTCCTTTTGCAGGCCGCGCGCAGGCTGCGGCCGGTCAATGTCGGCGGCTCAGAATCACACAGCGATTGTAGACGTCATGCACACGGTACGCAACAGCACGGCGAAAATGCGCCACGTTGAAAAGAGGGCGGTCCGTGCCGGCCCGTCTCACGAAACCCGGCAGAGACCTGGCGCCGTAGTCAGGGCCCGGGCCGGAGGTACGGTGACCATCCCCCGAGGCTGCCGATCAAGAACATCAACAGCGACAGCAGCAAGAGCGCAACCGCGATCGGCGCCAGCCAGAACCGCTTTCGGCGCCTCAAAAACAGTGGCAATGCGAACATCGCGCTCCAGACGCCGCGTGCCGATTGTCCCAGACCGGTCTCAGTCTCCCCCGGGTGTTCCTCCGGCTCTTCCCAATACGTCTCCGCATCAGGATCCCAGTGCTTCGCCAGCGGATCCTCGCCCGTCGCCTTCAACACCAGCCGGGCTGGCGCAATCATGACACAGAACACCAGCCCCAGAAGCAAATGCGCTGCCAGCCAGCCCGCCGCCCCTGCCGCGCGGATCCAGCCTGCCAGCAGAGGCCGCAAAGCCCACGGCAGAACGGCGCTCACGATCAGGAACGTAAACGAAAGCATCAGGAGCAGCGCCGGCGGAGAGGCGCCGCCCCGCCACCGGAGTCCCGCCGCCACGAGCAGCGCCGCGCACAGGCCCAGGCCAAACGTGCGCTGTGCGCCTGTGCTTCGGGGGTCGATGGTCTCCAGACTCACGGGCCGATGCATCCTTCTCAATCCAGCGGGCAGTCCGCGTGCCAGTCGTCTTCTTCGGGCCAGTCCTGTTGCAGGGCCTTGTCGACAAGAAACGGGCCCATCACGAGGTAATCCATCTTCGTGCGCATGAAACACGCATAGGCATCGTGCGGTCCACAGACGATCGGCTCTTCCCGCACACGGAACGGCGCGTTGACCAGCACGGGACACCCGGTGAGTTCATGGAAACGCGAGATCAATCCATGGTAAAGCGCATTGTCTTCCTGGCTGACTGTGTGAACCTGCGCCGTGTTATCGACATGCGTGACTGCGGGAATCGACGAGCGCACCGCCTGCCGCTTATCGAACCCCTTCGCGCTCATTTCGTCCTCGCTGAGCGCCAGCCGCTTGTCCTCGCGCAGCGTTGCCGTCGTAGACATGCAGGGGCTCTCGCGCTCGAGTTCAAAATAGTCGCTCATATGCTCGGCCAGCACCGACGGCGCGAACGGGCGAAACGATTCGCGATAGGTGATCTTCCGGCTCAGCCGCGACTGCATGGCCGGCAACCGCGGGTCGGCCAGGATGCTCCGCGCGCCCAAGGAACGCGGACCGAACTCCATGCGCCCCTGAAACCAGCCCACCACCTTGCCCCGCTCCAGAAGCCGGGCCACCGTGTCGCACAACGCCGCCTCGTCCAGGCGCTCGTAGTGGATGCGCTCCTCGCGCAGATAGGCCTCGACCGCGTCCTCGCTGAATGCCGGCCCCAGGCAGCCGGACTGGCGGCGGCACTGGCCCGCGTCGCGCGCGTTGTCCAGCACCTGGTGCCATACGAACAGAGCTGCCCCCAGGGCCGCGCCGGCCTCGCCCGCCGCGGGCTGAACCCACACGTCCTGGAAGGGGCCGTCTCGCAAGAGCCGTCCATTCGACGCGCAGTTCAGGCCCAACTCTCCCGCGAGGACCAGGTTGTGCATACCGGTTTCGCGGTGCAATGCCTGCGCCATACGGAGGATCACCTCCTCCGTAACCGCTTGAATGGACGACGCCAGATCCATCTCCCGCCGGGTGATCGCGTCGCCGGGTTCCCGCGGAGGCCCTTCAAACAACTTCTCAAACCGGCCGTTTGTTCTGTGCAAGCCGCCGCAATAATCGAAATAAGCCAGATTCAGGCGAAACGAGCCATCCTCTTTCAGATCGAGCAGATGGTCCAAGATTGTCTCAACATAAACCGGGTCGCCGTACGGCGCCAGCCCCATCAGCTTGTATTCACCGCCTTTCGCCGCGAATCCGGCGAATGCAGTGAACGCCGAATACAGCAAGCCGAGCGAATGCGGAAAACGGAGTTGTTTCAGGATGCGAATCTTGTTTTTTTCGCCCACGCCGCAGGTTGACGTCGCCCACTCTCCCACGCCATCCAGCGTCAGAAACGCCGCTTCGTCGAATGGTGAAGGGAAGAACGCTGACGCCGCATGCGCCAGCTGGTGCTTCGTATGCAGCACCGGGCCGCGGTAACCCAGCCGCTTGCGGATGATGCCGCGTACAAACAGCTGCTCTCTCAGCCACAACGGCATCTGCGCGAAAAAAGACCGGAGGCCCCTTGGCGCCACCGAGGCCCAGGTCAGCAGCAAACGCTCAAATTTCACGAACGGCTGCTCGTAATACACCACATAATCGAGGCCGGAGCCGTCAAGGTCCGCTTCTTCCAGGCAATACTCCGCTGCATGCAGCGGAAATCCCGCATCGAGCGCCTTCCGGGTAAAGCGCTCTTCCTGCGCCGCGGCCACCACGTCGCCGTCGCGAACCAGAACCGCTGCGCTGTCAGGGCCAAAACCCGATAATCCAAGAATATGCATAAAGGGCGCACCCCTTGAGGCCGTCTGCACGAACATCGCGGTTGAATTTAGCCCATTCCGGCAAATAGTATCAAACGACCGGCCACGGATGTCAGCGTCCGGGGCGGGCGTACCGCTTCGCGGCGGCCCGGGATGCCGGGGGTGGACACTGCGTCCGCGAACTGAGGAGTGCTCCCATGTTGAAATCGATCTCCGCCATCCTGGCCCTGCTCGTCGTTGCCGCCGCGGGATGCCAGACCACCGGCAAAGACATCCTCAGTGTGCCGACTGCGCGCGAATACGCCGAGCTCGAACGGGTTGGCATCGACTCCGCAAACGCCCGGATCGACGAAGCCGCTGTCCTCGGCGCCGCCGTTCATGCCCCCTATGAATTCGTCTCCGCGCAGCAGTACCTCGAGCTCGCCCGTCAGCAAAAGCGCGCGCACAACCGCCAGGGCGCCTGGGATTATGCCCAGCTCGCCCGCAATATGGCCGAAGCCGCGATTCGCGCTGTCCCCGAAGACCAGCGTGTGCCTATTGCCGTCGAACCTGCCCGCGACGAACAAGCCTGCCGCGCGCAGTTTGAATCCACCAAAGCCCGTTACCTGGAGATCGATCCGGCGAAGGCCAAATCCGTCCTGCCGCTACTCTACGCCCAGGCCTCGTCGCGCCTCAGCCTCGCTGAGCACAACCTGGTCCGCGGGAAAGACTGGCGCGAAGCCGCCAAAGCCCTCGCCGACACCGAAGCCCTGCTGGATATCCTGGAGCATCACGATACCGACGGGGACGGCATTCCCGATCTGAGAGACGCCGACCCGATCCATCCGGAAGACTTTGACGGATTCGAAGACGAAGACGGCGCACCCGACCCCGACAATGATCAGGATGGCATCCCCGACGTGATCGATGTCGCACCCAATGAGCCGGAGACATTTAACCGCTGGCGCGATCACGACGGCGCGCCCGACGAATATCCTGTATTCGAGTCCATTCCGTTTGCCCGGGGCAGCGCCACCCTCGACGCCTTCGCCAAGGGCTATCTGAGCGGCATCGCCGTGCTCTTCGCGGAGTGCCCGGAGATCATCATCCACGTGAAGGGCTACACCGACAACTCCCATTCCATCCGCTACAGCATGGAGCTCTCCCGGCGCCGGGCGCAGCGGGTCCAGCAGTACCTGATTGAGCAGGGCATCCCACCCGAGCGCCTGACCGTCTCCTTCCACGGGGAAGCCGATCCCGTCAGCGACAACGACACAGAAGCGGGGCGCGCCCTCAACCGCCGCGTGGAAATCGTGATGGAGTAAGCGCGCAACCGGCACTCGCGGGCAAGGGCATGGGAAGGCGCGGGGAAGGCGCTTCCTTTTGTGCATCCTATTGCAGCGTCACGGCTCCCAGGTCTGTCTCACCGCCGGGCGGCAGGAGCACGCCGCCAATCTCGCGCTGTCCGCTCGCGATGGCCTTCACTTTGACCGTATATTCGCCGGGCGGGACGCAGTCGAAGACCACCCGGCCCCGGGCATCCGTATCGCCCTCAGCGGGCCACCACGCGCCGTGCACTCCGTGGAACATCATCAGGCCGACGTTCTCTTGCGCCGCCGGTTCCTGGGCGGCGTTGAGCAGAGTCATGGCCAGCCGCGCCCCTTCGACCATCGTGATGGTCATTGTCTCTGTCGCAGCGCCCGACGACGGCAGGACCTCGTAGAAATTGTTCGGGAACATGCGCATCGCCGGGTCCCACGCGCGCACGAACAGATGGGTATCGCCAGGCAGCGCCAGCTCGCTCTTTCCATCCGTGCCGGTCAACGGCCCCTGCACCCGCGGCGTCTCGAATGCGTTGGGTGTTTCCGTGGCGATCGGGAGCATATCGGCCAGAGGGCGGCCTGATGCGTCCACGACTAACACCGGCCCCCGCGTGAACGCCTGTCTCGCAGGCTGCGGCGCCGCGGCGTGGCTGTTCCCGGCCGGAGCGGAAGGCTCCGTGCCCGCCGGTTCATCCCGGCCGCAGCCGCTCAACAGGAAGAGCGCCAGGAGGACGAGCGGAATCTCCCGCTTCATGCGACGCCCTCGCCTCCCGACAGGAGCTGCTGCTCATACAAACGGCGGTAGATTCCCCCATTCGCCAGAAGCTTCTGATGCGTGCCCTGCTCCGCGATCATGCCCTGATCGATTACCACGATCCGATCCGCGCGCTGGACGGTCGCCAGGCGGTGCGCGATCACGATCGTCGTTCGTCCTTGCACAAACTCCGCCAATGCCTGCTGAATCGCCTGCTCGCTCTCGGAATCCAGGTGTGAGGTCGCTTCATCCAGGATCAGAATCGCTGGGTCCTTAATAATCGCCCGCGCAATGGCCAGGCGCTGCCGCTGCCCCCCCGACAGGGTCGTGCCGCTCTCGCCAATTACTGTCTCGTAGCCCTCCGGCAGGGCTTCGATAAACGCGTCGGCGTACGCGGCCCGTGCGGCCCCGGCCACCTGCTCCGCCGTGTATTCCTTCCGGCCAAACGCGATATTGTCGCGCACCGACTCGTTGAACAGAATGGTCTCCTGGGTCACGATGCTGATCTGATCGCGGAGGCTCCCAAACGTGACCTCCCGGATGTCGATCCCGTCGATCGTCACCGCGCCCGCGGTCACGTCGTAAAATCGCGGGAGGAGTTTCGCCATGGTGCTTTTGCCGGAGCCGCTGAACCCGACCAGCGCGACCATCTCGCCTTTGTTTACCTCGAGATCGATGCCTTTCAGGACTTCGACCCCTGGCTTGTAGGCAAAGCGTACGCCCTCGAACCGAATGGCCTTCGAGAGGCGCGGCAGGGTCTGCGCGTCCGCTTTTTCGGCAATATCGGGCTGCATATCGATGAATTCGAAGACGCGTTCCGCGCTGGCCACGCTCGTCTGAATCTGGTTGTTCACGGTGGAGAGCTTGCGCAACGGGTCCAGCATCAGCGCGAACGCGAAGATCAGCGCCGCCACATTCCCGCGGCTCATCTCTTCGCTCATCACCCGCGCTCCGGCAAACAGCACCAGCGCCGCCACGCCCACGACCAGCACAAACTCCACGATCGGACCAACCGCCGCGTCCACTTTCACCATTTTCACGAGATAGCGCCGCAACCGGCCGAATTCCACGTTCGTGCGGGCGATCTCGTAGGGTTCCATGCAGAACCCCTTGACGATCGCGATCCCGTTGAACGTCTCCGACGCGACCATGGCCATAGCCGCGACTTTTTCCAGCGAACGGCGGACGCTCTTCTTGAATTTGCGGCCCAGGCGGTAGATCGCCGCCGCCACCGGCGGAAGCACGCACAGGCCCACGAGAGTCATCAGCGGATCGATCGACAAGGCGGTGATCAGAAAAAACACCGCCTTGACCGGCTCCCGCATCAGCTTCACGAAAACGCCCGACAAGCCCCGGTTCACCTGGAAAATGTCGTTCGAGAAACGCGCTATCAGTTCCCCCGTCGGGTGCTTCTCAAAAAAGCCCAGCGACAGATGCATGATGTTTGCGTACATCTCCCGGCCCAATTCCACCGAGATGTTCGCGCCGATCGTCCCCGCAAGGTATTCCTGAAGGAAACGCGCCACCCCCGCCAGAAAGGACAGCAGCACCAGCACCACACACGCCGCCTGGATGGCAAACATCGGCCGGGTGCGCATCGCTTTGAGGAAATCGTGCACCTTTTCCTGCACTGCGGCGTTATCCATGCCGTGCAGGAACCGGAATGGCTTCAGCGCCGACATGACCCGCGGCGCATACTTATCCGTCAAAGCGGCCAGCGCGCGCGCCTCCGCCTGTTCCAGCGTCTCGCTCCCGCTCCCGGCATCCGGCAGGGGTTCTGCTTTTCCGAGCGAAATGTCCACGACCGCCGCAAGGCCCACGATCATCGACGTGAACGAGCCAGCGACCAGAAGTGCCAGCAGAAGCGATACCGCCAGTCGCCCTTTATAGCGAAGCGCGTATCCCAGGAGGCGTTTGTAAATCGACCAGACGCTTGCTGAAGGGCGCGCCAAATTGCGCGGGTTATAGTTCGGATCTTCGCTGATCGCGATCATGGATACATCCGTGGTTGCGTGGGCCCTGTTGATCGCACGGATGCTACCACAGCATCCGAATTCGTTCAAAACATTGGAGTTCGCGCAGCATTATGACGGCTGTCCCTCGCGCCCCTCGTCAAAGCCAGATGGAGATGACAGGGGTGTCGGGCGCGGGAAGAGGCATCGGCGGGTCCGGGGATTCGAACGCGATGGCCGACGGAAGATGAACCGTGGCGAGGGTTTTGCCCTGCACGTCGAACGTGACTTCCCAGCTTCCCGCGGATGTTTTTACGGGGCCGGCCCAATCGGCAAGACCGCGCGCGGGTCCCGGCAGGAGCGCACATGCGGCGTACTGCGCGGCGGGGTCGTAACGGCGGGGTGTTTCGGCGAGGCGGCAGGCCAGGGCCAGCTGGCTCCCGCCCGCCTGGCATGCCAGCTCAACACCGGCCCGGTGGCCTTTGGCGACGCAGGTCAGCGGCAGGAGCTGGCGCGGAAATGCCTCCGGC
>DAOSJS010000008.1:0-30526 GCA_035367355.1 Candidatus Hydrogenedentota bacterium
ACGAGATCAAAACCCTGCGCATCACCCCCGGCACCTGGGAGGCGCGCGAGGTCAACTTTCTGGAAGAGTGACGGGTGCGGCTCAACAACTACCCAGACAGTGAGTGTCTCCAATGAATCTGGAAACGATTGAACAGCGCGTGCTCAGTTATTTGAAACAGGTGCGCAACCCGCTGGTTCCGTTTGAAGACCTGCTCGAGCATCTCCAGCGCGATGAACTCCTGGAGACTTTCACCGAGGCGGAACTGCTCGCCTTTTTGCGCGCCCATGAATTGTTTGAAGTCGTGGAACCCATTCAGTTTGGCGCGCAGGAACTGCAGGAAGCCGGCCTGGCCGGCGCGGAAGCGCAGCTGATGCCGCACGTAATCCTTACGACCCGGGTGCCTACGGAACGGCAGATGGCGGAACAGATGGCCCGTCAACTCGAGGCGCTCCTGGAGTCCCTGAACGATGCCATGAAATCGGCAAAAGAATCGGCGCAGTCGGCCCGGGTGCAGGCGCTCATCCGCCTGGTTGACCGGGCGAACGAACTTCAGAAACGCGTGGCCCGGTTCGTGTGATTCTGAATACCGGGCGGCCCGCCGCTGGATTCAGGCGGCCTGCGTCTGGCCCGCGCCATGCGCGTCGTTAAACCAGGCTCCGGCCTTCGAAGTCGCCGGGCGAAGGTACGCCGGTCCAGGCCAGCGCGGTGGCGCCAAGGTCGCGGATGTCGGGTTCTTCAAGCGCCAGGTACTGATTGGCGAAGAGCATTCCGGGGATGCGCGTGTAGTTGGCCGCGACGTGATCGCCGCTCCATTTGTCGAGGTTGGGAATCAGCAACTCTTTCGGGATGGCGCCTTTGGCGGCGCTTTTCGTGTTTTGGTATCCGCGGGCATAGCCCAGAGAGATGTCCGGCGCGTCGTACAAGGCGGCGCCGCTGTACACGTCGCGTGAATACAGCTCGTCAAAGATAGGCTGGCCCGTATCCGGGTCGGTGACCGCGAGCAATTTCTCGCGCAGTTCCTGTATCAGTGCGTCGGCCTGGTCGGGCGGGACGATGCCGTGGCGCTCCCGGCCCTGAATGTTGAGATACATCGAGCTGAGCCCGATGGCGTATGCACGCGTGCGTGACCAGTCGAAATCCAGCAGAAAGCCTTTTTCGCCGACTGCCGTCGCGGGGTCGTCCTGGCCCTGTACGGCGGCATAACCGTTGCGTACGAGCCAGGTGTTGATATTAAATCCCTTGCGGAACGTCTCAAATCCGTGGTCGGACATGACAATAAACAAATCGTTTTCGCGAAGCTTCGGAATCACTTTCCCCACGATTTCATCCATTTTCTCGTAGGATCGTTCAAGGGCGTCTCCGAAAAGTTCCGCCTCTTCCGCGTCATACAGCGGATGTTCAGGGTCGCGGTAGCGCCAGAACATGTGGGCGATGCGATCGGTCGCGGTCCATGCTGAGATCAGAATATCGAAATCGTCGCGGTCCAGTTCATCGAGCGTGAGCATGGCGCGCCAGTCCATGGTGCGCAGGGCGTCTTCCATGAAAGCCGCTTCGGTCAGCTCACCTTCGCGCAGGGCGTGGGTTTCGTGCGCCCAGCCCAGGGTCTTGAACAGGCCGTACCGCTCCGCCAGCTCGCTGGTGAATTCATCGGGACAGCTCATGGGCGCGTAGGGGGCGTGGGGATGAAACTGGAAGGCCGACATATACAGCCGCACCCGCTCGCCTGCTTCCATGAGATAGAAGCGGCTTATGGCCCGCACGATGTATTCTCGAGCGGGTTCGAATGTCCACTCCAGCCATTCGGACCACGCCCCCTCCGTCAGAGTGACCGTGTTGTCTTGAGACGAAATGGTCAGGGTACGGGCGACGCGGTTCACGGTGAATTTGAGCGGCAGGGTGGTGTCTTCGGAGCGTTCGCGGCGCGCGCCCTGGCCGCCTTTGGGAATGCGGGCGCCGCGTACGTCCACTGTGGCCTTGTTATCGACAAATTCAAGGAGGTATCGCGTGCCGCCGGGGACATCCTCCTGGAGTTGTTCAGGGGTGTACGCATCGGAAAACGCCGAGAACGAGTTCTGCGAGCCCCGGATTTCGGGCACATCGAGCCCGCACAGCATTTTGCCATGCTCAAGGTGGTCTGCGGGAAAGGCATACGGCACATTGAACAGCTTGCAGCGGACACCGGCGCGGTCGGCCACCACCCAGAACGGATCGCCTTTGCGGAACCCCACGGCTTTCGCCCGCTCAGTGACCGTGCCATCGTGGCGCTTCGACGGGTGGAGGATCTTGGAGGTGCCGATCTCGGGCAGATGCGTGGCCGGATTTCTGCGGATGAAATCGTAGATCCCGTGGCCGCCGGGGTTTTTGCAGGTCGCGAATGAGTTCCAGGCCGCCGGAGACTGCGGGGGAATGGTTGAGCGCAGGCGTGTGAATGCGCCGTTGTCACGCAACTGCGTGAGATGGGGCAGACGGCCCGCATCCATCATCGATTCGACGATCGTGGGTTCCACACCGTCGAATCCGAGAATGATCACCCTGCCGTTCTCCCGGGGAGACTGGGCGGCAGATGGAGCCGGGGTTTCCGGTTCGGTGCGGGCCGGCGCCTCGGCCGGGCCGGATTTCTGCTGGCCGCACGAGAGCGCCCCGCTCGCGGCGGTCAGGGCTCCCGCAGTGAGGAAATGGCGCCGGGAAAGTCTCCTTCGCATTGCGTGGCTCCCCTGCAAGTGACTGATTATGCATTAGTTATCCTGAGTAGACGGAACAGAGGCCCGAGAGAGCTTATTCCAGCTCTCGCGTTGCGCGCAGGTAATACTCAGGAGACTATATCGATGCGGTGGCGCCTTCGCAAGTCGCTGTACAGCGTCCGGGACCGGACGCTGGGGAGGACGCCCGGTCCCGGGGGAGGGAAGGGTCCAAAGTGGGGAACTTCAGACCTGGTCATGCGCCACAGTAGGCCGATTGGGATCGTGTGGGTATGAAGCCTCAACTTTCATCTCATTAGACACGCAAGTGTGATGCCAAGTTTCATTGCTTTTGGCAACTCGATGCCGCGTGTGCGCTTAGACCGCTGGAGCGCATTTTCATGAGTTTCGCACACCGCATATCGGGTATTTTACCCTGATCTGGCCATTTATGCGCTTCAAATGAGGTACTGCCGATGCTGGGAACCGCCTTATCCCTGCACCAAAATTGTAACATATTGCGGGGGCTTTTTGCTTGATCGGGCAATGGCTCGGGCGCCATTGATTTTATTGTATTTAGAGCGGGATGACCGATCCAGGTCGCCTCCGATCGCTCAGGCAGCGGTCGGAGAGGGGGCGCCTGCAGCCAGCATCACCTCTTCGGGCGCCAGTTCGAGCACAAACCCCCGTTTTGGAACGGTGCGGATCAGTTTCGTGCGTGCGGGGAGCACGTTTTTGACCCGATCGAGGATTTTGCGCTTCTGAAAGTGCATCTGGTTGGGTTCGACGACAGTATCTCCCCAGACCGCCTCGTAAATCCGGTCATAGGGGACACATTCCCCCGGGGTTTCCGCCAAGATGCGAAGGAGCCGGTATTGTTTGTCCTGGAGCCGGACGATCTGCCCGTCGAGCGTGACCTGTCCGGGGTGGCGCTCATCAACAATGAGCACGGGCGGAGGCGGGCTGGCATCAGAGCCGGGTGCCGCGTGCTGAATTTCCCGTTGCGCCCAGGTTTTGAGGACGCGGGCGTTTGCAGTGCCGGCCCAGCGCGCCACCTGGGCTTCGGTCGCGGCGTGGAGCGCCTCTGGGGAATCGAGGCGCTGCGCCTGCAATGCCAGCAAGGTGTTGCGATCGACGCCTTTCAACCGGAGCCGGGCGATGGGCAGCAGCTCGTCGCGGACGCCCCATTGCACGCGCTCTGCGAAGGTGAGCAGGCGTTTGATGAACGGCTCCTGCGCGCCGAACGCCGTGGCGATCGCCGCCGTGGCGTCGATGAGCCAGCCGAGCTGATCCGCCGTGGCGAAAATCTGCCCTGAGAACACGCGGAACGCCTCTTCGATGTCGTAGAGGCTGGCCTGGTCCATCCACTCCAGCATGACGAGCGTCGCCTTGATAGCCCGGACTTCCTCGAAAAACGGCATGAGGTCGCAATTGCGCAGGCGGTTGAGCGGCACGTCCGCCGAGAGATCTTCGTCCAGGGTGAGACGTTTGAGGCGGCCGGGATAGTCCGCGTGGTCGTATTCCCGGGTGGTGAGGGAGAGATAGGGGCCGCGGGCGTCGGGGGTGAGCGCCATTGCGAGCAGGAGATCGATCGCGCTCCAGTGGCGGGTTTCCGATTCCCGAATCCAGGCGGCCAGTTGCAGTCCAGTGGCGATGGTGGTCCCTTTTGCCGTTACAGCGAGCCCGAAGGGCGTGGCTTCGAGCTCCTGGTCTCCCACGCGGGCCAGCATACCCGCATCGACAGCCAGGTTCACGGCGGAGCGGATCCGGAACTCCACCTCGTCGAGGGTCAGGGTTGTGCTCCATCGCCATTGCCCCGTCAGGGTACTCTCAAAAAAGGTCCGCAACGCTTCTTCGCTGCGGCAGGCATGGGACGCGACCAGGCGCAACGCGTGATCTTCGAGCGCGCTCTCCGCCAGTTGCGGCTGGATACATTCCCGATCGCCCTCGACGTAACGCCGCCAGTAGGTCTCGCGGTCAAACGGCGTTGGGGCGATGAGGATAGAGCGCCCGAACGCGTTGCCCGAGCCGTAACGTCCCGCGCGGCCGCCCATGTTTTCGTATTCGCCCCGGAGGATGGGTGTTTTCCAGGGCAGGCTGAACCGACTGTCGTATTGCCATTTTTCTGAGGTCATGAAGACGTTTTGTGCCGGGAGGTTCATGCCTGTCGCCAGCGTGCTGGTCGATACCAGTGCTTTGATCTCGCCCTGGCGGAATCCTTCCTCGACGGCGCGGCGCTCCTCCGGCGAGAGGTCGGCGTTGTGGAAGGCGATGCCGCTCGCCAGGGTTTCCATCAGGGTATCGCGCGAGTGGGTGCTTTCGAGCTGCGCGAGGCGTTCGATGGTGAGTTCGGCGGCCGGCAGCGAGAGGCGCCGGGCGAGCAGTTCCGCGCCCCGGCGCGATTCGTGTTTCGCCTTGACGAAGATCAGGCAGGGTTCCTCCAGCGCCGTGAATGTCGCGACGTTTTCCATCAGAGTCTCCCAGGTCGAGCACTCGAGATCCGAATCTGTCAGCCGTTCTTCGCCTTCCGACAGTTCGTTGTAGGTGCGGTAGCGGAACAGACCTTCGTGAAGCACGCCGTACCGCAGCTCCACCGGGCGGCGGTCATGCTGCACAAGTTCCGCGTGCATCCAGCCGGCCAGCTTGTCGGCTTCTCCAAGAACCGCCGACATGCCGATGATCCGGCACCCGCTCCGTAGAACCTGGGTCAGGAGAAGCTCCACATTCGCCCCGCGCTCGGGATCGGACAGCAGCTCCAATTCGTCCGCGATGACCAGCTCAACTTCCGTGAACCGTTCCGGCCGCCGCACCAGGACCTGGCTGAGCTTTTCGTAGACCACGATCGCGATGGAAAAATCTCCCGATTCCAGCTGCGCGTCAAACTGGCGGTGGTCTCGTGTCGAGATAATGACCTGGAGGCCGTAAGGGGCGTATTTCTGCTCAAAATCGAGGTGTTTTTCCTCCGCCAGGGCTTTGAGCGGTACGAGATAGACCACTTTTTTTCGGCGCAGGGCCGTTTG
Source organism: Candidatus Hydrogenedentota bacterium (assembly GCA_035367355.1). Lineage (GTDB taxonomy): Bacteria > Hydrogenedentota > Hydrogenedentia > Hydrogenedentales > SLHB01 > UBA2224. The sequence continues at coordinate 5,681 of DAOSJS010000008.1, forward strand.
AATTGCCGCGAGTTCGCCCACAAAAGTCTTGCCGGAACTCGTGGGGGCCTGGATGAGCAAATTGCCATCGCCGAACAAGTTATGGCGCTTGATGGCCAGCTCCTGGATGGGCAGAAGGTTTTCGCTTTCCCGTGTTTGCCACAAGCGAATCACCTCCGGCGGAATGTCGTACCGGAGCAATTCCGTCATTTTCATCCCATCATCCTCCACCGCCATTTCTGCACCGCGTTTAAAATACTGAAAATATCATCAGATGTCAAGCCTTCGGCGCAATTTCATGAATACCAGACTAAAATAGTCTCCTGTCGGGAAATTTCGCGCTGTGCTGGAGGATGGAACCATGCTGGTTGCACAGCAGATCGGCATGGGCGGGCGGCGCCATCCCGGCCTGGTCAATTGCTCGTTTTCGGTGTTGGACTAGTCGCCAAGAAAGCCGTGTGCCCGGGCCATGTAGTAGGCGAGCAAATAGGGGACGCCTTCGCGCAAACGCGTACCCTTACCGTCGTACGAGAGCGCCCAGGGATCGAGGTCCCAATAGGTTTCATGCCGTTCGTCGATGGGGAAAACCTGGCCGTCACAGCGCCCGCCCCTGCCGGTAGGCTGTCCGGTTTCATCGAGGATCGGCGAGATATCGATGCGGTGGGCGTTGGACATGGGCCAGTCCACGAGATCCAGGGGGTAGCGTTTGAGCGTATCGATGGCATCGTCGAAGCAATGCTTTTGCGGCGTTAGATCCACGGTACCCCACTGGCTGGTCCGGGTTTTGCCGAGACAGCATGCGGCATAGACGAAGTTCGTAAACGGGTTGCGTTCGCGCTTCTCATGCTGCCAGTGGGTCATGATGGCGAAGTGGTACATATTGAGCAGCCTGGGATCCGTCTCGTACCGAATCAAGTGGTAGTAGTTCATGAAGGCCATGTTGTCGTCGGGCTGATGGCCCACACAGCCTGGCCCGGACAAATATCCGGGTTGGGTCATCCCGTTCATGCCGTAGCCGTGTTCAAGAGCGAGTTCAAGATACGCCTTCCGGTACTTGGGGTCGCCTGTGATGTGGTGGGCGATGGTGAGGTAGGTCAGGATGCTGAACGAATTCAGGCCGCGTTCCGCGCACCAGGCCTCGTTTCTGTTCAGATCATCGGGGGAAAAGTGGCCCCAGCGGGTGGGCTGGCCGTCGTGGTCCACGAGATTGTAACCGTGGTCCAGGAGGTGGTCGATGATGCGGCGGACCGCCTGGCGCACCTCATCCCGTTCCGCTTCGGCCTGACAGACGCGGTCGAAATAGATGGCAAACCCGAAGAAATGGCCGTCAAGCTCGTCAGAACTCGAATCATTTTTCCAGTACCACTCGCCCGACGCGTCGATGGGCCAGCGTGGCTGAATGATCTTCCAGAGGGCGTCGCGCTCTCTGCGGCGGAGGTCGTAGGCCCGGTCGAACAGAGGGTTGGGGTCCGGCTCCGACGTGGGCAGCACGGCCCGTGCGATGAACCCGCGCGGTGCGGGGTGGGTTCCGCCGCTCGTGACTTCGCTGAGAAAAGCCAGCGCGCGAAACGCCTCGATGGCATCGCGGCGCAGCGTCTCGTCGCGGGTGGCGGCATACCCGAGGCTTACCGCTCCAAGATACAGCCCGGTGAAATGCCCGTCGTTGTCAGTATATACAGGCACGGCGCTGCGTTTGTCACCCGGGGCAGCGAGTTGGGCGGGGTTTACGTAACCGAGACGGGTGCGGCGGTGGTATTTCTCAATTTCGTCCCTGAAAAAGGCCGCTTTGGCGGCGAAAGTCATGGATTCAGATGCGATCTGCGACACGCCCCGCGCGGTGGCGAACCAGGCGTTGCCGTCGGAGTCGATGGCAATGTCACGCACGTGGTTATCGAGAAGCCAGCGCCGCCCCTGCCGGAACATCCAGTGTCCGTCCCGGAACTGGATCGCCCCGTTGCTGGTACCGAACCAGACGCCTTTGGGGCCTGCGGCCATGCAGGTGAAATCGTTGTAAGGCAAGCCATCCGCGCCCGTAAACAGCCTCCAGTCCGTGGGGGAGACGCGGTATCCGACGCCCTGGGGCGCTGCGAACCACAGCTGTCCCGTGGAGTCATAGGCGACCGCGCGCACGTCGACCGGCGCCCAGCGCACCAGTCCTTCGCAGGGAAGAGCCAGATGCCACTCATCGCCCTCACTCAGATACAACCCGGAGTCGCAGGCCACGGCGAGCTCGCCCCGGTGTTCGGCAACGGCGCGAATGTCCACGTCGGCGCCGGCAACCTCCCGCAGGCGCGCGCGCTGTTCGGGGTCGAGTTCGAGCTTTGAAAAAACTTCCGGGGAAAGCTGCGGTTCCACCTCCCAGAGCCCCGCGCGAAAAAGCGCCGTTCCCCGCGCGGTTTGGGCGAGAATTGCGCCGTGGGTGTCCCGCGCCATCCGGAACACGTCGTTATCCGGCAACCCGTCCTGCGTTGTGTAGGCCCGGTGGACCTGCTGCTCGAATACGCCAACGTCGAACGGCAATTCGTATCCGTTCTCCCCGCTGTGGGCCAGGGCACAGGCGAGAATGAGCAGTGCAGCAGCGGAACATCCAAAGCGCATGGGATCCTCCCTCGGCGCGGTTGGGCACGGAGCCGTGTACCGCGCGTTCACAGGTGTTTCTCTCCCTGCAGAAGCGCGGTCCGCATGATACCTTACTTTGTGCAGCGGAAAAATCGCCTCCGGAGCTGTTGTCCCCGCAAAAGAGAAATGGCCGCTCCGGACTTGTGATGATGCGCGGATTCTGCTCAAATGGCGTTGGTTCGTGCGTGGGGCTGGGCCGGCTGCCCGGATACACGGGGGCGGGGATGGATTCGAGTCGGGGCTGGATGGGCGTGGGTCAACGGGGTTCCCGGCGGTTGGCTGTGCCGGGTTCGATTCAGAAAGGCGAGGATGATGACCGTGTTGCTTTTGACCACTGGCTGTGCCTTCCTGCTTTCGGCGGCCGCGTCGGACCGGGTGGCAACGCAGGATTTCGCCCGGGAGATTGAGCGCGCTCTCCCGCCTGAACAGAGCTACGATTATCACAAACGGCTGTCGGAAGCCCCGGTGCATGTGCCGGTGCGAAACCCGGAAGCCGTCGCCGCAGCCGGAGAGACGGCATTCCCGGACGAGGGATGGCGGCTGATCTGGGACCGGCGCAGCGGGACGGTGCTGCAGACGGCGATCGAGGATTTTCAGGACTATATGAAGGTCTCCATGGGCGTTCAGGTGGCCGTCGAAGGCCTGGACTCACTGGAGAACTGGCACGATTCCGCGCGCTGCATTGTCGTGGGGACGCGCGACCAGCTGCCGGGATGCGGCGCGGCGCTGACGGGTCCCAAAGACTACGAGCTCACGGTGACTCCCGAACGCGTGACGGTGTGCGGATTTGATGAGCGGGGGGCCATGTTCGGGCTGTACAACCTGGAGGCCCGGATGAACCTTCGTGAAGGACCGTTTCTGCCCGCGGATTTGAGTGTGGTGCGGCACAGCCTCTACGACGTGCGGCTGGTCCACTCATGGATGGGGTGGATGGAGTGGCCGGATGCGTTGCTCTCCCATTTGGCGCACGATGGGTTTGACGGTATTTTCGCGTCGTGTTACGCCAACCCGAACGGTGACCGCACGACAGCCGAGACATCAACGGATTTTTACGCCCGGCTTCTGTTCCGGATGCGCCACCAGGATCCGGCCCGGGTGCGGAGCCTCATCGACCGGGCATCGAAGTACGGCATCAAAGTCTATGCGCCCATCATCTACCAATATCTGGGGACGCCGGAAAGCGAGGAAGGCCTACGCACCCTGGTGCGGGAAATTCTGGCTCAGTTTCCCGACATCCAGGGCTACGTGCTGCTCACGGAAGGCTTCTGGTACAAACAGTGGGGCGGGGGGCATGGCGCCAGTGAGGAGTACATGCGCGACTGGGCCCAGAACTGGAGCCACGCCGTGGGCATCGTGGCGGAGGAATGCCACCGGGTGAATCCTGCGATTGAGGTCCTGCCGTGGGAGTACAACATCGATTTCCGGCCGCAGAACGAGCCCATGAAGCGCTATTTCATCCAGCAACTGCCTGGCGATACGATTCCGCTGGTGACCTGGGAGAACGGAAAAAGCTTTGAAATGGCCGAGTTTCGGGGTTACCTCCGCGACTACGCCATCAGCCAGGTGGGCCCTGCGGAGGTCACGCGGGCGCAGATCGAGGAGGCGCGCCAGCGCGGCATGAAGGTGTACACCAACGGCGACACGTTTCTCTGTGGTGCGCAACTGCAGACCGTGCCATACCACCCGTTCCCTTATCAATGGTATGCGCGCTATAAGGCGATGGAAGAGCAGGGAGTGAACGGGACGCTGGAAAGCTGGACCTCCGGGTATTCGCCGAGTTTTATGACCGAGCTTCGGGCGTGGTACTGCTGGAGCGGCGCCCCGCCCCTGGCTGAGCTGCTGCGCGCCATCGCGGTGCGCCGTTTCGGCGCGGGGAATGAGGAAGCCGTTCTAAAGGCTTGGGACCGGTTCAGCGAAGCGATCCGGCTGGTGCCGGATACGGGCCCCACCATGGGAACGAGCCACGCCATCGGTAATCCACTGTTTTTCCAGGAACCACCGGCCCGCACGGCCAGATTTACGCGATCCTGGACGGATGAGAACAAGTGGATGGGCTACCTGGGCGGCGAGATCCACCCCTGCTGGCCGTTTACTGTCTCGCGTCTGGTGTTTTACCCGGATTTCACGAACCAGTCGAATCGGGCCGAATCCTATGCCCGGGCTGTTTCGGGAGTCGAGACGAGAGCCAATGAACGGTTTCTGCCGGTCTTCCTGGACTATCTGCAGGCCGCGGCCGATCATCTGGAAGACGGCTTGCAGCTTTACCGGGCAGCCGCGCTGGCCAGCCCGGAAGCCAAACGCGAGACGGCGTTACGCGAAGTAGTGGTCGCCGAGCAGATCCAGCGAATGCTCCTGAGCAACCGGGCGATCCTCGAGTTCGAGGAGCTTCGCCTGCAACTGGCCGCAGAGGAAGACGCGGAAAAGGCCAGGATCATCCTCGAGCGCATGGAAATTCTCGTACGCGAGGAGATGGCCCGCACCGAGCTGTCATTGCTTGCCGCGACACGGGATTCACGCCTCGGTTTTCAATGGGAATGCGACTACGTGTACACGCCGTACTCGCTTCAGGAAAAGCTGAAGCTGCTCCGTGAAACGTTGGAACGGCAGTTGCCGGCGCGCCGCGGTTTAGCCGTTCCAGCTGACGATGAGGCGCTTCTGCCCGATGACGAGTTCTCGCGGGAAGTCGCCCGCGTGCTTCCTCAGGAAGAGCGGTTCGCCTATCACAACAGGCTGTCGCAGGGCCCGGTGCACGAGCCGCGGCGCGATCCCGGAGCCAGCGCGAATTCCGATGAGCTGGCGTTGCCCGGGCAGGGCTGGAAATTGCTGTGGAACCGGGGCAGCGGTACTGTGCTCGAGAATGCAGTGGGGGATTTTCAGGATTATCTCCTGACTTCGATGGACGTGAGCGTGGATGTCGAAGGCCGGGATTCGCTCGACGACTGGAGCGGATTGACCGGCTGTATTATCGCGGGGACGCGCGACCAGCTGCCGGGATGCGGCGCGGCGCTGACCGGTCCCAAGGACTACGCCATCTCCGTGACGCCGGAGCGGGTGCTGGTATGCGGGTACGACGAGCGGGGGGTCATGTTCGGGCTGTACAACCTGGAGGCCCGGATGAACCTGCGCGAGGGGCCGTTCCTTCCGGCTGGTCTGGAGGAGGTACGGCACAGCCTCTACGATACCCGGATGGTCCATTCGTGGATGGGTTGGATGGAGTGGCCGGATGCGCTGCTCTCTCATTTGGCGCATGACGGATTCGACGGGATTTTCGCATCGTGTTACGCCAATCCGAACGGCGATCGCAGTACGGCGGAAGACTCGACCGGTTTCTATCCCCGCCTGCTCTACCTGGTCCGGCAGCAGGACCCGGCCCAGATGCGGGACCTGATCAACCGCGCGGCCCAGTTCGGCATCAAGGTGTATGCGCCGATCATCTACCAGTCGATGGGCACTCCCGAGAGCGAAGAGGGACTTCGCACGCTTGTTCGCGAAATTCTGGCGCAATTTCCGGATATTCAGGGATACATTCTCCTGACCGAAGGTTTTTGGTACCGCGAGTGGGGCGGGCTCCATGGCGCGGACGAGGAACATGTGAAAGACTGGGCGCGGAACTGGGGACGCGCGGTGGCCATTGTCACGGAAGAATGCCACCGGGTGAATCCGGCCATCGAAATCCTCCCGTGGGAATACAACATCGATTTTCGGCCGGGCAACGTTGCGATGAAACGTTACTTCATCCAGCAGCTGCCCGCCGAGTCCAACCCCCTGCTGACCTGGGAAAACGGGAAGGGCTTTGAACTCGATGGCATGAAGGGTTACCTTCGCGACTATTCCCTCAACCAGGTTGGCCCCGCCGAGGTGACCGAAGCCCAGATTGCAGAAGCGCGCCAGCGTAACATGAAGGTTTATTCCAAAGCCGACGCGTTTGCCGCGTGGCAGTTTGGCACAATCCCGTATCTCCCGTTCCCGTACCAGTGGCATGAGCGTTACAAAGCGCTCGAAGCGTATGGAGTTAACGGGACGCTGGAAAGCTGGTCCTCTGGGTATTCGCCGAGTTTCATGACCGAGCTGCGGGCGTGGTACTGCTGGAGCGGCGCCCCGCCTCTGGATGAGCTGCTGCGCGCAATCGCCGTGCGCAATTTTGGAGCGGGCCAGGAAGATGCCGTATTGCAGGCCTGGGACCACTTCAGCCGCGCGATCCGCCTCGTGCCCGATACCGGCCCGAACATGGGCACCAACAATGCCGTGGGAAATCCGCTGTTTTTCTGTGAACCGCCGCTGCGCACCACGACATTCACGCATTCCTGGACCGACCACGGCAAGTGGATGGGGTATCTGGGCGCGCAGGTGAATCCCTACTGGCCCTTCACGGTGACGCGGATGGTTTTCTATCCCGATTTCACGAACCGCAGCAACCTGGCCGAGCTTTACGCCCGAAGCGCCACCGGTGTCGAAGTGGGGCCGGAGACCCAGCTCTTGCCGGTCTTCCTGAAATACCTGCGCCGGGCGTCCGACGAGATGGAGGCCGGGCTGCGGCTGTACCGGCAAGCGGCGCTCGCCAGCCCTGAATCCAAGCGCCCGGTCGCTGTGCGTGAAGTGGTGGTGGCCGAGCAGCTGCAGCGGATGATGCAAAGCGATGCCGCCGTGCTGGAATTTGAGGATCTCCGGCTGCAGCAGGCCCTCGAACCCGATCCGGTAAAGGCGCAGGCCATTTTGGACCGGGTGGAGACAATCCTGCACGAAGAAATTGCGCGGACGGAGCGTTCGCTGCTCGCGGCGTCCCGGGATTCTCGGCTCGGTTTCCAGTACGAGCAGGATTACGTCTATACGCCGTATTCTCTGCGGGAAAAAATCGAGCACTTGCGTGAAACTGCCGGCATACATCTGCCGGCGCGCCGGCGGGAACTCGAAGCTGCGCGCCAGCAGGCCAGGGACGGCACGGCAACCGCTCCGGGTGAGAACGGGTAAAAACCGCCTCGACATGCGCACCCGCTGCGGCGGGAGAGGACTGCTGGTTGTGGGAGGAGCGTCGGGGGCGTTGTGGTCTTGATCGTCAGGCGCCGATGCATATGGGGGTATCAATGCAGGAGCTGCGGAAATGCAGCTCGCTGAAATCCTGTTGTTTTAACAGGAACTCGACTGGCGCCGGCGGGAATGAGCCCGCGGCAGGGCCCCCGAACACGTCCGCAGCCCACGCCGTGACGGCGGCAAGCTCCGCCGGGCTTGCGGTGACGGCATCGGCGCGTGCGGCGCCTTGCACAGACAGGCAACAACCCAGAATCAGGCTGCAGGTAGCGGCAGTGGGAAAGCCTCTCATGCGAGGGTACTCCTGTTGACCGGATGCCGGCGGCAAAGAAGCACCGGCAGCCCGGCGGTTTATCTGTTTGTTGACGCTTTTCACGGACACTTGATAGTATAATAGGCGATCGTATCCAAAATGGCGGAATCCGCCGCAGCGTCTCTTGCGATAACGAAATGGTGCGGTGCCTGCCCTTCTGACTCATACCGGCGCAGGATAGACAGTGAAAACGCAAATCGAACAAATACTTCAAGCTGAGCAGGACGCCAAGAGCCGAGTTGCCGCAGCCGAGCAGAAGGCTCGAGAGATTGCTGCCGCGGCAGCAGCGGAGACTTCGCGCGCCGCCGCCGAATTTCAGGAAGAAGCCAGGGTGCAAACCCAGGCACTGCAAAAGGATGCGCGTGAGCAGGCCGACCGGGAAAAAACTCAGGTGATCGAACGCGCCCGTGCTGAAGCGGCCCAAATTGCCGAGCGTGAGTGGACCGGGGATGCCGCCCGGATAGATGCAATTGTCCGGTCCCTTGCGGGACTGTCCTGATGCGCGCTCTGGCACGATATTCCGAAGCGAATGCCGTCATTCGCGCGACCCTCTCCAGCCTGCTCACGAAGAGCCAGCTGGAAGATATCCTGCGCGCGGGGACGTTCGCGGATTCGTGGAACGCGTTGAAGTCGACTGTATACGGCGAGTGGCTGCCCGACATGGCAGCGCCTGCGCCGCTGGCCGTGGAGCGGGCCCTGAAAGACGCAACAGCGCTGCGCTTCAAGCGGGCGATTCGCTCGCTGCATGGACGGGCGACGGAGCCGGGCGCCCTGTTGCTGGCCCGCTGGGAGCTGGACGACCTGCACGACGCGCTCCGGGCCTGGCATGCCAAAGATGCAAATTATGCCGCCTTTTCTCCCGGCGTTGTTCTGGGCCACGCTGTGCCGTTCGATGAAATCGCGCAGGCAGACACCTTGGAGACGATCGGCGGCCTGTTGAGCCGGACGCCGTATGCGAAGCCCATCCTGGAGACCGCGCGCGTTTACCGGGAAACCAATAGCCTGTTCCATCTGGAGATTGCCCTGGAGAAAGGGCATTATCGCCGGCTGGTCGCCGCGATCCAGGACCTGGGCGGGCAGGATGCCGGGAAAGGGCTTCGGCTGATTGCGGCCGAGATCGACCTGGTGAACCTGTCGTGGCTTTCACGGTGTGCGACGTATTACGGCGACACCCCCGCGGCGCTGTTGCGCGAAGCGATGATCCCGAACGTCTCCGCCCTCGCGAGCAAGCTTGAGAAAACCGGCTTGTCGCCCGAGGACATCAGCGAGATGTCGCTGGAGTACCTGTCGGAGCTTTCTGGCGGCAACGAAGGCCAGCCGCCCGGGTTGGAGCGGATCGCGCTGCTCGAATCGCTCGTAGTAGAGGAAGGTGCAGAAGCAGCACGCCGCGAGCTCGCGGGATTTCCATTCACCATTGCCTGTGTGATTGCACTTTATTTTCTGATACGTACTGAATTGCGGAATTTGCGGGGGATTTTTGCCGGCCGGGCTGCCGGGTTTGCTCTGGAAGAGCTGTCCAGCCGACTGAGCGGGAGCAGGTGAGGAGTGAAGCTGGTCGCGGAAAAAATGTGCCGATTCACTGCCGTCATCCTGCGTGACGACATGCCGGGCGTTCTGGAGACAGTAGCCCGTGCGGGCATTCTGCACCTCACCCGCATCGAGGAAACCGAAACCTGGGCCGCGGCCCTGGCCGATATTGACGTGAAGCGGCTTACCCGGGAGTGTTCGGAACGTAAAGCCCGGCTGGAGGGGCTGTTCGGCGACGAATTCCATGCGGAGGCCGGGCCCTGGCCTGCCAGCGTGGCCGAGGTCTCCGGGAAAAGCCTGGCCGAGGTGGACGCCGTGATTGCGGAAGCGGAAGCCGCGATCGTGCCGATTGCAGAATCAGGCATCCGGCTTGCCGACCGACTGTCCAGTCTGCAGTCGACGCTGTCCGGCCTGGATGCCTTGGTTCCGGCAAATCTCCCTCTGGCCCGGCTGCTGCACTCGTCGATGCTGTATACGGTGGTCGGGGTGCTTCCTCAGGATCAATTCACAAAACTCGACGCGCGGTTGAAAGACGTCCCTTCGGTGATCCTGCCCTATCGCCGCATTGCGCGGGAGCTCCACGTGGTATGCCTGGTGCAGCAGAAACACAGAGAGACCCTCAATCGAGCGCTGCACGATGCAGGCTTTGTCGAAGCGCCGATTCCACGGAATACCGCAGAGATAACGCAGGAAGCCCGGGCTGGCTTGCTCGAAGAAGTGCACACTGTGGAAACGCGGCTGGCCGAGAACCGTGCCGCACTCACGGCCGCCCGCGAAGCTGCCTGGCCCGCTGCGTCTCAAACCCTGCAGCGCCTTAACGCCGGCCTGCTTATCCTGAACATCCAGGATCTGTGCAAGACGACCGACCGTACCTGCGCCTTTGCCGGATGGGTTCCGCGGGAACAGGCAGCGCCTCTTGCCGAAGCGGTCAACGAGAAGGCGCAGGGCCGTGCCATCGTCGAGGTGGTCGATGCGGAGACGCTCGAGCCCGTCCAGGCGGGCAAAATCGACGTGCCGGTGCTCTTCAACCGCCCGAAATTCCTGCGTCCCTTCGCGCTGCTCACGGAAGGCTTCGGCATTCCCTCTTACACGATGATCGACCCGACGATCTTCGTGGCGGCCTCGTTTCTCTTGATGTTTGGCATGATGTTCGGCGACGCCGGCCATGGGCTGGTGTTGTGCGGGCTGGGGGCATTGCTGATTTGGAAGACTCCTCAGTTCCGGGACATCGGCAAGCTGACCGTGTACTGCGGCATCGCCTCTGCGCTCTTTGGGCTCCTGTACGGTAGTGTGTTTGGCCTGGAGGAGCTGCTGCCCACTCTGTGGACCAAACCGCTGGAAGGAATCCACGAACTGTTTGCCTTCGCTATCGGATTCGGGGTCCTGTTCGTCAGTCTGGGCATCGTGTTGAATATCTTGAACGCGATCCGCGCACGCGCGTTCTGGAACGCCCTGTTTGATGGCGCGGGCCCTCTCGCCGGGATCATCTACTGGTCCGGCATCGGGCTGGTCGTGAAATCGTTCCTGAACTCCTCGGGCATGCCCCATTCGGCATGGCTGGTGGTTCCGATGGCGATAGCGCTGCTCGGATTTCTCATGAAAGGCCCTCTTCTGAAATGGTCCGGAAAACAGGAGCGGGCGTTTCCGGAAGGCGTCATCACCTATGTCATGGAATCCGCCGTGGAGCTCATGGAAGTGGTCATGGGATATCTGGCGAATACGGTGTCCTTCATTCGTGTGGCGGCGTTCGGTCTAGCACATGCCGGACTGTTTGTCGCCGTGTTCAGCCTGGCGGATATCGTCCACGGGGCGCCGGGCGGCCGTTTCTTATCGCTGGCCGTGATCGTCGCAGGCAACGTGCTCATCATCGTGCTCGAAGGCGTCGTGGTCACCATCCAGGCGCTGCGCCTCGAGTACTATGAATTTTTCGGCAAGTTTTTCAACCGGGTTGGGCAGAAATACGCGCCCGTCGGGGCGGTGCCGCCGCCGTCAGACGCGACAAACTGAAAGGCAGAACCGATGTACAAGGGAATCCAGTATTCGAAACGGGCTGTCCGGGCCTTGCTGCTGGCGAGCGTTGTGATGCTTGCGGCGTTGCTCTGGTGCTCCGGGGCCTGGGCACAGCCGGAGACCGCGCAGGCCGCGCCTTCCCCCGATTCCGGGAACGCTGGCTGGGCCTATCTCGCCGCGGCGTTGAGTGTCGGCCTGGGCTGTGTGGGCGCGGGCATCGCGGTTGCCTATGTGGGCAGCGCCGCCGTTGGAGCCATTGCCGAAAAACCGCAACTTGCCGCCCGCACGCTCATTTTTGTCGGGTTGGCGGAAGGTATCGCGATCTACGGGCTGATCATCGGCATTATGGTGCTGGGCAAGGTGTGACATGATCCCCTTTGTCATAGGAGACGACCAGACCGTTCTCGGATTTCGCCTGGTTGGCGTTGAGGGCCGCGTTGCCAGCGGACGGGATCAGATGCTGGCCGCACTGAACGAGGCGCTCGGCCGGCGTGAAATTGGGCTTATTGTGGTATCTGAACGCCTTGCAGTGGAGATCCGCGATGAAATCGATGCGCGCCTTTCCGACGCCGGGTTTCCCCTGATCCTTGAAGTGCCCGATGCCTCGGGCCCGCTGCCCGACAGGCCCGGCCTGGCGGAAATCGTCCGCAAGGCCGTGGGAGTCAATCTATGAGCGATGAAGCCCTGGAATCCGGAGGCCTTCAGATTGTCGAGAGCATCCTGGCGGATGCCGATGCCCAGGCGTCTCGTATTATCGAAAGCGCTGAAAGCGCCGCGGCTGACGCGCGGAAACAGGCCCAGATGGAAGGCGAACGCGGGCGCGACGAGGTTCTGGAAGCAACCCGTGAGCGATGTGCAAAGCTCCGCACGCAGGAACTCGCCACAGCCCGGATCGAAGCCCGGCGGCTTCTTGTGGCGGCTCGAGAAAGCGTGGCGGAACGCGTGCTCGCCCAGATCGAGAAAAAATTGGAGGCCGTGAGACGGTCCCCGGAGATGTGCGCGAAGTCGCTGCGGAACCTGGCCGCGGAAGCGGCGGCTGCCATCGCATTGCCCGAGGTCGTCGTGCGGATTTACAAGGACGACGCCGCGTTTTTGAGCGATGCGTTCCCCGGCGAGGTCGCTGCGGATCCGCGCGCCGCAGCTGCGGGCGTTTCTCGTGTGATATTGCAGCTGGATTCTCATGATTCGGGCGGCGGCTGTATCGCCCAGTCAACAGACGGGCGCATTGTCTATGACAATACGTACAAAACACGGATGCAGCGTAAACGACGGGAGCTTCGTGCGATGATCGTCGAGGATGTAATAAACAGCCATGGCTGAGCGCATTATCGGAACAGTGAGACGGGTAGTTGGCCCGGTAGTCGAGGCCGGCCATGTCTCCGGCGTGGAGATGCTCGAGCTGGTCTATGTGGGCGAGGAGCGTCTCGTGGGCGAGATCGTGCGGATTCGCGGCGAAGCGGCGTGGATCCAGGTGTACGAAGACACCACGGGCCTGCGTCCCGGGGCCTCCATCATTGGCCAGGGGGAACCGCTGTCGGTGGAATTGGGCCCGGGCCTGCTGGGCAGCATCTACGACGGCGTCCAGCGCCCTCTCGATGTGCTGCGGGCTCAGATGGGCGATTTCGTGTCGCGAGGGGTTCATGCGCCCGCGCTGTCGCGGGAGAAACGCTGGCATTTCACGCCCTGCGCCACGCCTCCGTGCCCGATCTCGGGCGGCTCCGTTCTGGGAGTGGTGCAGGAGACAGAAGTCATCGAGCACCGGATCCTGGTTCCTCCCTGGGTGGAAGGCACGCTGACCCATCTTGCCCCGGAAGGCGAATATAGCATTGAAGATGCTGTGGCGACCGTAAAAACCCCCGACGGAGACGTTGAACTCTGCCTTTTCCACAAATGGCCCGTCCGGAAAGGCCGGCCGTATGCCAAACGCCTGGCCTGCGCCGGTCCGCTGATCACCGGGCAGCGGGTGCTCGATACCCTGTTCCCTGTCGCGCGGGGCGGGGTCGTGGTCGTGCCCGGCGGATTCGGCACCGGCAAGACGATGGTGCAGCACGCGATCGCGAAGTGGTGTGACGCCGATCTCACCGTGTACATCGGCTGCGGCGAGCGTGGCAATGAAATGACCGGCGTGCTCACCGAGTTTCCCGAACTGATCGATCCCCGCACGGGCAAGTCGTTGATGGAACGGACTCTGCTCATCGCCAACACCTCGAACATGCCCGTGGCGGCGCGCGAAGCCAGCATCTACACGGGCATCACCATCGCCGAGTATTACCGAGACATGGGATACAACGTCGCCATCATGGCCGATTCAACGTCGCGATGGGCGGAAGCCCTGCGGGAGCTGTCCGGCCGGATGGAAGAAATGCCCGCCGACGAGGGATTTCCCGCCTATCTGCCAACGCGCCTCGCTGAGTTCTACGAGCGCGCCGGCCTGGTCACCGCCCTGAGCGGGCGTGAAGGGAGTATCACGACGATCGGCGCGGTGTCGCCGCCCGGTGGTGATTTTTCCGAACCGGTTACGCAGCACACGAAGCGGTTTGTGCGCGCCTTCTGGGCGCTGGACAAGCAACTGGCCAACGCCCGGCACTTTCCCGCGATCAGCTGGCTCGACAGCTACAGCGAATACATCGACGATGTGGCTCCCTGGTGGGATGAGGCAACAAACGGCAGATGGCGGGAGCTGCGGGCGGCCATCATGGCGATCCTGCAGAAGGAAGCCCGACTGGAGCATGTCGTCAAACTGGTCGGCGCCGATGTGCTTCCCGACAGCCAGCGGCTGATCCTTGAGGCCGCCAACATGTTCAAGAACGCCTTCCTGCAACAGAATGCCTTCGACAAAATCGACGCGTTCTGTGTCGCCGGAAAACAATACCGGATGCTCAACATTATCGTGACCTTTCACGATCTGGCGGCGCAGGCCATTCAGAAAGGCGTTACACTGGCGTCCCTGAAGCGGATGGACGCCGTTGGCGATATTATGCAGATGAAATACGAATGTCCCAACGACGAGTTGGACCGGCTCGATGCACTGTTGAAAGAGCTCGAGGAATCGATTCATGAACTTACAAGCATCTACGGCTGAAATCTCCCAACGCCAGCTCCTGGATGGCCGTGAATACGTGGGGCTTGACGAAGTCTCCGGACCGATCGTGGGCGTGAGCGGCATTCATAACATCGGCTACAATGAACTGGCCGAAATTGTGGATCGCCAAGGAAACACCCGCCTGGGAATGACGCTCGAAGTTTCGGAAGGCGCCGCCGTGATCCAGGTTTTCGAGGGTACCTCGGGGCTCAAACTTGGCGATACGCGCGTGCGTTTTCGTGGCCGCCCACTCACGCTGGCAGTCTCCGAGGAAATGTTGGGGCGGGCCTTCGACGGATTGGGCCGTCCGTTTGACGGCGGGCCGGAGCTTATCGGAGAGGAACGGGACGTCAACGGTCTTCCGGTCAACCCCACCGCGCGCGCTTATCCACGCAAATTCATCCAAACCGGCATCTCCGCGATTGATGGGATGAATACACTGGTGCGCGGGCAGAAGCTGCCGGTGTTTTCCGGCAGCGGCCTGCCGCACCGCCAGCTTGTCGCTCAGATTACCCGGCAGGCGCGGATTATCGGAGAAGACACCCCGTTTGCCGTGGTCTTTGCCGGCATGGGGATCAAGCATGACGAGGCCCGGTTCTACCTCAACAGCTTTGAGGAATCGGGCGCGATGGAGCGCGTGGTCGTGTTCCTCAGCCTGGCGGATGCCCCGTCCGTGGAACGGCTCATGACCCCGCGGTCGGCGCTTACCGCTGCCGAATACCTCGCATTTGACCTGGGGATGCACGTGCTGGTTATCCTCACCGATATGACCAACTACTGCGAAGCACTGCGCGAGATCTCCACGCAACGGCAGGAAGTTCCCAGCCGCAAAGGCTATCCGGGCTATTTGTACAGCGATCTGGCCAGCATTTACGAGCGGGCGGGCATGCTCCGGGACAAACCCGGGTCGATTACGCAAATCCCTGTGGTGACGATGCCCAACGACGACATTTCACATCCGATTCCCGACCTTTCCGGGTTTATCACCGAAGGCCAAATCGTGCTGGAGCGCGAACTCGATCAACGGAGCATCTATCCGCCCATTGCAGGCCTTCCCTCGCTGTCCCGCCTGATGAAAGACGGCATCGGCGACGGAATGACGCGTGCCGATCACGCCAATCTCGCCAGCCAGCTTTTCGCCTCGTATGCACATGTAAAGGACATCCGTTCACTTGCGTCTGTCATTGGCGAAGAAGAACTGACGGATTTGGACCGGAAGTATATGGCGTTTGGTGAGACATTTGAGCGGCAGTTTCTGTCCCAGGGACTGGAGGAAGATCGCTCGATCGAGCAGACGCTGGATCTCGGCTGGAAAATTCTCCAGTCGCTGCCGAGTGAAGAACTCCATCGTCTCACGAGAGAGGAAATCGGGAAGTATTACGGAAGGTAATATGGCCGGGAAACACATTGCTCCGACGCGAACCAATCTGCTGCGCCTGAAAGGCGAGCTTGCCTTTGCACGCTCGGGGTATGAATTGCTGGAGCAGAAACGCGAGATCCTGATCCTCGAACTCAAGCGCTTCACCGCCCGCGCCATCGAGGCCGAACAAAAAACCAGCCAGGCAATGGCAACGGCCTTCGAGGCATTGCAGGAGGCTCAATTCGTAACCGGCGTGTCCGGGGTCGTCTCGGCCAGCCGCGCCGTGAACATCGAATCAAGCCTCTTGCTTCGGGAACGCCGGGTGATGGGCGTCCCCCTGCCCGCCGTGGAACTCCAGATGAGCGGGAATCCGCCGTATTACGGCCCGAGCGGCACCTCCGTGTGGACCGATGAGGCCGTTCGCCGCTTCAAAGAGGCGCTGGCGTCGCTGGCTGCGCTCGCGGAGTGCCGCATCTCCGTGTTGCGCCTCGCGAAAGAGATTCAGAAGACCATCCGCCGCGTCAACGCCCTGGAACGTATCTTCATCCCCGACTATGAAGACAACCTGCACCACGTGGAAGCCGCGCTTGAAGAGGCAGACCGGGAAGCCTTCTTTGTCCTCAAGCTCGTGAAAGACCGCCTGGAAGCTGAGGAGGAATGACCTATGCCCCCGCTCCCAGACTTTGGAAAAATTCTCGTCTACATTGAAACGAACGAGCACGGGTTGCAGGCCATTCGCTATGCGGTTGCCTTTGCCAGACAATTTGGGGGCGAACTCCATGCCATCGCCGTCATAAACGAGCGGCTTCTGGAAGAACTTACGAGAGCCCATGTCTTTCTGAAAGAAGAGGAGATCGCTCTCAAAAGTGATCTCGAAGACGATGGCAGGCGGTATCTTGCGCTCATGGAGCGGTTCGCTCAGGAAAAAGAGCTGGAGTTCACCACTGAGCTTCTGCACGGCGTTGTTCATCGCCAGGTGCTCGACAAGGCCCGGGAAATCAGCGCCAACCTGATCATCCTTGGGGAGATTGAGGAGTCGTTAAGCCGAAAAGATACGACCTTCAACGAATCCGAACGCATTATCTGTGGTGCGCGATGTCCGGTTCTGGTAGTCCGGGGCCGGCGGGTGATACAGGACTTTTTCGACTCCGCCTGATTGACGCACGGTGACGCCGGGCCGCATCCGCGACTTTTTTGCGAACGCCCGAACCCGAAACATACGTATAGCATACGGAGTCCAATACATGGTCTTTTTAAGGAATGGCGCGGGCGCTGGATGTATACGGAGCGCCGATTGACCGCGCGGCAGACCGTGGGGAGGTGAAATTATGGTATTGACAGAATTGCTCAAGGCGAACACGATCCTGGCCGATGTTGGCCAGCCGGACAAATGGACGCTGATCGAACGCCTTGTCGACCTGCTTATTGACAGCGGCAAAGCCGTTGACCGCGCTGCTCTGCTCAACGCGATCCTGAGCCGGGAAAAGCTGGGAAGCACCGGACTTGGGAACGGTATTGCCATCCCGCACGCCCGAACTGACGGAGTTCGCGAGGTCGCGGTAGCGCTGGGCATTTCACCATCCGGCATGGATTTTGATGCAGCCGACGGCAAGCCCTGCCATCTCATCTTTCTTATCGTCTCGCCACCCGAAGCATCCATCCGTTATCTCGAGGCGTTGGCCGCTGTGGCGTCGCTTGGTGAGGAGCCAGGCCTCGTCAGCCAATTGAAATCGGCTAAAACCGCCAATGAAGTCCTCGCATTGTTCAGGCTGTATCGCGAACAGAGTGAATAGCAGGCGCACTAGGGCGTAAAACAGGGCGCCTGGGTTCCTTTTGATGCGCTTTTGCCTGACGCCGTCGATGTTCGAGTTCTACCGTGCTTAGTGTATTGGGCTGACGGAAAATATTTCGGCGCGCGCAGTCCAGGAGGGTGCCATGACAGGATTGCTCTTGGTCATACTCACGGCTCACGTGACTACAGCAGCTGCACCCAGCGCTCCGGAATTGGATGAGGCGCGCCGGTGGGCAGCAGCGCGGTTCGAAGGGAAGGCGGAAGAAGTCCCGCTGCACCCAGGAATCCGGGTGTTGGCGAACAACGATCCGGTTCAGATGAACGCCCGTGACGGGCACCCGCTGCGGCTGGTGGATGTGGAATACACCCGCGGTCTCTATTGCCACGCCAACAGCCGCGTTGTGGTGCAAATCGCGCAGCCGGGGCAGCGCTTTGACGCGGTCGTGGGGGTTGACTCGAACGAACAGACCAGCGGCGGGCGGGGGAGCGTGGTGTTCGGCGTGGAGCTCGGCGGGACTCAGGTTTGGCACTCAGAAATCATCCGCGAGGGAATGCCGGGCGTGCCGGTATCGATCGACCTGGGCGGGGCCACGGAATTCGTGCTTACTGTAGACGATGCGGGCGACGGAATCGCATGCGATCAGTCCGATTGGGCCGACGCGCGGGTAGTGCTTGACGATGGAACGGAAGTTTGGCTGGGCGACCTGGCGCAGCTGGGGCCGCAACGCTCGCCGTATGCTGTCGAACCCTTCTTTTCCTTCACCTGCGGCGGAAAACGCTCCAGCGACTTTCTGGACGCGTGGATGCTGGAGCGCCGGACAGAGCGAATCGCCGGACGCGTGACAAGCCACACGCTTACCTATACCGACCCCGAGACCGGGCTGGTGGTCCGGTGCCAAGGCGTGCAGTATCTGGACTTTCCTACTATCGAATGGACGCTGTACTTTCGGAATACCGGCGAGGCCGATTCCCCAATTCTGAGCGATGTCCTGGCCATCGACACATCATTTGAACGGGTTTCGCCGGAAGAATACGTACTGCACCGGAACAAAGGAGACAATTGCACTGCCGACAGCTTTGAACCAGTTGATGAAATGCTGGCTCCAGGGATGGACCGGCGTATTGTGAATACCGGTGGACGGCCGACACAAAGCGAGTTTCCCTATTTCAATATCTCGTCCGGCGGCGAAGGCCTGATTTTTGTGGTCAGCTGGGCGGGCCAGTGGTCGGCGCAGTTCACGCGGGATGACGGCAACCGCCTGCGTCTGCGCGCCGGCCAGGAAGTGACGCATTTCAGACTGCACCCGGGGGAAGAAGTGCGCACGCCGATGGTCGTTCTCCAGTTCTGGAACGGTGATCGCCTGCATGCACAGAATGTCTGGCGCGCGTGGATGCTCGCGCACAATCTGCCGCGGCCGGGCGGCAAACTTCCGCCCCTGCCGCAGCTGGCGGCGTGCAGTTCCCACCAATTCGACGAGATGATCCACGCCAACACGGAAAACCAGCTCTTCTTTATCGATAAGTATCTGGAACGAGGCATTGCACTCGATTATTGGTGGATGGACGCCGGCTGGTATTACAACAAGACCGGCTGGCCGCATACCGGCACCTGGGAGGTCGATCTGAACCGCTTTCCCGGCGGCCTGCGCCCCATCAGCGACCATGCCCATGCGAAGGACGTGAACATCATTGTCTGGTTCGAGCCGGAGCGCGTCGCCGCCGATACGTGGTTAACGGAAAACCACCCGGAATGGATTTTCGGCGGGGCAAACGGCGGTCTGCTGAATCTGGGCAACCCGGACGCCAGGGCGTGGCTGATCGGACACGTCGACCGCCTGCTGACCGAGCAGGGGATTGACTTGTACCGGCAGGATTTCAATATGGACCCGCTGCCGTTCTGGCGGGCAAACGACGCGGAGGACAGGCAGGGCATCACAGAAATCCGGCATGTGGAAGGATATCTGGCCTATTGGGATGAACTTATACGCCGTCACCCCGCCCTGTTGATCGATTCGTGCGCGAGCGGCGGCCGTCGCAATGATCTCGAAACCCTTCGCAGAGCGGTTCCCCTCCTGCGCAGCGACTACATCATGGAACCCATCGGCAACCAGTGTCACACGTACGCCCTGGCCTCGTGGTTTCCGTTCTACGGCACGGGCACCTCGAAAACCAGCACCTATCTCGTCCGAAGCACCTTGTGCCCTCATTTCACCGCCTGCTGGGATCAACGGGATAACGGCCTGGACTGGGTCAACCTCAAACGTCTCATGGACCAGTGGAAAGCCTTTGCACCAAATTATTTCGGCGACTACTACCCGTTGACTCCGTATACCCTGGACGATTCGGAGTGGATCGCCTGGCAGTTTCATCGGCCCGCCGATGGCCAGGGCATGGTCCAGGCGTTTCGACGTCAGAACAGCATCTACCTGACGGCGCAGCTGCCGCTGCATGCGCTTGATCCCGACGCCCGGTATGTTGTGGTCGATGTCGATCAGCCCGAAGCCTTAACCGAATTTTCCGGGAGCGAGCTGCGGTCGCCCGGCATTCCGGTGACGATGCGCGAGAAACCGTCAGCGGTGGTTTATACCTACGAAAAACGCTGAACCCGGCAGCCATCGACCCGGCGGTCCGCGGGACAGACGGGACAACGGCTTCCCGAGTATATTTTTTACGAGAACAGCCCCCAAATTACGGCAGCGCGCAGGGGCAGACCCCTGTGCCTGCCCTTCTTCAGGGTGGATGCGCTGGGATGGGCGGCCGGGCGGATGGTCTTGTGCGGTGGAGCGCGGCGTCAGCTATAATGGCCGAAGGATGCCATGCTGGATGCATGGTGCCGCATGGGGAGTTCCGTTCCTGTCCAAAGTAGCCGGGGAATGATCCGGGGCTAAGGCGGAATCCTGTGTTCGACTGACCATGGGTGTGCACCAGTGCGCGGCGAGATGGATCAATGCGGCCGGCGGCGTTGTGGCCTGTTCAAAAAAGGAGACTTTCAATGGCGATCTGGCCTTGTTTTGTGACGTTGGCGATTGTGCTCTGCGCGTGGAGCGGTTTCGCAGTGGCTGCGGAACCGGCTGCCCAATGGCCGCTCATAACGGACGGCCAGGACATCTCCGGACATGAGCGTCATCTTGAGAATCATGGCGTCCAATTTGGCGCATCTTCTCCGGATGGAGCTTCCGCGGCCCGGTTTGACGGCCGGGGCGCCTGGCTGGCGTTGCCTGAGGCACTCGCGCCCCGTTTCGGTACCGGCGATTTCACCTTCTCGCTTTGGGTGAACACGGAAGAGGTCCTGGACGACAACCTCGGTGATTTGCTCAGCAAATACGACGCGGCTTCGCGCACAGGGCTCAACCTCAGCATCCTCACCTGTTCAGGCGTCTCCAATTCGCAGCCCAACTTCCGAACCGTGCATTTCGGGATCGATCAGAGGCGTACGGATCCTCAGTGGACAGACTGCGGACGGCCCGGCAATGCAGTGCTGATCTTCGGGATGGCCGTCCACGAGGGAGATCTGTATGCGGCCACCTGCGAGCCGGAGACGGGGGAGTCGGGCCGCGTGTACCGGTATGCGGGCGGCACGAATTGGATCGACTGCGGCAGTCCCGACGCCAGCAATGCCGTCGCTGCGCTCGCAGTATGTGACGGCCAACTCTACGCGGGCAGTTCCTGGTACGACACCACCGGCTCCGCGTTAGCCGAGTCGCCTAACACCACCCCCGGCGGCAAAGTCTATCGTTACGAGGGCGGTACACAGTGGACTTACTGTGGGACTCTGTCCAATCCCGAGACCGGCGAGGCCGGTACGATGGGCGGCCTGGGCGTCTACCGCGGCAAGCTGCATGCGACGACTCTGAAACAGGATGGGTTCGGCCTGTATCGCTACGAAGGCGGAACGGAATGGACCTATTGCGGAAATCCGGGAAGGCGCGTGCTTAATCCCGGCGTCTTCGACGGGGCGCTCTATATGGTGTCGTACGACGCCCCCGGCGGACCGTTCCGGTATGACGGCAGCGCATGGGAGTACGTCGGCGGAACAATTGACCCGCCCATCCATCAAGATTACTCGTTCACGGTCTACGACGGGCACCTGCATGTATCGACATGGCCCAACGCCAATGTCTACCGCATGGATTCCAATGGCGTCTGGTCTTTGCTCGGTCGGCCTGGCGACGAGCTGGAAACCATGGCCATGATGGTCTACAACGGCTCGCTCTACACGGGAACTCTGCCTTCTTCGAAGGTATACCGGTACGACGGCGGCACGCTGTGGACACCCGTGGGTCAGCAGCTGGATACGGCGGAAGGCAGGTACCGGCGGGCGTGGTCTATGGCCATCTACCAGGGCAAGCTGTTTTGCGGGACGCTTCCGTCGGGTAAGGTGTTCTGCATGGAAGCGGGCCGGAACGTTACGTGGGATCACGCGCTGCAACCCGGTTGGCGTCATGTAGCCGCCGTGCGCGACGCAGCGCAGCTGCGGCTGTACATCGATGGGCGCCCTGTGGCGGTGAGCGCCACCTTTGATCCGGATCACTTTGACCTGGCCAACGGCGAGCCGCTGCGGCTTGGCGCCGGTTCGGGCGATTTCTTCAATGGGTGGATGCGCGACGTGCGGCTTTACGAGAACGCCCTGTCGGAACAGGACGTCCTTGAACTTCACCGAGCCGGCCAGAGCGCGGAATAAGACGCTGAATCGGGCCCGCCCGGGCGGCGCTGCGATTCGGCGCGCCGTGCCTTGCTCGCTCGGCCGATGGTGCCGTCTTCGCGGCCTTCTGGTGCTGCGAAGATTGCATCGGTGTTATCCGCTGGTATAAACTTGCGTTCATTCCGTGAAACACGAGGCATAATTCAATCCCCAGTACGGCGCCCTCCCGCCGTTTGCCGGCGCTTCCAGGAAGGGAAAGCAAGTACCGGGGATTTCATGTCCGCTCGGTGAATAGATGAAACATCCGGGCAAATGTGCTAACTTTATACTGGAAGTTCTACGTTTTGTTTGCATCCGTTTCCCCGGACGTGTATCATTTCCTGCGGGGTAAACTTCACAGCTGGAGCCCCAGCGCATGTTCCCGCTTGAGAGGCCAGTATGAAAACTCTGATCGATAAAGTCCTTTCCCTGGAAAATGAGGCGGAACGCATTCTCGACAGCGCCCGCCAGGAAGCAAAGGCGATAGATGAAAACGCCGATGCTCAGATCGCCCGGATTCAACTGGAAGACGAAGCGGCCCTGCTGCGCCGCATTGATGAATACCGGAATACGGCCACACAGAAACACCAGGATGAAGCGGCCCAGGCCCGGGCTGCGCTCGTGCAGGAGATCGAGCGCGTCAAGCGGGTTCCGCAAAGCCTGCTCGATGAACAGGCAGCGAAAATCGTCGCCCGGTTTTGCGAGTTTGAGTAATGGCAATTGATTCCATGCTGAAGATGGTCATCTTGTGCCCTACCGGCGACGGGAAGCGCATTCTCCGCACCTTGCATGGCATGGGCATTGCCGAGATGACCGATGTCCAGGAACGAAGTGAAGACATCGGTGAGCACCTGGCGCCGCCCGAGACGTCGACCGAGGAAATCGACCAGGTTCTTCAGAAAATTCACCTTCTTCTCGGCCTGATCGATACCCTGGCGCCCGAGAAAAAGAGCTTTGTGGCTGGCCTCGCCCCGGTACCGCTCGTCATTGAGCCCGGCGAGCTGGATGCCGTCCGTCAGAATTTCGATTTGGAAAGCCACTACATCCGCGCCCATGAACTTGACGCCGCTTACCGGCGCGCGGATCGCCACTCCGGAGAGATCCAGAACCAGCTTGAGGAATTGAGGCCTTTTGAATCGCTGGCGATCCACGTCGGCGATCTGGCGAAAACACGCCATACACGCGTTCTGTTCGGGGAGATACTGCCCGCGGACTTAACCGCCCTTCAACTGGACGCCAATGCGCCTGGCACTCTGACGGTTGAGCGCCTCTATGAAGGGAAGTACTACCGGGAAGGCGCTCCGAAACTGGAGCAGGGGACGGACCCCCCCAGGAAACCGGTGCAGGTGCTGGCGGCCTTTGTCCTGGCGGACGAGCAGAAGGCCCGGGAAGCGCTCGCGCGCCATGGGTTTACTGAAGTGTCGCTGCCGGATGTGCCGGGTACCATTCGCGATCGGATCCGCGAGTTGACGCTTGACCAGGCGTCGCTCGAAGAAGAGGTCGCGGCCATCCGGGCGGGAGCACGGGATTTGGCCCGGCACCGCCGGGAAATCCTCATTCTCAAAGCCTTCTGGGACAGCTGCAAGAATCTTGCACTGGCCCGTCTCAAATGCGCCCGTGGCCGATGGGTGCAGGTGATGACCGGTTTTATCCGGGAGAAAGATGCCGGCACGCTGAAAGAGGCGCTGAAAGGATACGACCGGGCTGAGGTGATCTTGACGAAACCATCGCCGGATGAAGTGGTGCCGATCAGCATTTCGCTGCCGAAAAGCGTTCGGCCTGTCCGTATGCTGGTCGATCTGTTCGGGCTCCCGATGTACGGGGCGTTTGATCCTTCGCCGTTCGTGCTCTTTGGTTTTTTTCTCTTTTTCGGGATGTGCTTTGGCGATGTGGGCTACGGGTTAATGCTGCTCGGAATCAGTGCTTATATCATGCTGCGCACCAAAGCCTACGAAGGCCTGTACAACTTCGGCAAACTGCTTCTGATGGCGAGCATACCGACTATCCTCTTCGGGTTCATTTTTGGTTCGTGTTTTGGCGATTTGTACACGGCCGCGTACCTGGGAGAGGGCAACCCCGTCGAGCGGCTCCTGAACGCGACTACGCTGGTGAACCCCGTCGAGAACCCCGTGGTGGTGCTGCTGATGGCGCTGCTGATCGGCGTGCTCAACCAGTTTTATGCCATTGGCTTGAAAGTCTACAGCCATGTGAAACAGGGAGACAAGGCCACGGCCGTGTACGACGGCGTGCTTTGGCTCATTGCGCTGCCGGGCTTCATTCTCCTCGTCTGCCGGATGTTCGCAACGCTGCCCGGCTGGCTGAATGCGCTCGGCCTGGTCGCGTTCGGCGTCGGCGCGCTCGGGCTTATCCTCACCCAGGGCCGCGACGTCAAGAACCCCGTGGGCCGGTTCCTGAGCGGGGTCTTGAGCCTCTACGGCATCGTGGGGAGTTACGGCAT
>DAOSJS010000009.1:0-13151 GCA_035367355.1 Candidatus Hydrogenedentota bacterium
CGCAAACATCCCCGATGCGTGCCTGATCATGGATACCTTCCACCTCTACCGCGGCGGATCAGGATTTGAGGGCATCCGGCACATACGCGGCAATTTCATTGCCAATTTCCACATCAACGACGTCCCATCCGAGCCTGCCCGCGAGGAGATGGTGGACAAACACCGGATCTATCCCGGCGACGGCATCCTGCCCCTCGCGAGCGTGTTTCAGCAACTCAAGGAGATCGACTACCGGGGCGCATTGTCGATCGAAATGTTCAATGAGGAGCATTACGCCCAGGAGCCGAAGGTGGTCGCGGAGACTGCATTGCGCAAAACTCTCGCGGTGATTGAGGGGTCGGGCGTATAGGCGTTGCGGGGCGCGGCGGGCGCCGCATATCCATCAGCTTCCCGCCGATGACGGGCGCAACAGCGCGGCGCCGGCGCCTCCCAGGACGGCAACGCCCCCGGCGAGCAGAAACGAGGAGCTCAGCGAGCCGGACGCATCCGCCAGCGCGCCCGCCACGCTGGGCCCTGCCGCCTGGCCGATCCCGAAGAACAGGGTGATGAACCCGAGCGCCGCCGGAGCCATGCGCGGGCCAAGCATATCGCCGCATGCCGCCGCCATGATGGCGGGAATGCTCCACGCGGTCAGCCCGAATAACACGGCGGAGACGGTGAAGCCAAGCGGGTTCGGCGCGAGCGCGAACAACGTGAATGCCGCCGTCTGGATGCCATACACGATGACCAGGGCCCATTTGCGTCCGAGCGCGTCGGAGACCGCCCCCCAGATCAGGCCGCACAACACGCTGCACCAGCCCATGAGCATGAAGAGGCGCCCGGCTTCGGAATGGGTATAGCCGCCATCGCTCATCAGATGCTTCACAAAGAACGTGAGGTAAATGATGTACGCAAACCCGAACGCGACGTACACCAGCCCCAGATGCCAGACGGTCCATGATCGATACACGCTGGCCCAGCGCAAGGGCGCCGCGCGGGGCGCGGGCGGGGGCTCGCCCGGCAGGGCGCCCAGAGGCAGGGCGCCCACATCGTCGGGATGGTTGCGCAGCAGCAGGCTGGCCGCGGCCGCAAGAATAAGGGTGATCGCGCCGAGCAGGCCCCAGCACACGCGCCACCCCGCATCGCCGAAATGCGTTAGAAGCGGCGGCACAGACGGCCCGAGAAGGATAAGGGCAAAGGAGGAGCCCGACACGCCGACGCCCGCTGCCAGACCGCGCCGCCGCGGGGCAAACCACGCCGCCAGCAGCGCCATGACGGGGACATTGCTCGCGCCGCTGCCAAGGCCTGTCACGCCGCGCCAGAGCGCTGCCGTGGCCATGCCCTCCGAAAAGCCCGTCAGGATCATGGCCGCTCCGGCCAGAGCCAGGCCGGCCGCAATGACCGCGCGGGGGCCGTATCGTGATGCCAATGCGCCGCCCACGACCGACAACACCAGATATCCCGCCAGATTCGCGGTCGCCAGCACGCCCGCCTGGGTGTTATCCAGTCCAAGCGCGGATTGCATCGGCGTCAGAAGGATGCTGTAGCCGAACCGGGCAAGTCCGAGCGCGCCGAACACGACACAGGTGCTCATCACAAGGATGACGAGCCCATAGTGTATTCCCAGCACATCTCCGCCGCGTTTCGAGGCGTTCTTCACAAGCGCTCCCCCCCGGAGAACATGACAATAACAGATGGGCCCTCTCCATTGCGAGACTTCGGAGCGGCGCTGCCGCGCACCATTGATTCACTCCGGCTGCACCGACATAATGGCGTTCTAAACACGAGTGCCGCCAGTTGTGGAAGGAGTGCCTTGCCATGCCCTGCTTTATGGTTCTAATGGCCGCGATGCTGGCGGCTGCACCCGAAACCACCGAGCCCGTTCTGGTCGTTGCCAACAAGCACGACGACACGCTCAGCTTTATCAATCTGGCCTCGCTGGAGGTGATGGAGACCATCCCGACGGGGCCCAACCCGCATGAGATGGCCATCACGCCTGACCAGCGCATCATATACCTCTCGAATTACGCGCCCCCCGGCAACACCATCTCCGTGATCGACCTCGTGCAGCGGAAACACATCAAACAAATCCCGACAGGCGACTACACGCGCATCCACGGCGCGACCATGGCGCCCGACGGCAAACACGCCTATTTCACGGCGGGTCAGACCGGATTTGTGGTGGAGGTGGACACCGCCACGCACGAAGTCACCCGCGGCATCCCCACCCACGGCACGATCTCGCACATGGTGCTGGTCTCACCCGACGGCACGCGCCTCTACACCGCGAACATCACGTCTGAGAACGTGTCGGTCATTGACCGGGCGTCGGGCGAACTGCTCACCCAGATTCCATGCGGCCCGGGCGTGGAGGGGATGGCGTTCACGCCCGACGGCAAGCAGCTCTGGGCTCTGAACCAGACCGGAGGCTCCATCACCATCATCGACACGGCGACGCACGCGCCGCTTGAGACCTTCGCGTGCCCCGGCATGCCCGTGCGGATCCTTTTCACCGGGGATGGAGCGCGCGCCTATATTCCGGGCTGGATCGAAGAGGGTGTGCTGATCGTGCTCGATGTCGCGGCGCGGAAGGAGCTCGCGCGCGTGCGCGTGGGCCGCTTCGCCATCGGCATTGTGCTTTCTCCCGACGGCACGCGCGCGTTTGTCGGCTGCGAACACAACGACGGCGTTCACGTGGTCAACACCGAGACGCTGACCGTCGAAAAGGTGATCGCCACCGGCAACGGCCCCGATCCCATGATGTTGTGGTACCCCCCGGAGCGTTAACGCGGTGGTTTTGAGGCTTCTGCGCAGCGCACCTTTCCAGTGGGAGATGCCTTGGAGACCTCGACATGATTTTGGCGATGATTTCGATTTGTTTTGCGGCCAATGATGTCACGCCCCTGCCGGTGCAATGGGACCTCGCACGCCTGGCACAGGTTCCTGCAACCTATCCCGCCGATGGATTCTGGGCGGAAGGCGTGCAGGCGCTTTTTTATGAAGGCCTCCCGCTGGAAGGCCGGCCCACGCGGGTGTTCGCGTGGCTGGGCGTGCCCGAACGGTCCGATGGCGAACCCGTGCCCGGCATGGTTCTGGCCCACGGAGGCGGCGGCACCGCCTACGACGAATGGGTGCGCCTCTGGAACGCCCGCGGCTATGCCGCAATCGCCATGGACATGGACGGCACGGTGCCGCGAGGCGACTACAAAAGCCGGCCTACCCACGAACACAGCGGCCCGACCGATTTCGGCACCGCCTCGCCCATGATGGGAGCCGTTGAGGATTACTGGATCTTCCACGCCATCGCCGACATCGCGCTGGCCCATTCGCTTCTCGCTTCGCAACCGGGGGTCGATCCCGCCCGGATCGGGCTCACGGGCATTTCATGGGGCGGATTTCTGACCAACATTGCCGCGGCGGTGGACTCCCGGTTTCAATTCGCGATCCCCGTCTACGGGTGCGGGTTCATTAATGAGCTCACCTGGAAACCCGCCTTCGAATCCATGCCCCCCGGCAAGGCGGAGGAATGGATGCGCCTGTGGGACCCGTCCGGTTACGTGGGCGCCATCACCATGCCGACCTTGTGGGTCAATGCGCCCAACGATCCGCATTACCACCTGGGCGCCTACAGCCGCACCTATTTGCGTGCGGGAGGCTCGAAAACCCTGAGCGTGCAGCCCGGGCTCGGCCACAGCCACCACCACGGATGGGCGCCGAAGGAAATTTACGTATACGCCGACAGCCAGGTGCGGGGCGGCGCGCCCCTGTTGCGCATCGTGGCCGAAGCCGAGGAAGGCACAACTGCCCTGGCCCTGTTCGAGGGCGGCACGCCGGTAAGCGCCGAACTGATATGGACCCGCGATGCCAGCAACTGGAGCCAGTGCACCTGGGAAACCGCGCCGGCCATCCTCCAGGACGGCCGGGTGTCCGCGGAAATTCCGAGCGGTTGTGCGGCGTACTTCATCAACCTGACCGATGATCGCGGCCTGACCGCCAGCACCGTCTGCCGTACACGCAACTAGCCTTCCCACATGCGCCGTGGTCAGGGTTGTTCAGATGGCGGCTCCACCGGCCGGGGCGGTGTCTGCGGCATGGGTCTGGGGCCTCTCTGGCGCCCGTGCTCTCCTCTTCCTGCCCGGCCATCGCCTGCGCCGCGCCGGAGCCCACCCTGGCGCGGGAAGCCGTCTCGCGCGCTCTCCCCGCGCTGTTCACGCAATTGCTTGCGTGCCGTCTCGATGAGGGTGCGCATGCGTTTATCGAAGTCGCCCATGAAAAGATAGAGCCGGGCTTGTTGCGCAGGCGTCAACGGAACGCTGGCTTTTTCAAATGCGTCAAGCCGCGTGGCGAGCGCTTCCCGGTCTTTCGCGATCAATTGCTCGAGTTTTTGATCGATGTCGCTCTCAGGGGCATTCGCGCTGACGAGCCCGCGTAGTTCGCGCATGAGTTCATGCCGTTCCCGTTGCACCTTGACTCCGTTTTCTCGAGCCTCGTTATACTGCCGCACCAAAACCACCGTCTGTTCGTCGGTAAGCCCCAGTTCGCGGGACAGTCTTACCATGCGTACTGTCTCCACCAGCGACCGGATGTCTGCTTCGCGCATGCCCGCGAGCTGTTCCATAAGCGGGCCCGCGGCGCGCGGCGGACGCGGCGGCCCGTCAAGCGGTTGCGCGAGCGCAAGCGTCCCCATCACACCCAGCGTCACAACGGCAACAAATAGCGGCAACGTGTGTTTCATGATCTAGCCCTCCATCGCATAGGCGACAAGCAGTTCTCGAAAAACAGCCTCTTCGTCTGGATTAAGATCCTCAATCCACGTGTCAAGCGGCAGGTCTTCATACATGCCGGCGGGAGCGCCATCAGCGGCGTATCGGCCATCGGCGTCCGGTGAAACACCGGCATACTCACTTTCCAGCGCGTCAAGTGCGTCCGGATCCGCTGCAATTCGTTCGAGCAGGATGGAATCCAGCAGGTCCGGGTCGATCTCACGCCATTTCTGGATCTCTGTCGCTATCGGAGACACGCGGGATTCCGGCGGTGCCTGGATCGCCAGATAGGCGGCGGCCAGCACGAACGCAACCGCCGCCGCGAGCATCCACGGCGCGACCCCCATCACCCAGCCGCGATACGGCCGGGTCTGCTGCTCCCGCAGCCTCGCCAGCAGCCGCACCGCAAATTCGGGTCCGGCCTCTGGCGACGGCAAGCGGCGCAGAGCCTGAGATTGCGACAAAAGAATGTCGTAACGGCGCCGTGCCGCCGGATCGCTCTCGAGCAGGCGTTCAACTGCTTCGGGATCCCTGCTCTCGCCGTCGAGATACGCCGACAGCACTTCGGAGAGCTGGTCGTTGTTCATAGATCGCCTCCTCCGAGCTCCAGCCAACGGATTCGAAATTGTTCGCGTGCCCGGGCCAGGCGGCTCCGCACCGTGCCTTTACGCCGGCGAATCACCGCCGCGATGGCGTCGTAGTCCAGGCCATTCAGTTCACGCAGCACCAGAATTTCGCGGTGCTCGGGCGACAGCAACTCGAGGGTGCGTTCAAGCCGCGCTTCGAGCTCGCTAAGACGCGCCTGGCTGTCCGGAGTGTGGAGCGGATTGCAGACCCGTTCCTGCACCGCATCGTGGCTTGTCAGCGGCTGGGTCCGGCACCGGCCGCGGCGCTTCGCATCGCGCAGGAAATTCAAGGTCAGGTTACGCGCCATACCGAACAGGACGGTCGAAAACTTGGCCTCGGGCCGCAGTCGCCACAAATACCGGTACACGCGAATGAAGCATTCCTGTGCCAGGTCTTCGGCATCGTCGCGCGACCCGGTCATGCGATGGCAGAAGGCGATCAGGCCGTTCTCGTGCCGTCGAACCAGCGCCCCAAAGGCCTGGTCATCGCCGGCACGCGCGAGCGCGACGAGTTCCCAGTCCGAGGGGGTATTCATGCGCCGGACAACCTCGACCACATGAGATGAAACACCTCCCCTGCCAGGAAGTTCCGTAGCGCCGCGCCGCAGGGGACAGTGGAGGGACTGAGGATGCCGCTCATTTCGAGGAGGCGCGTTCGGCTTCCTGGCGCACGCGCAGGATGAGGCGGGTCAGTTCGTCCTGCAGGGCAGCGGCTTCTTCGAGCATGGGGCGCAATGCCGGTTCGGCGGCCATCTGGATACCGTTGAGCAGGCGCAGCAGAAAGGCCATTTCGCGTGTAGCCCGGCGCGCTCCCGCAAGCTTGTTGATCTGGTTTCTCGGGGTGCTGTGCACCAGCGCCTCAGAGACGCCCGCCCCGAAATTAGTCGCCGTGATGATAATCCGGTCGGCAAGGGCCTGGGGCAGCTCCGGCTCGATCTGGCGCACGAGTTCGATGATCGACAAGGTCAATTGAAACGACCGCTGCTCGATATCATGAAGGGCCTGCATCCCCTGCAAGCGCGAGGTCCTCATGGCGCCACCTTCCCGCACGGGCCACAAACGCCCCGCCGGCGCAGACCGTGCTGTTACGCTCTTTTCACCCGCGGACCGTCGGGAGTATCCTCGACGACCCATCCCATTGCCTTCAGTGTATCGCGAATCTCGTCGGCGCGCGCAAAGTCTTTTTCACGGCGGGCACGCTGCCGGTCGTTCACGAGATTGAGCACATCCTGCGGCACGGCATCCGCTTCTTTCGCCGGAAACAGTGCGCACACGGCGTCGAGCCGGTCCAGAAGGGCCAGCGCGTTCGCGGCTCCCTCCGCACCGAGGCTGCCATCATCGATCCGCTTGTTGGTATCGCGGACGAAATCAAACACGGCCGCCAGGGCCGCGGAGATGTTGAGGTCATCGTCCAGGGCTTCGCCAAACGCTTTTTCACAGGCCGCGGCCTCATCGGCGGGATCGGCGCCAGCGCCTTCGACCTCTGCGAGCCGCAGCCGGAAATCCTGAATGCGGCGGACGGATTGGGCGGCCGCTTCGAGGCCATTAAATGTGAAGTTGCTGGGCTCGCGGTAATGCGTTGCGGACAGGGCCCAGCGAATGGCGACGGGGTCGTACCCCTTGTCAAGCAGGTCGCGCAGGGTGTAGGTGTTGCCGTACGACTTCGCCATCTTGCGCCCTTCCACCTGCAGATGGCCCGCGTGAAGCCAGTACGAGACAAACGGTTTTCCGGTGGCGGCCTCGGACTGCGCGATCTCGTTTTCGTGGTGCGGGAACACCAAATCGACCCCGCCGCAATGGATGTCGAACGAGTCCCCGAGGTGTTTGCGGCTCATACAGGAGCATTCGATGTGCCATCCCGGCCGCCCTTTTCCCAGTTCCGTGTCCCAATACACGTCGCCATCGTCCTCATCCCAGGCTTTCCAGAGGGCGAAATCGCGGGCGTCTTCGGTCTCGTATTCGTCCGAATCGATGCGGCCGCCGGCGTTGGCCTTCAGGGTGTCGATGTCGAACCCGCTGAGCTTGCCGTAACCGCTGAACGACGCCAACCGGAAATAGATGCTGCCGTCCACCTCGTAGGTGTGCCCCCGGTCGCGCAGGATCTTGATGAAATCCACAATTTCAGGGATGGTTTCCGTCGCCCGGGGCATGCGGTGCGGGCGCAGAATCCGGAGCGTGTCCAGGTCTTCAAGGAAGGCCTGGGCATAGCGGCCCGTCAACGATTCGAGCGATTCCCCGGTTTCCCGGCAGGTGCGGATGATCTTGTCTTCGACGTCCGTCAGATTCATGACATGCGTGACGGCATAGCCCCGGTATTCGAGGTGGCGGCGCAGGAGATCCTCAAACAAAAATGTGCGTAAGTTGCCAATATGGGCGTAGTTGTAGACCGTCGGCCCGCAGGTGTAGATACCGGCTTTGCCGGCTTCCAGCGGCACGAACGTGTCCTTGCGTTTCGTCAGCGTGTTGTAGAAGACAATGCTCATGTAGCTCGCTTTCTTTACGGGAATATATCCCTCGCAGCCCGTCCCCGTGCCCGGGATTCTAGCCTCATCGATGAAATCAGGTCAAACGGGCTGGCGCCGGCCGCCGAAGCCCGGCGGCCGGCGCCAGCCTCCTGTGCGCGGGAAGCAGGGACTTCTTTGGCTTCGTTTTGAGGCCTGGAAGCGCGTTCGCGCACAAAATATCCGGGTTTGACGTTGCGTATGGGCCAAAAGTGCGGTACGATTAAAAGTGAATGCACAAACGGGGGAATCTCCCTCAGTTTGAGTTTTTTCACGGGGAAATCACGAATACACGGCCCGGGAAGGAGTACGATGCCATGAGACGAGCCCATCAGTTGGTTTTACGGATAATTTTGGGCGGTATTATGGCTCTCGGCGCGGCGAATCCGGCCTTGGGCGCGGATAACGGCGGCGGTGCGGCTGCAGGGACGCCGCCCCAGGAAATGAACGGCCTGAAGCGGCTGCATTTTGAGGATTTTGAGAAAGATCCCGAGATCATCGCAAAACAGTGGCAGCCCACCGATCCCAAGGCCTGGGCCGTCGTGGAAGACGGCACGGGCCACGCCTACGCGCTGAAGGATGCCAGTGATTACACCCCGCCGGTGCGGTCGCCACTCAGCATCTCGCTCCTTAAAGGCTTTGAGGTGACCGATTTCATTCTCCAGGCGGACATGAAACAGACCGGGAAAGAGTACGGCCACCGCGATATGTGTGTCTTTTTCGGATACCAGGATCCTGCGCACTTTTACTATGTGCATATTGCGACCAAAGCCGATCCGCACGCTCATTCGGTGTTTCTCGTCAACGGCGCCCCCCGGGTCTCGATCGCCACGCAACGCACCGAAGGCGCCGACTGGGGACTCGATGTCTACCACAAGGTGCGCGTCGTGCGGGATACGGCCTCGGGCGACATCAAGGTATTCTTCAACGACATGGATACGCCCATCATGACCGCCACGGATAAGACTTTCCTTCACGGCAAGGTCGGATTTGGCTCGTTTGACGACACCGGCAATGTGGATAACGTCGTTCTTTGGGGGAAAAAGAAGGAGTAATTGCGCAACCATCGGGTCTGAGGCCTCGGGGGAATCTGCCTGTATGAACTGTGACTTCTGCGGTGTCCGGAGTTCGGTCGGCTTCTGTGGCGAATGCAAACGCCTGCTCTGTGACGATTGTGCGGAGAAATGCGAAAACTGCGGCGCACTCGCGTGCCGCGAACATATGCGCGAAACCGCATACCGCCGCCTCTGCGCCGCATGCATGCGCGAGCGGAACCAGCAGTTTGCAGCCTCCATTGATGAGATGCAGCGATACGCCTACGAGATGGCCAACCAGACCGAAGGCCGGGCGGGCACTTTTTTCGAGCGCCTCATCGATGTGCTTGAAGAGGTCCGCCGCCGCGACCGCGACCTTCAGGATGCGCAGGCGCAGCTCGAACAGCGCATCGCCCAGCGTACCCAGACCCTCCAGCGCCAGCTCCAGGAAAAAGACACCACGTGCCGGAGCGCCATCGCCATGAAGGAAGCCGCGCTCCAGGCCACGCGCGCCAAGAGCGAATTTCTGACCAACACCAGCCATGAGTTCCGGACGCCCATGAACGGCGTCATTGCACTGACCGACCTGCTCCTGGAAACGGAACTCACCGCGACCCAGCGGCACTATGTTGAGACCATCCAGCGCTCCGGGCGCGCCCTGATGTCACTGGTTGGCGACATCCTTGATTATGCGCGCATTGAAGCGGGGCGCCTCACCATTACCCCCATTCCCTTTGACCTCGAGGTCACCATTACGGATGTGGTCGAGCTGCTGGTCCCGCGCGCCGAGGAAAAGGGGCTCGCCTTGATCATGCGCTACGCCCCGAACGCCCCCCGGCGCCTCATCGGCGATGCGGGCCGGGTCCGGCAGATTTTGACCAATCTCATCGGCAATGCGATTAAATTCACGCACCAGGGCCATGTGCTCGTGAACGCGGAGTGCCTCGGACTGGATGAAGAGCGCGCCATTCTGCGCATCGCCGTGGAAGATACCGGTATCGGCATCCCGCAATCGCGGCTGAACGGCGTCTTCCGCCAGTTTGTGCAGGCCGATGACGCCACCTATCAGTATTACGGCGGCACCGGCCTGGGCCTGCCCATCGCTCACAAACTCAGCCACATGATGGGCGGGCGTATCGGCGTGAAGAGCACGGTCGGCGAAGGCTCGCGGTTTCGCGTCACGCTCCCGTTCGCGCTGGATCGCGAAGCCGCGGTGGCGCCGCCGGACGACGCAACCGACCTGCGCGGGTTGCAGGTGCTGCTGGCCGATCCCAGCCAAATGAACCGGCGGATTCTCCACGAACAGCTTTCCAGCTGGGGTCTGCACGTCGAGACGGTCTCGAGCGCAGAAAAAGCGCTCGCCGGGATGCGCAGCGTCTGCCGCAAGGGCACCCCGTTTCAACTGACCCTCATCACTCATCAGCCGGGCGCCATGGATGCGATCGTGCTGGGTGAAACCATCAAGACGGACCCCCAGCTGCGCGATACCGTGCTCGTGATGCTGTCGCGCACAGGCCTGCGCGGGGAGGCGGCCGCGGCTGCCGAAGCCGGATTCACCGCCTATCTCAGCGGGGTTCTTCGAAGCAGCGAATTCCGTGACATGCTCCGCGCCGCCTGGTCTGCTCATGAAAACAAGCTGGATACCGGTTTGATTACGCGGCACACGGTTGCGGAGGCCCGTGAAAAAGGCGCTGTGGAGGAATCGCGCTCCAAACCATACATCAACGCCAACATCCTGGTGGTCGATGACGAGCCGGTGAACCAGGAGGTCGCCCGCGAAGTCCTCAAGACCCTGGGATGCCGCGTCACCGTGGCATCCAACGGCCAGGAAGGCCTCGAATGCTACCGCCAGGACCAGTTCGACGCCGTGCTGATGGATTGTGAGATGCCAGTGCTCGACGGGTATGCCGCCACCCGCGCCATTCGCGAATGGGAAGGCCAGGCCGCCCACGTCCCCATTATTGCGATGACGGGACACGCCTCCGAACTCGAACAGAAAAAATCCATCGCAGCCGGCATGGATGCCCATTTTGTGAAACCCGTGGAACCCGCCATGCTGATGGAACTTCTGATGCGCTGGCTCCACAAACAACCTGCAGGAGTGCCCGAAGGAAGCACCATGGACGACGTCACGCACAAGCCAGCAGAAAACAAATCCACGGCACAGGCGCCGCAACTCATTGACGACACGATCCCCGTGCTGGACACACAGCGCGCCGCGGAAATCACCGGCGGCAACGTCAAGATACTCAAACGGGTCACGGGCGTGTTTCTCGAGAGCCTGCCCCAGGAAGTGGAAGCCCTCGCGGCTGCCCTCACAGGCGGACAGCGCGACACGGTCCAGCACAAGGCCCACGCCCTTAAGAGCGCCGCGGCCTCCATTGGCGGCCTTCGCGTCAACCGGATCGCGCTCGAGCTCGAGGCCGCCGCCAAGGACGACCGCCTGGCCGGGGTCTCAGAACACTATGCGAACGAGCTTGTGGCGGAATTCGCCCAGCTGAAAGCCGCCCTGGAAGCCGTCGACTGGGAGAAAGAAGTCGCACCGGCGCCGTAACGCGGTAACCGCGTGACGGCCCAATGCCTGTCAGTTCGTGGGCGCCGGGAACTCGTACGCTCCGATGTCGGGCGCCTTTCCCTGAGGGACGGGGGTCCCTGCAAAATCCGCGGATCTCGGATACAGGGCCTTGATCTCTCTGCCGGTATCAATGCAGCACGAATCGGGCGCCAGCCGAAAGTCCAGCGCCTTGGCATCAACGAGGCCGGGTTGCGCGACGATGGAGTGCGCATCAAGGCCCGTCAGGGTTCGGCAGGCATCAAACTCGGCCATCGTGAATGAGCCCTCAGACAGCGCCGCCATCACGCCTTCCGCCTGGTACCAGCAATTGTGATCCATGATGAGGCTTTTCACTTGTTCGACAGGCCAGCTTGGCGCGTAGAAGGCGTTCGTTTTCGCCTCGTAAAAGATGTTGTTCACGATGTAAAACTCGGTCTGCTGTGCCGGGCTCGCATAAAAACACAGGTGGCGCCCGCCGGGATCAGGCCGCTGGGTATGGCCCCAGCCGTGCCCGGCGTTCAGGCAGGTGTTGTTGATAAACCAGATGTGATGGGTCGTCGAGGTCTCGGGACGGTTCCAGTATTCAAACGAATACTCGCAGTTCCAGACCAGATTGTTTTGGTAGACGATGCGGTATTGGGCAGCGTCTCCGCTGCTTTGATGGGTCATGGCGGCATCGTAGATCTCCCAGAACCGGCACCGCTCTACCAGGCAGTCGTGGGCCGGACCCCAGAACTCCACTCCGTTCCCGAACCGGACCCTGCGGCCGTCCCCCATCTGGTCGCCGCCGCCGATGTAGCCGAAATCGCAATCCCGCACGATGATGTTGTGCGTGCTGCCCCCGCCGATGCCATGCGCCGCACCGTACAGACAGGCCAGGTTCTCGTACAGTATGTGGTGCTGGTTCTGCTGGTAAATGATGTGATCGCGCAGCGCGCATTCGATGGATTCGTACCGTTCCGCAGGATTTTCCGCCGAATATACATAGACTCCGAATCCGTCCTCGTCGTACCAGTAGTCGTCCTGCTGTCGAAGGTCTTCGCGGCCCCAGACCTTAACTCCGCAGTGGGGGCCGTGGTTGAACACGATGTTGCCCACGTCGCGTGGAATCAGGCCTTCACCCAGGCGCTCCAGACCGATCTGGTCCAGATACAGTGACACACCGGCGGGCACAGCGCCCCCAAGCATGAAATTGAGACGCCCGTCCGCTGCGGTCGCGGTGGCGCCGTAGACGAGCGTATGTTCGGCCCATTCGGAGGTAACGGAGATGTTGTGCGGCTTGCGCGGGTTGGCATAGCGCATCCACGGAGCGCTGTTCTTCATGAGTACGGGCGGAGAGATCTCGCACGGCTCGGAAGCCCGCATGGCCATCGTCAGCCGGTACACACCGCCGCGTTCGATCGCGATCCCGTTCGTATAAAATTGGATATGATGCGGTTTCGCGCCTGAAGCCTGGCAGCCGATGCGCACCGCGCCGGATGAGCCATTAACGCTTTCCACCTCATGGGCCACTGAAGCTTGCGCGCCGCCTTCCGTGTAGATAAACCAGCCCTGTGTGCCCGCCTCGAAACCGGGATTTGCGAGCAGGTTTTCCGGGCCCGAAGCGCTGTCCGCTGCTATCCCGCCCGCGAACCACAAATTGCCCCCGGCCTGGATCCAATCGCCCGGAGCGTCCTTCGCGATGGAGCCCAGCA